>JBKPRL010000155.1:0-10638 GCA_046734535.1 bacterium | reverse complement strand
CACTCCACCCGGGCGGCTCCACCGCCGCCTCCTGTCCACACGCGGCGCGCCGGGCGCACCCGACCCCGCCTCGTCGCCGTGCTCGGCGTGGCGCTCGTCGGGTTCGCCATCCTGATCGGACGGGTCGCCCTGCTGCAGACGGCCGAGGCGGCGTCGTTCCGGGAGGCCGGCGAGCGTCAGCGCGTGCGCTCGACGACGCTGCCCGCCGCACGCGGCGCCATCTTCGACCGCAACGGCTACGAGTTGGCGATCTCGATCCCGCAGACCACGATCTGGGCCGATCCCCGCCTGATCATCGACCCGGCCGGCACCGCCAACGCCCTCGCCCCCCTGCTCCACTTCGACCCCGCCCAGACGAACGCGCTGGCCCGGCGGCTGCTCCGCACGTCGCCGTCCGACCAGCGGGAGTTCGCGTACGTGGCCCGCCAGGTCGATGACATGGTCGCCGAGCAGGTCCGGGCGCTCCACCTGCCCGGCATCAGCGACTACCCCGAGTCGCGCCGGTTCCAGCCGAGCGACAACTTGGCGTCCAGCATCATCGGCGGCACGGACCCCGATGGCAGGGGCACCTCTGGGTTGGAGCTCGCCTACGACAAGGTGCTGACCGGCCAGACCGGCGAGCTGGTGCGGGAGCGGGGCCAGGACGGCCGCACGATCCCGGCCGGCCAGCACCAGCTGATCCCCCCGACGCCCGGCGATGACCTGGTGCTCACCCTGGACCGGAACCTGCAGTACGTGACCGAGCACCTGCTCGTCTCCCAGGTCGAGGCCGTGCAGGCCAAGGGTGGGATGGTGGTGGTGATGGACACCGCCTCGGGAGACGTGCTGGCCATGGCCAACGCCCGCCGCAACGCCGATACCGGCAAGGTCGAGCTGTCCTCGGCCAACCTGGCCGCGGTCGACACCTACGAGCCGGGCTCAGTGGCCAAGATCGTGACCGCCGCCGCCGCCCTCCAAGAGGGTGTCGCCAACCCGCAGTCCACGTGGATGGTGCCGCCCCGGGAGAAGTTCTCCGATCACATCTTCACCGACGCCGAGCCGCACCCCACCGAGCCCATGACCCTCGCCCAGATCATCGCCAAGTCCTCCAACATCGGCACGATGACGGTCAGCAAGGCGCTCGGGGCCGACGCGCAGGGCCGCTACCTGCGGGCCTTCGGCTTCGGCCAGCGCACGGACCTCGGCTTCCCCGGCGAGGCCAAGGGCATCCTCAAGCCGGCCGACAAGTGGCAGGGCACGGAGCGCTACACGGTGGCGTACGGCCAGGGCGTCGCCGTCACCGCCGTGCAGCTGGCCGCGGCGATGAACACCATCGCCAATGGAGGGACCTACGTGGCGCCCCGCCTGGTGCAGGCCATGATCGGGCGCGACGGCAAGGAGAGGGCGGCGCCGGCACCCGAGCAGCACCAGGTGCTCTCGCGGCCGGTGGCCGACGAGATGAACCGCATCCTGCGCGAGGTCGTCTGCCGGGGCACGGCCAGGAACGTCACCCGGATCGACGGCTACACCGTGGCGGGCAAGACCGGGACCGCCTACAAGGCCACCGACCAGGGCGGCTACGTGGACGCCAGCGGCCACAAGAAGTACTACGCCAGCTTCGCCGGCTTCGTCCCGGCCGAGCACCCCCGCCTCACCGTCCTCGTGTCCATCGACGAGCCGCCGGGCTCCGGGGAGCACTATGGCGCCCAGGTGGCGGCGCCGCTGTTCATGGACGTCGCCCGAGAGGCCCTGGCCCGCCTGCAGGTCCCGCCCACGTCCACCGGTGACACCTGCACGGTCGCTCCCGACCAACCGTGAGGACGGGGGCGGAGATGACGGTCGCAGCGCTCCTCGAGGGCACGCCGGTCGTCGCCGCGACAATCGTCGGCGATGCGTCGGCCAGCATCGGGGGGATGGCCCTCGACTCCCGCCGGATCCAGCCGGGTGACCTGTTCTGCTGCCTGCGGGGCGAGCACGACGACGGTCACCGCTTTGCCGGCGCCGCGATTGCCGCCGGGGCCGGGAGCCTGCTGGTCGAGCACGTACTCGACCTCGGAGCCCCGCAGGTCGTCGTTCCGGATGCTCGCCGCGCCATGGGCCCGCTGGCGGCCACGTTGTGGGACCATCCCTCCCAGCGGATGACGACCATCGGCGTCACGGGCACGAACGGCAAGACGACGACCACGGCGCTGGTGGCCGCCGTGCTCCAGGCGGCCGGTTGGTCGACCGGCGTCATCGGGACCCTCACCGGCTCCTTCACGACCCCCGAAGCGCCCGAGCTCCAAGGCCGCCTCGCCGAGCTGGCGGCCACGGGTCGGCGGGCCGTCGCCATGGAGGTCTCGTCCCACGCGCTCGCGATGCACCGGGTCGACGGCACGCGGTTCGCGGTGTCGGTCTTCACCAACCTCGGACGCGACCACCTGGACTACCACGGGACGATGGAGCGCTACTTCGCGGCCAAGGCCGCGCTGTTCACACCGGACCTGACCGACCGCGCCGTCGTCAACGTCGACGACGTGCGCGGTCGGCAGATAGTTGATGTTGCAACGATTCCGGTTGTCCCGTACTCGCTGGCCGACGTGGATGACATCGAGGTCGATGCCACGTCGGCCCGCTTCGGCTGGCACGGGCACGCAGTGCGCCTGCCGATCGGCGGCCGCTTCAACGTGAGCAACGCGGTCGCCGCGGCCACCGTGGCCTCGCTGCTCGGCATCGACGACGTGACCATCGCGCGCGGGCTGAGCAACGCCGCGCCCGTCCCGGGGCGGATGGAGTCGGTCGATGCCGGGCAGCCGTTTCGCGTCCTGGTCGACTTCGCCCACACGCCCGACGCCCTGGCTGGCCTGTTGGACGAGGTCCGCGCCGCGACGTCCGGTCGCGTCATCGTCGTCTTCGGATGCGGCGGCGACCGCGACGCGGCCAAGCGCCCCCTCATGGGGCGGGAAGCCGCCGAGCGGGCCGACCTGGTCGTCGTCACGTCGGACAACCCTCGGGACGAGGACCCGGACGCGATCATCGCGGCGGTGGTCGCCGGCGTCCCCCTACCCCGGCGCACCGCGCTCGTCGTCGAGCCGGACCGGCGGGCGGCCATCGCGCTCGGCCTCGACGCCGCCACCGCCGGCGACGCCGTGGTCATCGCCGGCAAGGGCCACGAGACCACCCAAACGATCGGCGGCCAGCGGCTGCCCTTCGACGACCGCGTCGTGGCCCGGGAGCTGCTGGAGGGCCGCGGGTGATCGCGCTCCTCATCGCCGGCTCGGTCGCCATGGTCGTCTCGCTGTTCGGCACGCGCTTCCTGATCGGCTTCTTCCGCAGTCGGGGCAAGGGCCAGCCCATCCTCGGGCCCGAGGACCGCGGGCCGGAGCACCAGCACAAGGCCGGCACACCGACCATGGGTGGTCTGGCCATCCTGGCGTCGGCCGTCGTCGGCTACCTCGTGGCCCACTTTCGCCGGGGCGCGTACTTCTCCGACCACGCACTGTTCATGATCACCGGGATCGGCGCGATGGCCGGCCTCGGCTTCCTCGACGACTTCCTCAAGGTCCGCCGCGCCCACAACCGGGGCATCCTGTGGAAGAAGAAGGGCTGGATCACGCTCGGGATGTCGTTCCTGATCGCAATCGTCATGGTGTCGTTCACCAAGATCGACACCCGCATCGGCCTGACCCGCGCCGACCGCCCCGGCTGGGAGCTGGGCAAGGTCGGCTGGGTGGTGTGGGCCGGCGTCATCATCTTCTCGACCGTCAACGCGGTGAACACGACCGACGGGCTCGACGGCCTCGCGGCCGGCTCCGCCATCCTCGGCTTCTTCGCCTTCACGATCATCGCCTTCTGGGGCCTCCGCAACCCGACCCTCTACCCCTACATCGTCAACCCGTTCGACATCTCGATCCTCGCCGTGGCCCTCGGGGGCGCCTGCGTGGGGTTCCTCTGGTGGAACGCCGCGCCGGCGCGGATCATCATGGGCGACGTCGGCGCGCTCGGGCTCGGCGCCGCGCTCGCGCTGCTCGCCCTCGCCACCGACACCACCCTCCTCCTGCCGCTGGTGTGCGTCCTCAACGTCATCGAGATCGGCTCGGTGGCCCTGCAGATGGGCAGCTACAAGCTGTTCAACAAGCGGCGCATCTTCCGCATGACGCCGATCCACCACCACTTCGAGCTCGTCGGCTGGCCCGAGACGACGGTCGTGATCCGGTTCTGGATCGTGGCCGGCATCGGCGTCGCCATGGCCCTCGGCCTGTTCTACGCCGACTTCGCGCGCCGGATAGGTGTCGCGTGACGTCCTCCGCCCTCGTCTACGGACTCGCCGTCACCGGCGTCGCCACCGCTCGCGCACTGCAGGCCCGCGGCTGGCGGGTGACGGTGGCCGACGACCGGGTCACCGACACGATGCGCACCACCGCGGCCGAGCTCGGTGTCGAGCTGGTCGAGGCACCGGCCGGGGGCGCGCTGGCGGCGCTCGTGGCCGGAGTCGACCTGGTGACGCCGAGCCCCGGGCTCCCCGAGCGCCACCCGCTGTTCGCGGCGGCCGCCGACGCACGCGTGCCCGTCCGCAGTGAGCTCGAGCTCGCGTACGGGTGGGAGCAGGCCCGCGCGGGTGGCCCCCGCCCGATGGTGGCCGTCACCGGCACCGATGGCAAGACGACGACGACACTCATGGCGACGGCGATGGTCGAGGCCAGCGGCCGGCGTGCCGCGGCGGCCGGGAACACGGAGCTGCCGCTCGTCGAGGCCATCGACCGTGATGTGGACGCGTTCGTCGTCGAGTGCTCGAGCTTCCGCCTGGCCTTCACCGAGCGCTTCCGGACGGAGGCGGCGGTGTGGCTCAACCTGGCGCCCGACCACCAGGACTGGCACCGCTCGATGGCGGGGTACGAGGAGGCCAAGGCGCGCCTGTGGGACCATCAGCGGCCCGACGACGCGGCCATCGGCAACGCCGACGACCCATCCGTCATGGCCCGTCTCGCGACGGCTCCCGGTCGTCATGTCACGTTCGGCACGAGCGCCGACTACCGCGTCGAGGATGGCGAGCTCCGGGGGCCTCAGGGGCCGTTGACGAAGGTCGCCGATCTGCGGCGGGCCCTGCCCCACGACGTGACTGATGCGCTGGCAGCCGCGGCGGGCGTGCTCGAGGCAGGCGTGGGCACCGTCGCCGGCGTCGCCGGCGGCTTGGCCGGCTTCAGGGCGCCACGGCACCGGATCGAGCTCGTGGCCACGGTGGGGGGCGTCGAGTGGTACGACGACTCGAAGGCCACGACGCCGCACGCCGCGGCCACCGCGATCCGCGGCTTCCACGACGTGGTCCTGCTGGCCGGCGGCCGGAACAAGGGGTTGGACCTCGGCCCGTTGGGCACCGTGGCGACGCACGTCCGCGCCGTCGTCGCGCTCGGTGAGGCCGCCCAGGACGTCGCGAACGCGTTCCGCGCCGTCGCCCCCCAGCTCCCCGTCGCAGAGGCGGGCTCGATGGCTGACGCGGTCGAGCTGGCGCGAGGCCTGGCCCGCGCCGGCGACACGGTCCTGCTGTCGCCGGCCTGTGCCAGCTTCGACTGGTACAGCAGCTACGGCGAGCGGGGCGACGACTTCGCCCGACTCGTTCACGAGCTCCAGGGGGTTGAGGGATGACGGGGACCACGACCCATCTCGGCGTGCGGCCGCGGGCGCTGGAGAAGGACAAGCTGAAGGCGGTTCGCCGCCACCCGGCGGCCACGGTCACCAAGGTCCGCCGGCGACGGAGGACCAGCCCCCCGCCGACCAGCTTCTACGTGCTGCTGGTCGCGGTGTTCGTCCTCTGCATGCTCGGGCTGATCATGGTGCTGTCGGCCTCGTCGATCGACGCCTTGCGCCAGGGCAGCTCGGGCTGGACGTACTTCGGCCGCCAGGCGCTGTGGGCCACGCTGGGCGCAGCGACGCTCCTCATCGCCTACCGCATCCCCCACTCCGTGGTGCGATCGCTCGTCCGGCCCGGCCTCTTGATCGTGTTCGCCGTCAACATCGCGGTGCTCGTGCCCGGCCTCGGCGTGAAGGTGAACGGGGCGAGAGCCTGGTTCGACCTCGGTCCCTTCGGCTTCCAGCCCTCGGAGCTGTTGAAGCTCGTGCTCCTCGTCTACGCCGCGGACCTGCTGGCCCGCCGTGCGGACCGCATGGGGGACCTGCAGGCCACGTTCCGCCCGGTGATGCTCATGCTGGCGCTGGCCTCGACCATCGTGCTCCTCCAGGGAGACCTGGGCTCGGCCATCGTGTTGGCCACGATCGTGCTCGCCGTCGCCTTCATCGCCGGCACTCCGCTGCTCCCGCTCAGCGCCGCGGCCGGCAGCCTGTTCGTGGTCGGGACGGCGTTCGTCACGAGCGTGCCCTACCGGCGCGAGCGCTGGCTCTCCTTCCTCGACCTCGCCGCGCACCGCGGCGACTCGGGCTTCCAGGTGTGGCAGTCCCTCATCGGCATCGCGTCGGGCGGGGTGCCCGGCACCGGCCTCGGCGCCGGCCGGGCGAAGTGGGGCTACCTGCCCGAGTCCCACACCGACTTCATCTTCGCCGTCCTCGCCGAGGAGCTCGGGCTCATCGGTGTGATCGGCGTGATCGGCCTTTTCCTCGTGTTCCTCTACCTCGGCGTCAGCACCTCCCTCCGCGCGGCCGACCGCTTCAGCCAGCTGCTGGCCGGCGGCATCACCGCCTGGATCGCCACTCAGGCCATCATCAACATCGGCGGCGTGACGGGCATGCTGCCGGTCACCGGCCTGACCCTGCCGTTCCTCTCGTTCGGCGGCACGTCGCTGCTGGTGACGATGACGGCGGCCGGGCTGCTGCTGGGGTGCGCGCGGAACAGCCGGTGAGCCCTGACGCGGCACGCCGGCGGGCAGGGCGCGTGGCCCGGCCCGCGGCCGTGCCAGCGGAGCGGGCCCATGCGGTGATCAGTGGCGGCGGCACCGCCGGCCACGTCCTGCCCGCGCTGGCGGTGGCCGAGGCCCTCGTCGATCGCGGCCACCCGCTGACCGACCTCCACTACGTCGGCGCGCAGCGGGGGATCGAGACGCGGCTGGTCCCGCCGACCGGGCTGCCCCACACGTTCCTCGACGTGGTCGGGGTGCAGCGCCGGCTGGACCGCAGCAACCTGGGCTTCGGGCCGAAGCTGCGCCGCGCCGTCCGCGACGCGACCGTCCTGCTCCGGACCCTCCGTCCCCGCGTCGTCGTGTCCGTGGGCGGCTACGCCAGCCTGCCCGCCGTCCTCGCCGCCCGCCGGCTGCGCATCCCCATCGTCGTCGTCAGCTACGACCGCCGGCCCGGGCGCGCCAGCCAGCTGGCGGCCCGCCTCGCCGCGGCGTCGGCGGTGGCGTTCCCCGGTTCGGGGCTGCCCCGTGCCAGGCTGACCGGAGCGCCGCTGCGGCGGGTCGTGCTCGACGTGGACCCGACTCGCGATCGCGCCGCGGCGCGAGCGGCGTTCGACCTGCCACCCGACCGCTTCGTCGTCCTCGTGGCGGGTGGATCGCTCGGCTCAGCGGTGCTCAACGACGCCGTGCGGGGTCTCGTGGCCTCGTCGGCGGAGCGCAGCGACCTCGCCGTGCACCACGTCGTCGGCGAGCGGTTCCTGACCGACGAGGACGCCACCGCGGCGGCAGGACCAGCACGACACGGCATCCTGTACACCGTGGTCGGCTACGAGGAGCGCATGCCGATGGCCTACGCGGCGGCGGATCTGGTCGTCGCGCGCGCCGGCGCCAGCACCGTCGCCGAGCTGGCCGCCATCGGGGTCCCGTCGATCCTCGTGCCCTGGCCGGGCGCGGCGGCCGATCACCAGACCGACAACGCACGCAGCCTCGCCGCCGTCGGCGCCGCGGTGCTGCTCCCCGAGTCGCAGCTCACGCCGGACCGGCTGGCGCGCGAGATCGAGCAGCTCCGCGCCGATCCGTCAACCCTGCCGGCCATGGCGGCAGCGGCTCGCGCCGCGGGTGAGATCCACCACAGCGGCCGCCTGCCCCTCCTCATCGAAGAGGTGGCGGCCGGGAGCGGAGTTCGATGAGCACGCGCCCGGAGGCCCCACTCGATCTCTCGCGCCCCGGCCGGTACCACGTCGTCGGCGTCGGTGGGCCGGGCATGAGCGCCATCGCGCTGACCCTCGCCGAGATGGGCCATGACGTCTCGGGCAGCGACCTCCGCGAGCTGCCGGTGCTCGACCGGCTGCGAGCCGCGGGCGTCACCGTCCACGTCGGCCACGATCGGGACCACGTCAAGGGGGTTGACGCCGTCACCGCCTCGACCGCGATACCGGCCGGGAACGTGGAGCTCGTGGCGGCGGCCGAGCAGGGGACCGTGGTGCTGCGCCGCGCGGGAATGCTGGCCGCCATCTGCGCGCAGGCCGACGGGCTGGCGGTGGCGGGTACCCACGGGAAGACGACCACCACCTCGATGCTGGCCATGGTCCTGGCCGAGGGTGGGCTCGATCCGAGCTACGTCGTCGGCGGCGACCTGCACGAGGTGGGGACGAGCGCGCACTGGTCGGGCGGCCCGTGGCTGGTGGTCGAGGCCGACGAGAGCGACGGCACGCACCTCGAGCTGCCCCTCACCGGCACCATCCTCACCAACGTCGAGGCGGACCACCTCGACCACTACGGCACCTTCGACGCCGTCGTCGACGCCTTCGACCGCTACCTGGCCCAGATCGAAGGCCCGAAGGTCCTCTGTGCCGACGACCCCGTGACAGCTGACCTGGCCGCCCGGCACCACGCCATCACGTACGGCATCGACGCCGGAGCGCGCTACCGGGCGCGGGACATCAGCAGCGCCGAGGGGGCTCTGCGCTTCGTCGTCGACCGCGACGGCACGGAGCTGGGTGAGCTGATCGTCCCGCTGCGGGGACAGCACAACGTGCGCAACGCCCTCGGCGCGGTCGCGATGGCGGATGCTGTCGGGGTGTCGTTCGCGGCCACGGCGCGGGCCCTGACCCGCTTCGGCGGGGTCGCCCGGCGCTTCGAAGTGCGGGGTCGTCACGAGGGCATCACCCTCGTCGACGACTACGCGCACCTCCCTGGCGAGATCGCGGCCGTGCTCGCCGCCGCGAGCAGCGGCGACGGCTGGACCCGCCGTGTCGCCGTGTTCCAACCCAACCGCTACAACCGCATGTCCGTGCTGTCGCCGGCGTACGCCGACGCGTTCGTCGACGCCGACGTGGCGGTCATCACGGACATCTACCCGTCCGGCCAGGCACCGATCCCCGGCGTGACCGGAAAGCTCGTGGTCGACGCGGTCTGCGACGCGCACCCCGAGCAGCGGGTCGTCTGGCTGCCTCAGCGGGCGGACCTGGTGGCGTTTCTCGTGGGCGAGCTCCGGGCGGGCGACGTCTGCATCTCGATGGGTTGCGGCGACGTCGCCGAGCTGCCGGACGAGGTGCTGGCCGGGCTGGTCCGGAAGGTCGGGTCGTGAGCCCGCTGGCGGCGGCGGTCGACCGCGCCGCGGGCATCCTCGGACCGCTGGCGGAACGGGATGCCCCGCTCGGACCGCTGACCACCTACCGGGTCGGAGGGCCCGCCGCCATCCTGGCCCGGGTGGAGTCCGTCGCCGACCTGCCCGTGGTGCGCCGCGCGCTGGCCGCGTCCGGCCTGCCCGTGCTCGTGGTCGGCCGGGGCTCGAACCTGCTCGTGGCCGACCGTGGCTTCCCCGGCCTGGCCGTGGCGCTGGGGGCCTTCGCCCTCGAGATCGAGGTCGAAGGGACCGATGTGGTCGCCGGGGGGGCGGTGAGCCTGCCCGTCCTCGCCCGCAAGACGGTCGCCGCGGGGCTCACCGGCCTCGAGTGGGCGGTCGGCGTACCCGGTTCGGTGGGCGGTGGCGTGCGCATGAACGCCGGCGGCCACGGCTCGGACGTCGCGTCCACGGTGGTGGGGGTCCGCGTGTACGACCTGCGCAGCGGCGAGGATTGTGCGGTGCCCGCCAGTGCACTCGGCCTGCGGTTCCGAGGCTCCGACCTGGCCGACCACCAGGTCGTCGTCTCGGCGCGCTTCGCCCTCGCCTCCGGCGACCGTGTCGCGTCCGAGGCGGTGCTGGCCGAGATCGTCCGCTGGCGGCGGGAACACCAGCCCGGCGGTCAGAACGCCGGCTCGGTCTTCGTCAACCCCGTCCCCGGGCAGGTCTCGGCCGGGGAGCTCATCGACGGCTTGGGGCTGCGCGGCCTCCGCCTCGGCACGGCCGAGGTGTCCCCGAAGCACGCCAACTTCATCCAGGCCGACGAGGGTGGCAGCGCGGACGACGTCCGGGCGCTGATGGCTGCCGTGCGGGCGCGCGTGCTCGAAGCGCGCGGTATCGCGCTGCGCAGCGAGATCCGCCAGATCGGCTTCGACGCCCACGACGACGGCATCGCCGACCGAGAGGTGGCGTCGTGAAGCTCCTCGGGCGACGCAAGGCCGCCAAGGCAGAGGCGCTGGCCGCGGGCACGGTCAGCCCCGACGAGGTGTTCGTCGACAGTCCGGACGCGGACGCCGGCGCCGCCGGCGCGCCCAGCAACGGTGCGACGCCCGCCGACGGCGACGCGACGTCCGCCGACGGCGCCACCCCCGCACCGGTCGACCCGATCACCGCGCCGGTACCGGTCATCGACGCTGGCACCCCCGCCCCGTCGAACGGGTCGTCCCCGGGGGGTCCGCTGCCGCCACCCGCGCCGTCCAAGCTCCGCTT
>JBKPRL010000154.1:0-27631 GCA_046734535.1 bacterium | reverse complement strand
CCGTGAGATCCCGCCGCCTTCTGGGTCGCGCGTCGGCATGGGGGACTGATGGGTCTGGCCGACCGGCGCTCGGACTACGAGTGGGGCACCCTGGATCGGGGGGACCTGCACGACGATCCGATCGCGCAGTGGTGGGTGTGGTACGACGCCGCGGTGGCGGCCGGCGCGCCGGAGCCGAACGCCATGTCCGTCGCGACCGTGGCCGATGACGGCGGCGCTGACGCGCGGCTGGTGCTGGCGCGCGGGGTGGACTGGCGGGGCTTCGCCTTCTTCACCAACCTGGAGTCGGCCAAGGCGCAGCAGCTGGCCGCCCGACCCTGGGCAGCGGCGACCTTCGTCTGGTTGGAGATGCACCGCCAGATCCGGGTGCGCGGGTCCGTCGAGCCGGTGGCCGCCGGGGAGGCCGACGCCTACTTCGCCAGCCGCCCCCGCTCTTCCCGCATCGGGGCCTGGGCTTCGCCGCAGTCCCGCGTCCTGACCGACCGGGCCGAGCTCGACGCCGCGGTCGCCGCGGCGGAGGCCCGCTTCCCGGCCGACGAGGTGCCCCGGCCGCCCTACTGGGGCGGCCTGCGCATCGTGCCGCTGGCGATCGAGTTCTGGCAGGGTCGCCCGAGCCGCCTCCACGACCGCTTCCGCTATCGCCGGGACACGGTCGATGCCCCCTGGATCGTCGAGCGCCTCGCCCCCTGACCGCGTGCGGGGGGCGGTTCAGGCGGCCCAGGAAGCGGCGGTGGCCACGAGCGCGTCGACGACGGCCTGCGTGTGCGGGTTGAGGCCCGGCCCCTCCCAGTCCCAGAAGAGTGGGCTGGTGCCCCGCACGCGGGGCGGCAGCTCGAGCTGGGCGCCGCCCCGACGGACCAGGTTGACCGGGTTGCGGGGATGGAGCCCCCGAAGCTCCGGCGGGATGTCCTGGAGGTCGGTGACCACCTCGTAGGCGGGCAGCCGACGGCGCAGGTGGTCGCCCAGCTGCTCGGCGAGTGGCCGGTTGGTGCCCCCGACGAGCAGTCGGACCCACCAGCCGTCCCGGCCATAGCCGTGGACGGTGATCACCGCGTCGACGTGGTCGAGAAATGAGGCGAGGGCGGTGGACTCGGCAGGGTCGATCAGGATGGAGGGGATGTGCCACTGGAGGTCGGCCGGCTGGTGGACGCCGTAGTAGGAGGCGCCGGCCGCGTCGGCGGCGGACCGCGCGATCACGTCGGTGGCCTCCTCCAGGGAACCGCCGTGGTAGGCCATGAACCCGAACGACCCGCGCAGCTCGACGACCTCCTCGACACCCGGGTGGGCGAGCAGCTCAGCGAACATCGGAGGCCGGCGTCTCCGCGGTCGCCAGCGCCGCTCCGTCGTCCGGTCGCACCCGCTGCGGCTCAGGGGTCTTCGGCCTCCGGGCCACCACGGCAGCGATGGCGGCGACAGTGACGATTCCGAGCACGAGGGCCAGCGGACCGGCGCCGCGGTCGTTGAGCCAGCCTGCGACCAGGTCGGCTCGGCCCTGGAACCACGCGCTCAACCCGCCGCCGGCGACCTGCTTCGCCCCCGTGTCCGAGACCAGGTCGTACCACCAGTAGTAGACGAGGTAGAGGCCGGCGAGGATGAGCAGGACTCCGGCCACACTGTCGATCCATCGCATGGCCGAGCGCAGCCCCCGCAGGAGGCCGCCGCGGGCCAGCGCCAGCGTCACGGTGAGCGTGGTGAGCAGCAGGCCCATGCCCAGGCCGTAGGCGACGATCATGAGCACGCCCGACACTGTCCCGTCGCGGGTGAAGCTGCCGAGCACCGTCAGGACGAACGGGCCGATCGTGCAGCCGAACGACGCGATGGCATAGGAGATCCCGAACACGAACATGGACCACGCCGTCCTGGTTCGGCCACCCCTGTCCAGCTTCGGTGTGGAGATGCTCAGCGTGCGCCCGAGCAGGAAGGCGACGCCGAGGCCGATGAGCAGGAACCCGATGACGATGCTCAGGTAGCGGATGATGTCGGCCACGCCGTCACCGCCGGCGCGGATCACGAAGCCGAGCACCGTGAACACGGCGAGGAAGCCGGCCGAGACCGACGCGCTGACCAGCAGGGCCCGGCGGAGGCTGGCCTGCGCCGGCTCGTCGACCGCGGCGTGGCTCTCGATGCCGAGGAAGTACGAGAGGTAGGCCGGGAGCATGGCGAAGCCGCACGGGTTGACCGTCGCGACGACGCCCGAGAGGAAGGCCAGGGCGAACGCGCCGTCGATCACGAGGGGTAGAGCTCCTGGATCTCCTTGCGCAGCGCGTCGGCCGACAGGGCACCGGCTTTCGTGGCCCGGATCGTGCCGTCGGGGTCGACGAAGACGGTGGTCGGGAACCGCGCGACGCCGAGCGCCGAGGTCACCCGGCCGTCGGGGTCGCGCAGGAGCTCGTAGGTGGCCCCCACCTGAGTCGCGAAGTCCTGCGCCCGACCGCTGCTGTCCAGGGGGTTCACGCCGATGAAGCGGACGCTGTCGCCCAGCTCGTCGTGCACCTGCTGGAAGTCGGGCATCTCCTTCCGGCACGGGAGACAGGTGCTGTACCAGAAGTTCAGGACCAGCGGCTTGCCCTCGAGCGAGCGCAGGGCGACCGCCGTGCCCTTCAGGTCTTCGGCGTCGACCGAGGGCAACGGGCGGCCGGTGACGTCGGTCGCGACAGGGATGCCGTCGTCCGGAAGCGTGTCGGCCCCGGCCGTGCCGAGCTCCTCGGTCGACGACGAGCGCGTCGACCACCACCATCCGCCCGCCGTCCCGACGACGACGGCCGCCAGCAGCGCGATCGCGAAGATCCGCGGCCGTTGCACGTCGTCAGGGTATCGGCGGGGGATGGCACGGTCGGGGGCGGCCGCCCCCCTCCTCAGCCCGCGGGCGCGAGGTAGGGAGGCAGGGGCACCTCGTCCACGACCAGCTCGGGCCGCGGGCGCTTCGGTGGTCGGCCGCGGGGCCGTTTGTTGGTGACGATGCGCCCGGCGAGCAGGAGCTGGCCGCCCCAGACGCCCCACGGCTCCTGGCGTTCGAGCGCCGAGCTCAGGCACAGCGCGGACACCTGGCACTTGGCGCAGATGGCCTTGGCCCGGGCGATGTCGTACAGGTCCTCCGAGAAGAACAGGTGGGTCAGCGTCCCGTGCCCATCCCGGCACCGGCCCTTGGTGCGCAGGGCGACGATGGTGCGCAGCTCCCTGGCCAGGTCGTCCTGTTCCAGGTCGTCCTGCGCCAGCTCATCCTGCTCGGGCGCTTCGTGGCTGGAGTCTTCGATGACGTACATGGGTTCCCCTGGGTGCTCGTGTGGTGAAAAAGCGAGAAGCCGCCGGGTTGTCCCGACGGCTTCCTGAGTGCTCTTCCGACGTGGTCGCTGTTACGTCGGTGCTCCCGGAAGCCGGTGGGCGGGCTTGGCCGTGGAAACGTTGAAGTCCTGCCGAGCCATCCAGACGCCCCCGTGCATCGCCGCGCACGGGCGCGCGCCGATGGCCACGAGGGCCTCGGTGCGGTTCGTGAACAGGCGCAGCATCAGTCGGGTCGTCCTTTCGTGCAGCCGGATCTGGCGGCTTGGCTAGGAAATCACGTCGACCGCGGCGGCGTCAACCGGTTATCGGGCACACGGGTCCTCGGTAGCGTCGGCCGCGTGAGCGGAGCGAACAGCCCGGGCGGCCAAGCGCGGACGGTAGGGGGTCAAGCGGACGACGCCTTCGTGCCGGTGCCTCCGTCGGGGCGAGTTCACCACGGCCAGCGCCGCGTCCGCCTCGGCGACGCCTCACCCGGCGGGCGGCTGCGCTTCGACGCCCTCGTGCGCTACCTCCAGGACGTGGCCAACGACGACACCCGCGACGCCGGCTTCGACGACGTCATGGGCTGGGTCGTCCGGCGCACCGAGATCGAGGTGCGGCAGTTCCCGGTCTACCTGGAGCCGATCGCGCTCAGCACCTGGTGCTCGGGTGTGGGTGGCCGGTGGGCCGAGCGCCGCGTGCAGGTCGTCGGCGAGGGTGGCGGACACGTCGAGGCCGCGACCCTGTGGGTGCACCTCGACCCCGACACCATGCGGCCGAAGGTGCTGCCGGAGTCGTTCCACGCCTTGTTCGGGCCATCCTCGCTCGGCCGGACCGTCCGGGCCCGCTTGCAGCACCCCGAGGCCCCCGAGGACGAGGCCGCCGTGACCGCACGGCATGCCTTTCCGCTCCGCTTCACCGACTTTGACGTGCTCAACCACGTGAACAACGCGGTCTACTGGGAAGCGGTCGAGGAGGAGTTGGCCCGCCGCCGCGAGCTGCGTGCGCCGCTGCGCGCCGAGCTCGAGCACCGCGCGCCCATCGAGCCGGGCGCGGCGGTCGAGGTGGCGATCCTCGAGCGGCCGGGAGCCGCGGCGCTGTGGCTGCGCGAGGCGACGACGGGCACCGTCTACGCGACCGCCACCATCGAAGCACTCGAGGCCCGCGGCTGACGCCGCGTTGAGGGCGCAACGACCGGGCCCCCGGGCCCGAACTGCGCCAAAAACGCGCCATTGGTGGCGCGTTTCCGTCACACTTCGCTCGCGAGCGGGCCGGCGCACCGCAGCGACGCCTGACGCGTTGCCGAGCGAAGCGAGTAGGAGCCAGCCGAAGCGCAGCGGAGGATGGCGACGCAGAGTCAGTCGACGACGTACTCCAACCGGCCGTCGACCGAGGACACCTTGGCGTGGCCGGCCAGGCGCAGGTGCTCGAGGTGGGCGTAGGTCTCGCTGTCGGCCATCGGGCCCTGGGCGCGAGGCGAGAAGAGGTGGGTCGACAGCTCCCGCACCGTCGCCGGTCGACCGAGCTGGATCGACGCCTTGCGCAGCAGCTCCAACCGCTCCTCGTGGTGGACCTTGATCGCCTCGACCCGCTCGTCGAGGCCGACGAAGGGGTGGCCGTGGGCGGGGAGGGCGACGGTGACGCCGTCCAGGTCGTGCATGCGGTCGAGGGAGGCGAAGAACTGCGCCAACGGATCGGCTGACATCCCCATCCCCGAGATGTGAGGCGTGATGGTGGGCAGGACGTGGTCGCCCGAGAGCAGGACGCCCTCGACCGGGTCGAACAGGCAGAGGTGGTCGTGAGTGTGGCCGGGCGTGTGCACGGCGACCCACTCGCGCCCGGCGAGCCGGATCACGTCGGCGTCGTCGAGCTGGACGGACGGCTTCGGGGTCGACATGAGCGCCCGCAGCTCGCGCATGTCGGCCATGCCCGACTGGGTGCGCCACTCGTCGCCGTAGCCGTGCTCGTCCCAGGGCGTGGAGTGGGAGAAGGAATCGGCGACCTGGTCGAGATCGACGTCGGACGGCTCGGCGGGATCCCACCACGTGCTGAACGACCGGTGGCCGACCACCGCGGCGCCCGTCTCGTCGCGCAGGCGTCCGGCCCCGCCGAAGTGATCGGGGTGGCTGTGGGTCACGATGACGGTGTGCACGCGGGCCAGCGGGTAGCCGGCCTGGTCCAGTCGCGCGGTGAGGGCTCGGTAGGAGTCCGGGCCGGGCAGGCCGGGGTCGACGAGGGCGACGCCCCGCTCGTCCTCGAGGGCGTAGCAGTTGACGTGGCCGAGACCGGGCATGGAGATCGGCAGCTGCAGGCGCAGCACGCCCGGACCGACCTCGGTGACCTCCTCGGCCGCCGGCTCTTGCTCCTGGCGCCTCGTCGAGCTCATCCCGGCAGGGTACTTGCGCGCTGCAAGTGATCGCTACCCCGCGCCGCCGTGTCGGTGCGGGAGGGCACGTAGTCTGGGGCTTCGTGCTGGTCTGGATGGATCTGGAGATGACCGGTCTGGAGCCAGCGCGGGACGTCATCGTCGAGATCGCGACGCTGATCACCGACGACGACTTGCAGATCATCGCCGAGGGCCCTGACCTGGTGGTCCACCAGCCGGACGACGTCTTGGCCACGATGGACCCCTTCGTGGCGGACATGCACACCCGCTCGGGCCTGCTCGACGCCATCCGGGCCTCCACCGTCACGCTGGAGGAGGCCGGCGCCGCCACGCTGGCCTTCATCCGCGAGCACGTGCCAGTGGAGCGGTCCGTGCCCCTGTGTGGCAACTCGATCGGCACCGACCGGCGCTTCCTGGCCGCGTACCTGCCCGAGATCGAGAACTACCTCCACTACCGCTCGGTCGACGTCTCCTCGGTCAAGGAGCTGGTCCGGCGCTGGTACCCCACGGTCCGGGCTCAGCGGCCCCGGAAGGTGGGCAGCCACCGGGCCCTGGACGACATCCAGGAGAGCGTGGCCGAGCTGCGGTACTACCGGGAGCGCGTCTTCCGCTCACCCGACCCCCGTCCGTCGAGCGATGGCGGGGAGGTCAGTGAGGCGGTCGCGGCGCCACCCGTCGACCCTTCCACGGCATCGGCCGCCGGAGGAGGGTGAGCGCCACCGAGCGCAGGAACATGACCAGGAAGAACAGGACGAGCAACGGGTAGGCGAGGGCGGAGAGCGGCCCGAAGCGACCCGCCCTCCGACCCAGTACCAGGACCTGGACCGCGCTCGCGGCGTAGAACCAGACCGACGTGATCCACCCGCCGTTGAGCGACCACAGCCAGCCGACGATCGGGATGAGGAACCACCAACGGACGCTGGCGGCCCCGGAGGCGATGTTCTTCGTCCAGCCCTGGATCAGCGCGCGAAGGCCGTCCGGGTACATGCGGAACGAGACGGCGGGCCGGCCGGTGAAGAGCGCCACGGACGGGAATCGCCGGGCCAGCGCGATGTCCTCCGCCATCGCGCCCCGGACCGACGGGTGCGCGTGACCGCCGCTGGCCTCGTACGCGGCACGGCGGCACGAGAGCACGGGTCCGAAGGCGAGGGTGGGCCGGACCCGCGTGCCGAGGACGGTGAAGGCGATCGACCCCATCAGCGCCGTCACGTTGAAGAACAGGCTGAGCTGCTCGACCGGACGGTCGGTGCGGTGCCACGGCTGGATCGAGACCAGGCCGTCAGGCAGGGTCGACACCTCGGCTGCCAGCCGGTCGAGCACATCGGAGTGCTCGAGTCGGACGTCGGCGTCGAGGAAGACGAGGACGTCATCACCGGATCCCGACGGATTGGGGGCGGCGCGGGCGGCGCCCGTTGCACAGGCCCACGCCTTGCCCGTCCAGCCGTCCGGTCGGGGCGGCGCGGCCACCACCTCGGCTCCCGCGCCGGCGGCGACGGCGGCCGTGCGGTCGGTCGAGTCGTCGTCGACGACGAGGCAACGGTCGCCGGGCCGCAGCTGCGGGACGACCGTGGCGAGCAGGAGCGGCAGCGAGGCCTCCTCGTCGCGCGCCGGAATGACGACCGCGAGCGGCGGCCGGGGCGCCGGTCCCTCAGGCCCGGCAGGCCTCCGAGGTCGGGCCGGGAGCGGTCGGGGGCGCCAGAGGAGCAGCCAGCCGCAGCTCCACCCGAGCAGGAACAGCGCCGCCGAGGTCAGCGACGGCGCCCCCATCCGTCGGACCGTAGCCAGGCCGTAGCCTCCGGCGGTGCTGCGCCTGCCCGTCGTCCGTCTCGACCCCGACCTGCCGCTGCCGGCCTACGCGCGTGACGGGGATGCCGGCCTCGACCTCCTGGCGCGTGAGGACGCGGTCGTGGCGCCGGGCGGCGGCCGGGCACTGGTCCCGACCGGGGTGGCGCTGGCCATCCCGGAGGGCTTCGCCGGCTTCGTCCTGCCCCGCAGCGGTCTGGCCCTGCGCCACGGCCTGACTGTCGTCAACGCCCCGGGCCTGGTCGACTCCGGCTTCCGCGACGAGGTCAAGGTGATCCTCCTCAACACCGATGCCGAGCACGAGCACCGCGTGCTGCGGGGCGAGCGCATCGCGCAGCTGGTGATCCAGCGGGTCGAGACCGTGCTGCTGGTCGAGGTCGACGTCCTGCCGGGTGTCGGCCGGGGCGGTGGGTTCGGCCACACCGGGTCCTGAGCCGCGGCGGCTGGAGGTGCTCGGCGCTCAGCCCTCTCGTACCACGTCGGCGGGATCCTTGTCGTCGCGCAGTTCGAGGAAGCTGGCCTGGCGCACGAGGCCATCGCTCGTCCACTCGGCGAACGCGATCTCGGCCACGAGCACGGGCTTGACCCACGTCGCGTCCCGGGCGTAGGAGCGGGGTGGCGGCGGGTCGAACGGGCACTCCTTCTGTCGCAGCGCGCGGAGCTGCCGGGTCAGGCGCTCCAGGCCACGCTGGTCGAACCCGCTGCCCACGCCGCCCCCGAAGCGCAGCCGCCCACCCTCGTGGTAGCCGATCAGGAGCGCGCCGAAGGTCCCGGTGCGATTGCCGCTCCCGCTGGTGAACCCACCGATCACGACCTCCTGCTGCGGGCGGTTCTTGACCTTGCGCCAGGCTTGTGAGCGCCGGCCCGGCAGGTAGGGGCTGCCGAGGCGCTTGGCCATGATGCCCTCGAGGCCCCGTGCCGACGTGACCTCGAGCAGGACCGGACCGTCGCCGATCTGGTGTCGGGGCACGATGCGGCCGGGCCCGGGCTGGAAGACCTCGAGCAGGCGCTCGCGGCGCTCTTCGTAGGGGAGGGCGATGGTGTCGCGCCCGTCGAGTGACAGCAGGTCGAAGGCGACGTAGGCGGCCGAACCCTCGTGCCGCTGGAGGAGCTCGAACCGGGGGACACCCTCGTCGTTCATCACGACCACCTCGCCGTCCACGATGGCCTTGGTCGCCTGCAGGCCCTCGGCGAGGCCGCTCAGCTCGGGGTAGCGAGCGCTCACGTCCCGCTGCGTGGTGCTCTGCAGACGGACATGGCCATCGTCCATGAACGCGATCGTGCGGTAGCCGTCCCACTTGATCTCGTACGCCCACGTGCCGTCCTCGGTCGGGAGGTGGCCGGAGACTGCCTTCATGGGGTGGACGGGGAAGTGGAGCACGGGTCAGCTCGGGAGCCGGCTGGAGAGGACACCGTCGGACTCCAGCTGGTCGAGATCCGCGTCGGTCAGGTCGCACAGCGCGCGCAGCACCTCGCGGTTGTGCTCGCCGCGGTAGGCCGGCTCACCCCGGACGCCGACGTCGGCCTGGCTGAAGTGCCACGGCGAGTTGGGGATGCGCACGCGGCCACCCCCGCGGTCGGGCACATCGACGATGGCGCCCCGCGCTCGGGCCCACTCGCTGTCGGCGACCTCACGGACCGTTCGCAGGACGCCCATGGCCAGACCTTGCTCCGCCAACGAGGCCTCGAGCTCGTCCGCCGACGGGAACGTCCCGGCTCCGGCCTGCAGCTCGTCTCGCAGCTCGTCCAGCCGCTGCAGCCGAGAGGCCACGTCGCCGAAGCGCACGTCGTCGATGAGCTCCGGACGGCCGACGCTGTGGGCGTAGCGCTCGAAGGTGCCCCGGTCGGCCGGGTGGCCGGACACGACCACGGTCTGGCCGTCGCCGACCGTGAAGACCGGGTAGTCGCCCGGCTGGAAGCTGGCCACGACGCCGTCGGCCGCGATGTCGCTCAGCTCCCAGTGCACGTGCTCGTTGATCGCGAGGAGCGTCGCGGTCATCGAGACCTCGACGTGCTGCCCGCGACCCGTCCGCTCGCGCTGGTAGAGCGCGGCGAGGATGGCGGCGAGGCACTCGAGGGCCGTGTACACGTCGCCGTGGGAGATGGGATCGTTGGCGTAGGAACCGCCGCGGGCCTCCCCCTGGAGCCAGGTCAGCCCGCTCTCCGCGCCGACGACAGGGGCGTAGGCGCGGCGGTGGGACCACGGGCCGGTCGAGCCGTAGCCGGTCAGCGAGGCGTAGACGAGGTCGGGGTGCTCGGCGGCCAGCGCCTCGTACCCCAGGCCCATGCGGTCCATGACGCCGGGGCGGAAGTTCTCCAGCACGACGTGGCTGCGCCGGGCCAGCTCGCGGAGGATCTCGACCGCGCGCGGCAGGCGGAGGTCGAGCGAGATGTTGCGCTTGCCGCAGTTCTGCTGCGTGAAGTACGTGGCGATGGAGTTGACCCGCGGGAACGCGTAGCGGGTCATGTCGCCCTCGGGCGGCTCGACCTTGATGACGTCGGCGCCCATGTCCGCGAGCATCCGCCCGCAGTGCGGGCCGGAGAGCACGCGCGAGAAGTCGAGCACCCGCACGCCGCTCAGGGGACCCTGCCCCCGGTGGACGGGCCCCACTGGCGCCACCGGCGGCACTATTGCGTGGCGGGAGGTTCGGCCGCGAGGTGGCGGAGGGCCAGCGCGCTGTAGAGCGCGACCCCCTGCACCATGGCCTCCTCCTCGAAGTAGACCTTCGTCGAGTGGTTGGCGGGCGCGGTCCGCGGGTCCTTCCCGGCCGGCGTGCCGCCGAGGAAGACCATCGAGCCCGGGATCCGATCGAGCACGTAGCTGAAGTCCTCGGCCCCCATCACCGGGTTGGGGAGGAGGATGGTGTGGTCCTCGCCGACGATCTCCTTCGCCACGCCGGCCGCGAACGAGGCGAAGTCGCGGTCGTTGACGGTGACCGGGTAGCCGAGCTCGACCTCCACCTCGACGTCGACCTCATGCGCAGCGGCGACGCCCTCGGCCACGCGGCGCAGCCCGTCGTGCACCCGCTGACGGGTGCTCTCCGACACGGCGCGGACGGTCCCGAGGATGTCGCACGAGTCCGGGATGACGTTGCTGGTCGTGCCGGCGTGGATGCTCGCCACGGTCACGACGGTCGGGTCGAAGACGTCGACCTTGCGGGTGACCATGGTCTGGATGGCCTGCACGATCTCGCAGGCGATGGGCACGGGATCGAGCGTGCGGTACGGCTCGGACGCGTGGCCGCCCGCCCCTTTGACCCGAATGCGCAGCGTGTCCGACGAGGCCATGATCGGTCCCTGCCGAGTGCTGACCCAGCCGCTCGGGAGGGCGGAGGTGATGTGGATGGCCGCGGCCGCGGTGACCGGGCTCGGGGTGCCGTCGGCCAGAGGTGGGACGTCGAGCAGGCCCTCGTCCAGCATGTAGCGGGCACCGTGGTGGCCCTCCTCGCCGGGCTGGAACATGAACAGCACGCGGCCGGGCAGCTCGGAGCGCCGGGCCGTCAGCAGCCGGGCGGCGCCGGCCAGCATGGCGACGTGGGTGTCGTGCCCACAGGCGTGCATCGCGCCGTCGACCTCGCTGGCGAAGTCGAGCCCGGTCTGCTCGGGCATGGGCAGCGCGTCCATGTCGCCGCGGAGCAGGATCGTGGGGCCGGGCCGGCCGCCGGTCAGCAGGGCGGCGATGCCGCTCGTCGACTCGTGCAGCGTGATGTCGAGGTCCAGGTCGTCCAGGTCCTCGAGGATGCGATCGCGGGTGATCGGCAGCTCGTTGCCGACCTCGGGTTGGCGGTGGAGGTCCCGCCGGAGCTGGACGGCGGCGTCCAGCAGGTCCCGGGCCTCCTCCTGCAGCGCGTCGTTGGCCATGGGGCATGGTAGGCACGTGCGGTGAGCGCGGGCACCGGCGCCCCCGGTCCGGGCGATCCTGAGCTGGTCGACATCGTCGACGAGGACGACCGCGTGGTGACCACCGTGACCCGAGCGGAGATGCGGGCCGGCAGGCTGCGCCACCGTTGCGTGTTCCTCGTGGTGCGCCGGCCGGACGGGCGCGTCCTCGTCCACCAGCGCAGCCCGACCAAGGACATCTGGCCGTCGGCCTGGGACGTCGCGGTCGGCGGCGTCGTCACCGCCGGCGAGGAGTGGGACGCGGCGGCAACGCGCGAGCTGGCGGAGGAGGTCGGCATCGGGGACGCGCCGGTGATCCTCGCCGGCGCCGGCCGTTACGCCGACGCCGAGGTCGACGAGCTGGCCCGGGTGTACACCGTCACCTGGGACGGCCCGATCCGCTTCGTCGACGGCGAGGTCGTGGCGGCCGAGTGGCTCACCCCCGCGGAGCTGGACGAGCGCCGCGCCCGCCTAACGTTCTGCCCGGACAGCCTGGCGCTGGCCGGCGACCTGCTGCGGTGAAGGGTGAAGTGGTGCCGGCGGACCGGCGCGGTCGCTCAGGGTGGGTCGTGGGCGCCTCGTTCCGGATCGCCGTCGCTGGCGCACATCCTCCGGTGATCGCATCGGCAGCACCAGGAGGAACCCCGATGAGTGGCATGTACGGCGCGGACCCGGACCAGCTCCAGGCCCTCGGAACGACGTTGAAGCGGCAGATGGAGGCGGTGAGCTCGGTCCTGAGCCAGGTGTCGGGTGTGCTCGGCACGACGCTCTGGCAGGGCCCGGCTCACGACCGCTTCGCCAGCGACTGGAACGGCGCCTTCCGTGACGCGCTGAACCGGCTCAACCAGGCCTTCGAGGCCGCGGGTCAGGACTGCACGGCCCGGGCCGAGGAGCTCCGGCGGGTCATGGGCGCCTGACGTCGGCCGGAGGGTCTCGCAGGTCGTCACCAGGTCGCCGCCGCCGCCGGCCGGAGGGTCGTGCCCGGCGCCTGCCGCCCATGGCCTCGGTACGATCGCTCTCCCCAGGAGCGGCCGCACGGAGGAGGTGGCAGGTGGCGCAGGTCCGCATCGAGTTCACGGTCGAGCCCTTCGTGGAGGGCCAGCCCGGGCCCCACGTCCTGTCGGCCGTCGGCGCCGTGGAGGACGAGGGACTGCCCGTCGACGTCGGGCCGTTCAGCTCCCAGGCCGTCGGCTCGGACGAGCAGGCGGCCGTCGCCGTCGCCGAGCTGCTGCGCGCCGCGCTGGCCAACGGCGCCACTCGGGTCTCCCTCCAGGTCGAGGTGGTGGGGTGACGGACGCTACGGAGCCTGAGCACGGCGGGCTGGATACCGACGACGGGCGGCGCTCCTTGATGGAGGCCCTCGGGCCGGTCGCGGCCGCGCTCGGTGGCTCGCTCGTCGGCGACGACGAGCTCGGCCCGGCCGACATCCCGCTGCGCTGGCACGGCCGGCTGGTCGGCGGCCTCCGCGTGCCGGCCGAGCTCCTGAACGGCGTGGATGGTGACCTCCACGGCGCGCTCGGACGGATGATCGAGCAGGTCGAGGACGAGCTCGGCGCCCGTCTCCCCGACCTGTCGCGGGAGGGCAAGCAGCGCGCGGTGCGCCTGCTCGACGAGCGGGGCGCCTTCCTGCTCCGCCGCGCGGTGGAGGACGTGGCGGACGCGCTCGGCGTCAGCCGCATCACCGTCTACAACTACCTGAACACCATCCGCCCCGTGAGCCGGCGATGATCGCTACGCCGGTGACCACGGCCCGCCTCGTGATCGACCTCGTCACCATCGACGACGCGCCGGGCGTCGCCGCGTACCGCAGCGATCCCGACGTCGCCCGGTACCAAGGGTGGACCCTGCCGTACACGGTCGAGCAGGCGATGGCGCTCGCCGGCTCCGGCCAGCTCGCGCTGCGGGAGGGGGGCGACCTGGTCGGCGACGCCATGGTGGCGATGGTTGCCGGCAGCCCGCACGCGGTCGAGATCGGCATCACGCTCGCGCCGGACGCGCAGGGTCGCGGCCTCGCGACCGAGGCCGTGATCGCCTTGGTCGACGCCGCGTTCGCGCGGGGCCGCGCGAGGGCGATCGCACACGTCGACGTGCGCAACGAACCCAGCCAGCGCCTGTTCGACCGCGCCGGCTTCCGCCGGGAAGGCGTGCTCCACCACAACTACCAGTCCGTCGATGGCCCGGTCGACGAGGTTCTCTTCGCGGCCACTGCCGATCGGTGGGGCCAGCCGGCAGCCACGCCAGAGGTCGCCGGCCCCTCCGGTGATGGTCCTTCGCTCTCCGAGCCGGAGCGCTGAGCGGTGGCCGCCATCCGCGATGCCGAGATCACCGTGGTCGGCGGCGGGGCCATCGGCTGCGCCGTGCTCCACCACCTGGCCGAAGCCGGCCACCAGGACCTCCAGCTCGTCGAGGCCGGGCAGCTGGCCGGGGCCACGTCGGGGCAGGCCGCCGGGTTGGTCGGCCAGGTGCGGACCAGCCTCGACCGCACCAAGCTGGCGATGGCCTCGGTGGCCCTGTTCAGCCAGCTCCAGGACGCCTCGCCGTGGCCGGTCGACTGGCGCCAGACCGGCAGCCTGCGCATCGCCACGACGGAGGAACGGCTGCCCGAGTTCCGCCTCATGGTCGAGGTCGCCGAGCGGGCGGGCCTCGAGGTGGAGTGGCTCGACCGCGCCGCGCTGGCGGAGCGGGCGCCCATGCTCGACGTGCGCGGCGCCACCGCAGCGCTGTGGTGCCCGACCGACGGCTACCTGCAGCCGAACAGCCTCACGACCGCCTACGCGCAGTCAGCCCGCAGCCAGGGCGCCACGATCGCCACGGACACCCGCGTCCTCGACGTCCTCGTCCGGGATCGGGCCGTCGTCGGGCTGACCACGACGGCCGGGACGATCCGCACGGACATGGTCGTCAACGCGGCCGGACCGTGGGCGTGGCACCTGGCGGCGCTGGTCGGTCTGGACCTTCCCATCGTTCCCGTCCGCCACGAGTACTTCATCAGCGAGCCGCTCGACGGGTGGCACCCCGACCTGCCGGTGCTGCGGCTGCCGGATTCCCGCCTCTACGTGCGGGCCGAGCTCTCCAGCGTCCTCTGTGGAGGGTGGGAGGAGGAGGCCCTGAGCCTCGACCCGCGTCCCGGTCACGACCGCTCGGGCACCGTCGACGTCGCGCCCGACGCGGACTGGGACGTGCTGGCCTCCTTCGCGGACGCGCTCGAGCCGTTCGTGCCGGGCGTGACCGCGCTCGGTGTGCGCCAGACGTTCCGGGGCTGGCCGACGTTCACCCCGGACGGCCGGTTCGTCGTCGGCCCGGTGCCGGGGCTGCGGGGGTTCGTGATGGCCGCGGGGTGCAACGCGCACGGCGTGTCCGGCTCGGCCGGCCTGGCCCAGCACGTGGTCGAGAGCCTGTGCCCGGATCCGTCGCCCTACGTGCGCTCGCTCAGCCCGGCCCGCTTCCTCGACGGCGGATGGACGTGGGAGGACGCCCGGCGACGGGCGCGGCGTCACTACGAGGACTACTACGTCGTCACCCAGCCGGCGACCGCGCCGCCTGTCGACCAGGAGGAGCGCACGTGACGGACCAGCTGGCCCCCGAGGTCGAGGCCCGCCTCGACGAAGTGCCCAGGTTCGCGGGACGGCCGCGCACCGTCGAGGCGCTGACCGGCGGTCTCACCAACATCAACCTGAAGGTGACGACGCCGGAGGGCTGCTACGTCGCTCGCCTCTCCAACGACCACGGCGACCTGCTGGCCATCGACCGGGAGGCCGAGTACCGCAACTCGCTCGCCGCGGCCGAGTCGGGCATGGCCCCGGCGGTGGTCGACTACCTGCCCGGACGGGGAGTGCTCGTGGTGGCCTGGGTCGAGGGCCGCACGTACGAGCCGGCCGACGTGCGCGAGCCGGCCAACCTCCCCCGCCTCGCCGAGGCCTGCCGGAGGCTCCATGCCGGCCCGCAGTTCGCCAACGGCTTCGACATGTTCCGGATCCAGCGCAGCTACCTGGCCCTCGTCCAGGAGCGGGGGTTCCGCCTGCCCGACCGCTTCGTCGAGTTCCAGGCGGAGGTCCGGAGGATAGAGGCCGCCCTGGCCATCCGGCCCAACCCCTTCCTGCCCTGCAACAACGACCTCCTGGCGGCCAACATCATCGACGCCGGCGACCGGCTGTGGCTGATCGACTGGGAGTACGCGGGGAACGGAGATCCCGCCTTCGAGCTCGGGAACGTCTGGAGCGAGTCGAACCTGTCGCTCGACCAGCTGGAGGAGCTCGTCACCAGCTACTACGGCGAGTCGCGACCCGACCAGGTGGCCCGGGCGCGGCTGCTCGGCGTGATGTCGAAGTACGGCTGGACGCTGTGGGGGTCGATCCAGGACTCCATCAGCGAGCTGGACTTCGACTTCTGGGAATGGGCGATGGAGAAGTACGAGCGAGCCGTCGAGGAGTTCGACGGTCCCGACTTCGACGCGCTGCTCGACCGGGTCGCCGCGGGGCCGCGATGACGATCAGCCTCATCGGCCTGGACGCCGACGACACGCTCTGGCACTCGGAGGACGGGTTCCACACGGTGACGGGCCGCTTCTGCGACCTGCTGCAGCCGTACGCGCAGGATCCCACGAGCCTGGCGACGACCCTCGACACGGTCGAGCGGCGGAACATGGCGCTGTTCGGGTACGGGGTGAAGTCCTTCACGCTGTCGATGGTGGAGGCGGCCATCGAGGTGTCGGGAGGCGCGGTCCCCGCCGAGACCATCCAGCAGCTGGTCGACGAGGGGCGGACCCTCCTCGCCCGCCCGGTCGACCTGCTGGAAGGCGTCGAGGAGGCGCTGGCGGCCATCGCCGCCCGCTATCGCCTGGTGGTCATCACCAAGGGCGACCTGCTCCACCAGGAGCAGAAGTTCCACGCCAGCGGGCTCGACCAGCACGTCGAGGAGATCGCAGTCGTGAGCGAGAAGGACGTGCGCACGTACCGGCGGTTGGTCGACCGCTACCGCGTCGAGCCGGCCGACTTCCTCATGGTGGGCAACTCCATCCGCTCGGACGTCCTGCCGGTGCTGGAGCTCGGCGGCCGGGCCGTGCACATCCCCTATGAGTACCTCTGGGGCCACGAGGTGGCCGAGCACGACGGCGATGTTCCCACCCTCGACTCGATCAAGGAGCTGCCGGGCTGGCTCGCCGCCGACGACGCCTGAGGCGGGTGGCTCAGGGCGCCCACAGCTGCTCGAGTCGGGTCGGCACGCCACCCGCCACGGTGATCAGGTACGGGAAGGGCACGTAGCGGTAGCCGTCCGGCGCGCCCGCGCTGGGCGTACCGCCGTTGACCAGGCGGGCCAGCTCGGCCGCGCTGATCGCGTAGCTGACGTCGGGCCGGTCCGGCCGGGCGACGGAGATGAACAGGTCGGGCCGGAGCTCGACATCGCGGTCGGCGGCCGGCTGCTCGGGGACGAAGACATCGCTGTCGAGGCCGTGGCCCGCGGCTTGGGCGGCGGCGATGGCCTCGGGCCCGGTCAGCAGCTGGTAGATGGTCGTCGCCACCCGCGGCGTCGGCGCGTGGGCTGCGGCGCCGTGCACGACCGCGTAGTACGAGCCGTCGGGCAGCCCCTCGACGGGCGGCGGCGTGGAGCGGCTGGGGAAGGTCGGCGCCGTCGTCGGCTGGTACAGGTCGGTGGCCGGCGCGGCTGGGGTGGCCGGGGCGGCGACGGTCGGTGGCGCGCTCGACGGGGCGACCGTGGCCGGCACTGTGGTCGTCGTCGTGGTCGTCGTGGACGCCACGGTGGCCACGACGCTCGCCGCGGCGTCGGTGGCCGGGGACGGCCCGGCCACGTCTGGTCCCGCCGTGTCGTCCTTGCCGGAGCAACCGGCCACACCCAGGGTCAGCACGACGACGGCGGCCAGGACCCGCATGGAGCCATCTTCGCGCCCGGACCGGTGCGTCCGGCTTGGCCGGCGCACCGCAGCGCGCCCGAGGCATCGTCGAGCGCAGCAAGTAGGAGCCCGCCCTCGCTCCGCGGAGGAAGGCGACGAAGCGTCAGATCTTCCGCAGCTGCACCTCGGTCACGCTGTGATCCCCGGCCTTGTGCATGATCAACGAGGCGCGGTCGCGCGTCGGGGCGATGTTCTCGGCCAGGTTCTTCCCGTTGATCTCCCGCCAGATGCCGTGCGCCGTCTCCACGGCCTCGTCCTCGGTGAGGTCGGCGAAGTGACGGAAGTACGAGCGGGGGTCGACGAACACCGTCCGCCGGAGCGACAAGAAGCGCTCGATGTACCAGTGCTCGATGTCGGACTCCTCGGCATCGATGTAGATCGAGAAGTCGAAGTAGTCGCTGACGAACTCGCGCGCTTCGGGACTGATCTGGAGCACGTTCAGGCCTTCGAGGATGAGGATGTCGGGCTGCCGGGTCACCAGCTCCTCGCCGGGAACGATGTCGTACACGACGTGGCTGTACACCGGCGCCCGGACCTCGGGCACGCCGCTCTTGACCTCGCTGAGGAAGGTCAGCAGGCGGCGGGTGTCGTAGCTCTCGGGGAAGCCCTTGCGGTTCATGATGCCGCGGGCGCCCAGGACGGCGTTGGGCAGCAGGAAGCCATCCGTGGTGACGAGGTCGACCTGGGGGTGGTCGGGCCAGCGGGAGAGCAGTGCCTGGAGGATGCGGGCGAACGTGCTCTTGCCGACGGCCACGCTGCCGGCGACGCCGATCACATAGGGCACCTTCGGGGCCAACGTCCCGAGGAAGGTCGAGGACACCTTGGCCAGGTTCTGTGCTGCGCTCACGTAGAGGTTGAGCAGGCGCGTGAGCGGCAGGTAGACGTCCGCCACCTCGTCGAGGCTGATGCGGACGTTGATGCCGCGCAGGGCCTCGAGGTCGGGTTCGCGCAGCGTCATCGGTGTGGCCGCGCGCAGCTCCTTCCACTCCTCACGGGTGAAGGTGAGGTAGCGCGACGTCATGGCGCCCGAGCGTAGAGGCGGGGTCGCGAGGCGGCCCAACCCCGGAGTGGGCGCGGGCGCGGGTCATGATGCGGGCGTGGAACCGGCCGATCGTTCCGAGCGCAAGCGTCGCGGGGCCTGGTACACCCCGCCCGCCGTCGCCGCGCTGCTGGTCGAGCAGGCGGTGGTGCCCGCGATCGCCGAGGGACGTCGACCGCTCCGGGTGCTGGATCCGGCGTGCGGGGACGGGCGGCTGCTCGCCGCGGCAGCGGCGGCGCTGGACCCTCGGGGGGAGGCCGAGCTGGTGGGGATCGAGGTCGACGCCGCGACCGCGGCACTCGCCCAGCGCGCCGTGCCCGCCGCACGGATCCTGGTCGGCGACGGGCGCACGCTCGACCCCGGCGGCCCGTTCGACGTGGTGATCGGGAACCCGCCCTACCTCGGCCAGCTGGCCCGTGCGACCACCCGCGGCGGTCGGTCTGCCCTCGGTGGGGGGCCCTACGCCGACGTCGCGGCCGAGTTCCTCGCCCGATCGCTGGCGGTGGTTCGCCCCGACGGTGGGCGGGTTGCCCTCGTGCTGCCCCAGTCCGTGCTGTCATCGCGGGACACAGGACCGATCCGGGCGTCGGTCCGGCCGCGGGCCGCCGTCGTCGGCTTCTGGTGGTCGCCGACCCGCGTGTTCGACGCCGCCGTCACGACGTGCGTGGTCGCGCTGCAGGTCGGTCGGCCCCAGGGGGCCGTCCGCCGTTGGTGCGGTCCGGCGTGCACCCCGCAGGCCGACGCCCCGGCCGCAGCAGTCGCCGGGCCGAGCTGGTCGCCACTGGTGGCCGACCTGGCCGGTGTCCCGTCGTTGCCCGAGCTCGCGTGCGACGGTCGCCTGGCCGATCTCGCCACCGCCACCGCGGGGTTCCGCCAGCAGTTCTACGGCTTGGTGCCGTACGTCCGGGACGACGCCGACGGACCGGCGCTCGTGACGACCGGCCTCATCGACGCCGGCCGCTGCGCGTGGGGCGAGCGACCGGCCCGCTTCGCGCGGCGTACCTTCGCCGCGCCGCGCGTCGACACGCGGGCACTCGGCGCGGCGGATCCCCGCCTTGCCGCGTGGGTCGACCGGCAGCGCATGCCGAAGGTCCTCGTGGCCACCCAGACCAAGGTGATCGAAGCCGTCGTCGACCAGGACGGCGACTGGATCCCGTCTGTGCCGGTGATCGCCGTCCACCCCCGCCGGCGGGTCGATCTGTGGTCCGTCGCGGCGGTGCTGCTCGCACCCCCAGTCGCCGCGTTCGCGGCCACGCAGCATCTGGGGGCCGGGATGGGCGCCGGCGTCCTGAAGCTCAGTGCCCGCCAGGTGCTCGCACTACCGCTGCCGGCGCGAGGTTGGGACCGCGCCACCGCACTCCTGCGGGCGGGGAACCTCGACGGTGCCGGGGTGGAGATGTGCCGGGCGTACGGTCTGCGCAGGGCCGACGCGGACCCGATCCTCGACTGGTGGCGGCCCCGGACGGGGAGGATGGTTGCCTCGGCCTGAGGTGACCGACGAGACTCGTTGCCATGGAATCCGTCCTGGACAACGTGACCGATAGCTTGAGCGACGCCGGCGACCTCGTCATGGACGCCGTCCTCGGCGACGAGGGGATGAGCGGCGGCCGGCTGCGGCGTGCCGTCTTCGGCTTCCTGCTGATCGGTGTGATCGTGGGCTTCGTGTTCTGGCGCAAGGGACGGGCCCGCAGGGACAGCCAGGCGGCCGCCTCGGCCTGATCCCGCCGTCGTGGCGCAGCACGAGATCGACCCCGACTCCCGCCCGTATGACCCGGCCAAGCTCCCGCGCAAGCGAGATGTCGACGGTCCCGCCTTCTTCGCCATCGACATGCGCGCTGGTGTCGTGGTGGCGGTCGCGGCCTTTCCGGAGGCCCGGAAGCCGGCGTTGAAGATCGAGGTCGACTTCGGTCCGGTCGTCGGCCGGCTGCAGAGCTCGGCCCAGATCACCAACTACTCGCCGGAGGAGCTCCTCGGCCGGACCGTGGTCGGTGCCATCAACCTCGGTGAGCGGCGCATCGCCGGCTTCCGCAGCCAGTTCCTCGTCCTCGGCGCGCTCGACGCGGACGGAACCGTTCGCCTGCTCGAGCTGCCCGACGGCGTCGAGCCCGGTTCCGTGATCGCCTGAATGTCATGAAGTGGGCCTCCCCGGCGAACGGGCCCGTTTCCGGTTGCACCAAGATCCGTCTCGGCCGCCAACGGGGCGCCAAGGTGGCCCGAGTCGAGATCGCCCGAAAGCTGACCGAGGCGAGAACCACCCCACCCACGAGAGGCCCACGTCACGGGCTCTCGACACCGGCCCGCTTCTTAGAGACTCTTCGTCGCCAACCTCCACTGCTCCGTTCTGGTCGCGAAATTTCCGCCAGGAGCGGCAAAATCCCGACCAGAACGCTTTGGCTGGGGCCTACTCGGTTCGCTCGGCAATCCGTCAAGCGCGTCCCGCGCCTCACGGAGGCTGGCAGATGAGATCGCGGTCAGCGGGACATCACCTGCCCGCTTCGGAGCCAGGCAGGTCTGATGACGAGTGGACGCTCGCGACCGAGCTCAGGCCGGCGGACCGGGAGAGACGGCGCCGGGACCGCCGGTGAGCACGTCGACGCCGTCGTCGGTGACGAGGACCGTGTGCTCGAACTGCGCCGTGCGCTTGCCGTCGGCCGTGACGGCGGTCCAGTCGTCGTCCCACATGACGTGGCGCCAGCTGCCCATGCTGATCATGGGCTCGATGGTGAAGGTCATGCCCGGCCGCATGATGGTGCGGGCCTTGGGCTCGTAGTAGTGGTGGATCTGCAGGTCGGCGTGGAACTGCTCGCCGATGCCGTGGCCGATGAAGGCCCGCACGACGCCGTAGTGGTTCCGTCGGGCGTGGTCCTCGATGGCCCGGCCGATCTCGTTGACCGGCCGCCCTGGCACCACCGCGCCGATGCCCCGCCACATGCACTCCTCCGTCACGCGGACGAGGCGGCGGCTCTCCTCGTCGACGTCACCGACGAAGAACGTGGCGTTCGTGTCGCCGTGCACGCCGTCCAAGAAGACGGTCACGTCGAGGTTGACGATGTCCCCGTCCTGCAGCGCCCGAGCGTCCGGGATGCCGTGGCAGATGACCTCGTTGACCGACGTGCAGACGCTCTTGGGGAAGCCGTTGTAGTTGAGCGGGCTGGGATACGCACCGCGCTCGATGGTGAGGTCGTGGACGAAGACGTCGATCTCGTCCGTCGTCACACCCGGCGCCACCTGCTCGCCGGCCTGGCGCAGGACCTCCGCGGCCAACGCACCCGCTCGCCGCATCCGCTCGATCAGCTCGGGCGACTTCACCAGCGGCTCGTTCCAGCGGGGTGGGATGCCGGTCTCGGCGTAGGGCGGCCGGGCGATCGTCGCCGGCACGCTGCGCATGGGGCTGACCTCGTGCGGGACGACGCGACCCTCCAAGGGCTTGTGGCACCGCTTGTACTTGCGCCCGCTCCCGCACCAGCACAGGTCGTTGGAGCGCAGGGCCATGGTGGGGGTCGCCATCGCCCTCCAGGTTACTGGCTGACGGCGCGCGGGCGGCCGCCGCGGCGTGCCGTGGCCAGGCCAGGTCACGACGATGTCACTACTCGGCGTGGTGGCCGCTGCCTCACCCAGCGTGGTCGAGGTGGCCCGAGGTCCAACGTCTGCGCACCGACGGGCCCGGCGCGCGGTGGCAGACGGTGAGGCTGGCCGTACTGTCCCTCACGCAACGTGGCGGTCGGCGGACCACCTTTGGAGCCACGTTTCCGATGCGGCGCTCCTCGTTCACCTACTGATCGAGGAGCGCCCGTCGGCGGCGCAACTGAGGAGGAGTTCGAATGACGCAGGCGCGCGCTCGCGCCCTGACGCCTTCCACGAAGCGACGCATGCCGTGGATCGCGCTCGGGTTGTTGCTCGTGTTCGGTTCCGGCCTTGCCTTCGCGGCGTGGTCCCGCGCCACCTCGACCCGGGTGGCCGTGCTCGTCGCCAGCCATGACGTCGCGGCCGGCCAGACCGTGGGCGACGACATGGTGACGACCACGGAGGTGGAGGTAGGGCCGAGCGTGCCGACCCTCCTGCCCGGCGATCGTGCCGAAGTCGTGGGCCAGGTCGCACGCGGTCCCATCCCGGCAGGCACGCTGTTGTCCCCGCAGATGGTGACGGAGGGCGACGCGGTGCCGGCGGGCCAAGCGGTCGTCGGCGCGGTCCTCGCTCCCGGTGCGTACCCGACGGCCGCGCTGCGGTCCGGCGATCCGGTGCAGCTCATCGAGGCCGCCGCAGCCGGGGGGACCAGCGAGGCCCGCGCCCTCGGTTCGGCGCGGGTGTGGGCCATCACGTCGCACGATGGTCCGGGCGCGTCGGGGTTGTTCGTCTCGCTGCTCGTCCCCGAGGACCGGGCGGTCGAGGCCACCAATGCGGCCGCCCGCCAGCAGCTCCGGCTGGTGCTGGTCGGGAGCGGGTCGTGATCTGGGCGACCGCCAGCGGGAAGGGTGCGCCCGGCACCACGACGCTGGCCGTCCTGCTGGCCTGGTGCTGGCGGGACGATGACCGCGGCCGCTTCGTGATCGAGGCCGACCCCGAAGGCGGAGTACTCGCCGCCCGCGGGCACCACTCGTCCGGCCTCACCCACGAGCCCGGGCTCCTGTCGCTGGCGGCTGCCCGCGACGGTTCGACCGGAGCGCGCCTGCACCAGCATGCGCAAGCGCTCGGCGACGGCGTCGAGCTGGTGGCGGGCCCTCCTGGTCCCGCGCAGGCCGAGGCCTGCCTGCGGGCGCTCGGTGAGCCGGCGGTCAGCGCCATACGACGCGCCGGTCTGAACGTCGTCGTGGACTGCGGCCGGCTCCACCCCAACAGTCCCGCGCTGCCGTGGGCCCGCGCCGCCGACCGGACGCTGCTCGTCGTCCGGCCCTGCCTCGACGAGGTGGTCGCGCTGCGGCCGGTCGCCGAGCGGCTGACCGCCGTCGGTGTGGACGTCGGCCTGGTGTGCGTCGGGGACCGACCGTTCGACCCGGTCGAGGTGGCGGAGCAGGCCGCGCTGCCGCTGCTCGGCGTCGTCCCCGACGATCCTGCCGCCGCGGCGGCTGTCACTCGGCGCGGACTCGGCGATCGGCGCCTGCGCAGATCTGGGCTCGTTCGAGCCGTCGAGCGGCTCGCCATGACCCTCGCCGCAGAGGCGGCGGAGGTCGGGCCGGCGATCGAGGCGACGACGGCGACGGTCGAGCCGCGTGCGGGAGTCAGTGCATGACTACGGCGCTGGTCGAGCAGGTCCTCGGCGAGGTCACGGCCGAGCTCAGCCGCTGGTCGAACGCGCAGGCCTCGAGGCCCGAGCCGGCGGTCGAGCAGGCCGAGGGCGAGCGCCTGCTCGCGGTCGCTCTCGAACGACTGCGCCGGCAACGCCTGGCCGCGGGGCTGGCACCGGTCGGCGCGGCTGAAGAGGCCGCGTTGGTCGCCGATGTGTGCGCCCGCCTCCACGGCTTCGGCCTGCTCGACCAGCTGCTCGCCGATCCGGCCATCGAGAACCTGCACGCCAACGGCTGCGACCGGGTCTTCATCACCCGCGCCGGCGGTCGACGGGAGCGGGGGCCGCAGCTAGCCGCGACGGACGGCGAGCTGGTCGAGCTCATCCGTCGGGTGGCCGCCCACGGCGGGCGGACCGAGCGCCGCTTCGATGATGCCCGCCCGCTCCTGAACCTCAGGCTGCCCGACGGCTCCCGCCTGTCCGCAGTGATGCACGTGTCCGCACGGCCGAGCCTCAGCGTGCGCCGCCACCGCCACACGGAGATCGGCCTCGACGATCTCGTCGCGCTCGGCACGCTCGACGAGCCGCTGGCCGCGGTCATGCGCGCCGCAGTGCGCCGACCCCATCCACTGAACATCGTGGTCGCCGGGGGGACCGACGCGGGCAAGACGACCTTCCTGCGGGCGCTGCTGGCGGAGGTCGAGCCGTGGGAGCGGCTGGTGGTCATCGAGGACGCTCTGGAGCTGCAGCTCGAGCGCGACCCCGATCGCCATCCCGACGTGATCGAGTTGGAGACCCGGGAGGCCAACGTCGAAGGCGCGGGCGAGATCACCATGCGGGACCTGGCCCGCCACGCGCTGCGCATGGCGCCCGACCGTGTGATCGTCGGGGAGGTGCGCGGCGGGGAGGTGCTCGAGATGCTGCTGGCGATGAGCCAGGGCAACGACGGCTCACTGTGCACGCTCCACGCGGACAGCTCTGCGGCGGCGCTCACGAAGATCGCCACGTACGCCCTGATGGCCCGGGAGCGCATGCCCGTCGAGGCCACCAACCTGCTCATCGCCCAGTCGGTCGGGCTGGTCGTCCACCTCGCCCGGAGGTCCGACGGCAGTCGAGTCGTCTCGTCGGTCCGGGAGGTCACTGGCGCCGACGGCCGAGTGGTCAGCAGCAACGAGGTCTTCGCCCCCGGCCCGGACGGCTGCGCCCGCGTGGCCCACGCCTTCACGACCCGGACGTGGGATCGCCTGGTGGCCAACGGGCTCGACCCGGGTGTGGTCCAGGAGGCGGTGCGACGCGAGGTGGTGTGGGCATGAGCACCCTCATCGCCACGCTGCTGGGCGCAGTCGTCGGCCTCGGACTGCTGCTCGTGGTCGCTGGCGCGCGGGGCGTTCCGGTCGCGCTGGCCGGCCGTCCGCGTGCGTCGCGGTGGCGACGGGTGGAGCACCTCGACCGCCGGCTGGGCCTGGCGCTCGCGGCCGCCGTCGCGGTGTACGCCGTGACCCGCTGGCCGGTCGGAGCGCTCGCCGCGGCCGTCTTCGGACTCACGGCGCCGACGCTGCTCGGGGCCAAGGCGCAGCGCCAGCAGGAGGTCGACCGGATCGAGGCGGTGGCGCGCTGGGCCGAGCAGCTGCGGGACACGATGAGCGCCGCGGCCGGGCTGCACGAGGCCATCGGTGTCACGGCTCGCGTCGCCCCGCTGCCGATCCGGGACGAGGTCCAGGATCTGGCGGCCCGGTTGCGCCACGAACCGCTCCCCACGGCCATGCGGCGCTTCGCGGAGCGCCTGGCCAGCCCGTCCGGCGATCAGGTTGCAGTTGCACTGATCCTGGCGTCGGAGCGCCACGGCGCTCGGCTGTCGGAGGTCCTGAGCCGGGTCGCCGCGGCAACCCGCGCCGAGGCCACCCTCCGCCTCCGCGTCGAGGCGCAGCGGGCGCGGACGTCGAGCCAAGCCCGTCTGATCGCCGGCGTGATCGCCGCGGTCGTCACCGTCTACCTCCTGCTCAACCGCAGCTACCTGGCGCCGTTCGGGACACCGATCGGCCAGGCTGTGCTGGCCGTCGTCTGCGGGATGTGGTTCGTCGCCACATGGGCCCTCGTCCGCCTGGCCGGCATGCCGGCGGGCCAGCGGATCCTGTCGGTGGAGCGGTGATGGTCGCGGTCGTCCTCGGCATGGTCGCCGGCGCCGGCCTCTGGCTGGCCGCGCGCGGATGGTGGCCCGCCCGGCCTTCCCTGGCCGCCGCGCTGTCATCGCTCGATCGACCGGCCAGCCGCGTCGGTGCGCCGGTCGGCGCGTCCGCCCGCTCGACGCTCCGGCGGGGTGTGCGTGGCCTCGCGCTCGGGCTCCACGGTGATCGGGTCGCGCGGCGCCCCGCGCTCGCCGCAGACCTGGCGCTCCTGGACCGCTCACCGGAGGCCCAAGCCATCGACAAGCTCCAGACCGCGCTCTTCGGCGCGGCGCTCCCCGTGGTGCTCTGGTTCGTCTCCAGCTTCGGCCGGCCCCTGCCGGCGGGGCTGGTCGCCCTCGCCTCGATCGCACTCGGCCTCGGTGGCTGGTTCCTCGCTGACCGGCAGGCCGCCGCGAAGGCTGCCGTTCGGCGACGGGAGCTGCGGACGGTGCTGGCCTCCTATCTGCGGCTCGTCACCATCCTCCTCGCGGGTGGCTCTGGCACCGAGGAGGCGCTGCAGGATGCGGCCGCCTACGGCACCGGATGGGGCTTCGCGCTGCTGCGCCGTTGCGTCACCGAGGCCCGGCTCTCCGGCCGCTCACCCTGGTCCGTGCTGCAGGCCACCGCCGAGCGGATGAGCCTGGACGACCTGGCCGAGGTGGCGGGCGCCATGACCCTGGCCGGTGAGGCTGGCGCGCAGGTCCGTCGCTCGCTCGACGCCGCGGCCGACGCGCTCACGACGCGCGAGCTGGCCGACGTGGACGCCAGAGCGGCCTCCCGCACCGAGCGGATGAACGCGCCGGTGGCCCTCCTGGTCATCGGGTTCGTCGTGCTGGTGATCTTCCCCGGCGTCTACTCCGTCGTGCACCTCTAGATCCACCTCAACCACAAGGAGCAAACCACCAATGACCACCAAGCTCAGCGCCTGGCTGCAGTCCCACCTCCTCAGCGACGACCGCGGCGAGATCAGCACCGAGATCCTGTACGTCGCCGGCATCGCCGTCGCCCTGCTCGGGGTCGTCGCCGCGATCCAGGCCGGACTGATGGGCAAGGTCGGCCAGATCTTCGGCAGCTGATCCGATGCGGTTGCGAGGGGGGCGGGGCGAGGTGACCGGCGCCGTCATCCTGCTCCCGCTCGTCGTCACGATGGTGTTCCTCGTGATCCACGCCGCCCTCGTGTACCACGCTCGCTCGATCGTCGCTGCGGCGGCCGAGGATGCCGCACGGGCCGCGCAGGTCGAGGACGGGTCGGCGGCGGAGGCGCGGGCCGTCGCCGGCGCGCTGCTCGAGGGCTCGGCGAACCTGTTGCCGGATCCGGTCGTCAGCGTCGAGCGGAGCGCGACCACCGTGTCGGTGACGGTTCGGGGCACCGTGCGCGGTCCGATCCCATGGCTGCACGCGACCGTCAGCGCCAACGCCGGCGGGCCCGTCGAGAGGTTCGTGCCGGAGAGCCAACGATGACCGACCGCGGTTCGGCCGGCCTGAGCGTCGTGCTGCTGACCCCGGTCGTCCTGGCCCTGATGGCCTTCGCCGTGCTGGCGGGACGGATGGGGACGGCGCACCAGGATGTGGTGTCCGCGGCTCAGGCGGCGGCGCGTGCCGCCAGCCTGCGTCAGGGTGCTGCTGCGGCCGAAGCCGCCCGCGGTGCGGCGGAGGAGACGCTTCGGGGCGCGAACATCGAGTGCGCATCGACCAGCGTGCAGACCGCCGTCGGACGAACCGACGTGACGGCCACGGTGGCCTGCGCGGTCAAGGTCTCCGACCTCGTCGACCTCGCTCTCCCGGGGCAGACGACGATCACGGCATCTGCATCGGCGCCGGTCGACGTGTACCGGGGTGGCTCGTGACCGGTCGCCCATCACGCCTGCGCGGCAGCCGGGGAACGGCGAACGCCTTGATCATCGTGGCCATGACTGGGGTCATGCTCCTCGCGGCGGGACTGGCCTTCGATGGCAGCCGAGTGCTGGCG
>JBKPRL010000153.1:0-15281 GCA_046734535.1 bacterium | reverse complement strand
GGGCGCCCCCGCCGGCGATCTCGAAGCGGGGGGTCGGGCTGACATGACCATCCTCTGATCTTCCTCCGAGGACACAGCTCTACTCGGAGCGAAGTCCCAGGGGGCTCTTACGCAGCTCCCGCGCGGCGCTGGCGTCACGCTTACGGGCGTGGTGGATCGTGACGTCGTGCCAGAAGGCACCTTCCGGGGCACCCTGCTTCGGATGGCAGCACGAAGGAGTGTCCTCATGATCCCGACCCGCAAGCTCCTCTTCGGCGGCGCCATCGTCGCCGCCTCGGTGGCCGGTGGCGCCATAGGTGCCAGCTTCCTCGGCACGGCCAACGCGCAGACCGCCACGACGACGCCGGGAGCTGAAGCTCCCACCGCCCCGTCGCAGGGCCAGCCTCGCCAGGCGCCCGACTGGAGCAAGGGTGGCCACCAGGCCAACGGCATCACGGAGACCGTGCTGACCGGCGACGACGCGTCGAAGGCCACCGCGGCCGCCGAGACCGCCGTGCCCGGCGCCACCGCCCAGCGAGCCGAGACCGACGCCGAAGGCGCCGCCTATGAGGTCCACATGACCAAGGCCGACGGCTCGATCGTCACGGTCAAGCTGGACAGCAACTTCGAGGTGACGCAGACCATCGACGGCATGGGCTGACCCCGCCCTCGTGTATCCGAAGGGTATCGTCCGGGTAGAGGGCAACGAGCGTTGCCGGAAGACCGCCCCCCGGTCCTCCGGCAACGCACCCGTGCGGCGGCGTGAACGGCGGGCAGAGCGAGATCGCCGTCGCCAACGCGAGACGTGGCCGGCGGAGCAGGACAAGGTTGCCGGTGGGGCACCCGACCGACGACAAACTGGCGGTCGACGCGCGTGCACGCGCAGCTAGACCGCAACCCCCAGCGAGTCGAGGAGGACTCGGACGCGACGCTCGATCTCGTCGCGGATGGGTCGGACCTTGGCGATGTCCTGCCCGGCGGGGTCGTCGAGCGCCCAATCTTCGTACCGCTTCCCCGGGAAGATCGGGCAGGCATCGCCACAGCCCATGGTGATGACGACGTCGGCGGCGTACACGATCTCGTCGGTCCAGGGCTTGGGGAACTCTTCGGTGATGTCGATGCCGACTTCGGCCATGGCCTCGATGGCGGCCGGATTGACCTCGAGGCCTGGTTCGGAGCCGCCGGACCAGGCGACCGCACGGTCGCCGGCCAGCCGTTGGAACCAGCCGAGGGCCATCTGGCTCCGCCCGGCGTTGTGGACGCAGAGGAACAGCACGACGGGCCGGCCGTCGTCGACCGTGAGCGCTGAGAGGTCCGGCACTGGAATCTCCTATCGATTCTCGTGGATACGACGATACGGCGAGGGGTTGTTCACCCTGTGGTGCCCGTCGAGTGCACCCGTCCGGCCGCGGAAGCTCTCATGCGCGGCCTGTACGTGGTTAAGGGAAGAGGACGCGGATCAGCGCGTAGGCGGCGGCGGCGCCGACGAGTTGCATGACGACGAACATCGGGGCCGAGGAGGGGGCGATGCCGGCGAACGTGTCGGAGAGGGTGCGGGCGATGGTGACGGCAGGGTTGGCGAAGCTGGTCGAGGAGGTGAAGAAGTAGGCACCACCGATCCAGACGCCGACCGCGACGGCGACGAGGTGGCTCCGGCCGCTGCGGACACAGCCGTGGATGACGAGGAGGAGCCCGGCGGTGGCGATCACCTCGGACAGCCACAGGGCGCCGGAGGAGCGGGTCTTGGTCGACGGGTCGATGGCCGGCAGCTCGAACATCAGGTTGGCGACCACGGCGCCGAGACAGCCGCCGGCCACCTGGGCGACGATGTAGGGCCCGACCTCACGGGTGCGGATGCCGCCGAAGGCTCGATCGACGAGGGTGACCACGGGGTTGAAGTGGGCGCCGGACACGGCGCCGAGCATCCAGATCAGCGCGACCAGCGCTCCCGCGGTGGCGGCCGCGTTCTCCAGCAGCTGCAGTCCGACGTCGTTGGGGGACAAGCGGCTGGCCATGATCCCCGACCCGATCACCGCCATGACGAGGAGACCTGTCCCCAGCGCCTCGGCGAGGAGCCGCCGGGCCAGGTCCCGCTGGTGGGCGCCGGTCCCGGTCTCGGGCTGGTGGGCCAGATCGCTCACGACGCGGTCAGCAGCAGCGGGCGGCGGTGTCGGGCACGAGCGCTCCGTCGTCGGCCATCTCGTAGCAGCAGGTGGAGCCGGTCTCGGGATCGACGGCGCGCAGCTGGCCGCCGAGCATCTCGACATCCTCGAGCACGGTGTAGATCTCCCACGGCTCACCCGAGGGTCCGTCGACCCACACCTTGTCCTGGCGGGCGTAGCAACAGGCCACACCCTCCTCCGACGCGGTGGCCAGACCCTCCTCCGAAAGCCGGGCCTGGGCGGCGACCACCTCGTCGGTGGAGGCCACCTCGACACCGAGGTGGTTCAGGGTGCCGCCCTGACCGGGGGTCTCGATGAGGACCAGCTTGAGGGGCGGCTCGGCGATGGCGAAGTTGGCGTACCCGGGCCGCACCTTGGCCGGCTCCGTGGCGAACAGCTTGGAGTAGAACGCGATGGCGGGATCGAGGGCTTCGACGTTGATGGCCAGCTGTACTCGGGACATGGTCACGACCTCCTGATATATTGTCATCCGTCGATAGATAACCCTATCTATCGACGATTGTCAATGGATGGTGGTGACAGTGGCTCGACAGAAGATCGTCGCCGTGCTCGAAGCGGACGAGTGCTGCCCCACGATCGGAGAGGCACCCCTCAACGAAGCTGACGCCGCCGAGCTGGCCCGTGGCTTCGCCGCGCTCGCCGATCCCGCCCGCCTGCGTGTCCTGTCCCTCCTCGCGTCGGCCGAGGCCGGCGAGGTGTGCGCGTGCGACCTCGTCGCGCCGGTCGGCCGATCCCAGCCGACGGTGTCCCACCATCTGAAGGTGCTGTCCGAAGCCGGTCTCATCGTGGGTGACAAGCGAGGCCGATGGATCTGGTACCGAACCGTGCCCGAGCGGCTCGCTCAGCTCCGAGCGGCGCTCGCCTGACCAAGGTCGACAGTCCGCGACCACTCCCACGGCGGCCACGGGACCGCGCCGGACCGGACGGTCGCCACGAGGGCCTCGCTACAGTGGCCGCCCGGTCCGAGAGGAGCGCGCCGCCATGGATCGAGACGCCGAGCTTCAGGCCCTGGTCGACCGCCAACGGATCGCCGACACGCTCGCCCGCTACGCGTCGTCGACCGACAGCAAGGACTTCGTCGCGCTGAGGGAGGTGTTCACCGACGACGCCATTGCTCGCTACGGGGACCGGGACTGGATGACCGGCGCGGACGAGATCGTCGCGTGGATCGCGGGCTACGCCGAACAGCAGGCCTGGCAGCACCACCACGTGACCGTGTACCACGTCGACCTCGACGGCGACACGGCTCGCACCGTGACCTACCACACCTGCCACCAGGCGCCCCTCGGCGACCCGCAGCGGGCGACGGTCATGATGGGTCACTACCGCGACGAGCTCCGGCGGGACGGCGACACCTGGCGCATCGGCCGGCGCGAGATGACGGTCAGCTGGCGGGGGACGCGCTGAGCGCGGGCGCTGACGCGGATCGGCAGACTTCGATATCAGCCTCGGTTCACTCGCATGGGTGGTTGGTGCTTGGACTGGCCCAAGCTGGGTACTTCCGTGGTGCTCGACGAGCAGGCGGCTGTACGGCCCATGCGAGTCGGCGCCGTTCACCCCTCAAAGGAGCTTTCCTTGTCCACTCAGAACCCCCAGTCGAGCGCGCCTGTCCAGACGCAACCGAATGGCACCTCGACGCCGACCGCCAACGCCCGCTACGAGCGGGCAGTCACGCGGCGCACCTACACCGAGACCAAGAACGGCTTCAAGACCAGCGAGTTCTACGTGATGCTGGTGTTCGTCGCCGGAGTGCTGCTCTCCACCTACGCTGACCAGGACTCTCTGGCCCGACGCGACGGCTGGTTCTTCGCTGCCCTCGCCGTCGGTGCCTACATCTTGAGCCGCGGCCTCGCCAAGCTCGGCACCCGCGAACCCTACGACGACGATCGCTGAGCCGGGCAGTCGCCTCGATCAGCATGGACGAAAGGGCCGAGAACAGCGACGACCGCCGTTCTCGGCCTTTCTCGCCGATGCGTCTGACGACCGCGGTCCGGCCGTGGTCGGCGATTCCCCGTTGAGCGAAGCTCGCCATCTCCAGCTCGTCTGACCGGCGGGAGCATCAACCACGGCCACCTAGAAAGCCATCGTCGCCGATGCCGTCTCTGGTGACGAGCACCCGAGATGAGGGACCGCGGCACAGGTAGACAGGTTGGTCTCACCGGCTTCGGTTGAGGGTGCGGCTGAGTGGTCGCCTCCAACAGGTGTGGGCCCGAGACCCGGCGACGCCCCTCGACGAAGGTGAGCGAGCCTTGATCCCGCCGCACGTGTTCTGTGGTCCGGACGCACACGGGGTTGTGACGATCCGTGGTGAGATCGACATGAGCTCGCTCGAAGACCTCACCCAGCGCTTCGCCAGCCTGCCAGATCGCTTCTCCTCGATCTCTCTCAGGTCGAGTTCATCGACTGCTCCGGCCTTTCCATCCTCCTCGCCGAGCGGCGCCGCCGACACGGCGACATCCCCCTCCGGATCGTCCACCTCACCCGCAGTCGATCGCCTCCTCGCCTTCGCAGGCGTGAAGTTCAACGTTGCGCCGCCCCTGCCGAGCCTCAACTAGCCCACGACGACAAGCCCGCGATACCGGATCGCGCTTCCCGTCATCACAGATCGAAAATCGCACACATGCCATCGGAATCTCGCTCCTCAGTCCAGGCTCGCCGCTTCGCCGCCGCGAGCGCCATCGGCAGGGGGCTGCTACTCATCGTCGTGGCCCCACTCATCGGCCCCGGCGGTTACAACGTCTTCGGCCAGCCTCGGCTCGAGGAAGCCGACCTCGCGATCGATTGACCGAGGAAGCGACGCGTGCTTCGCTCTCATGGCGGCACGAAGGGCACGAGATCCGGCGGCGTCCTCGAGCCCGACGGTGCGGGGAGCAGGGCTTCGTGGTCGCCGCCGGCGCCGGCCGTGCTCAGCCGATGACGCCGAGCTGGCGGAGGAAGGCCAGGTTGTCCTGGTAGCGGTGCTCCTCGGCGATCAGTCCCGTTTCGTCCAAACGGACGAACGAGGCCATCGTCAGATCGACGACTCGGCCGGTCGCCGGGAGCGTCGAGCCGTCCGGCATCGCGATGGGCGACGAGTTTCGGGCCTGCACCCGCCATTCGATCGCGGCTGTGTCGCCGTCCTCGGTGACCGATGTCGCCTCGAGCCGGATCTCGTCGAAGCCGGCGAACATGGCCGCCTCGGCATCGTGGATGGCCACCCGCCCCCGGTGCGGCTCCGGAAAGAACGGGTGCAGCTGCACCGCGTCCTGCGCGAAGCACTGGGCGAAGGCCCCGACGTCCCGGGCGTTGAACGCCTGCTCGACCCGGCTCACGATCTCGGTTGCTGCGCTCATCGCAGTTCCTCCTCTCGACGGCCCCGTGGGGCACGGCCCGCCGACGAATCTCGACAGGTAACCTGTCGTTCGTGGCCGAGGTCCATCCGGATCACCGCCCGCACCCGGCGCCCCGGGTCGGCGGCGTCGAGCCGTTCATCGGACGACCCTTGCGGGACGTCTGGTCGCACTTCGCCAATGAGCTCCGACACGGCGTCGCGCTCCGCCACCCTGACGTCACGCCGACCATGACCGACGTGATGCTGCTCATCGACCGCCAGGGCACCCGCATCAGCGATCTGGCCCGTCGCGCCGGCGTCACCAAGCAGTCGATGGCTCAGGCCACGATCAGCCTGGAGGACAAGGGGCTGGTCCACCGGCTCCCCGACCCGAATGACGCCCGAGCGAAGCTCGTCGTGCTCACCGACGACGGCTGGGAGGCGTTGCGCTTCGGCCGTTCGGTGGCCGACGGGATCCACCACCGCTGGACGAGCCTGCTCACCGACAACGCCATGGCCCAGCTGGTCACACTCCTCGGCCAGCTGGCCGACACCCTCGACGCAGAATCCCGACGACCGGCCGTGGACGGCGACCCGCGCCATGACGCGGCGTCTCGGGGAACATCCCGAGGGATGGCTGGTGAGTGAGCGTTGTCGCACGGACGGGTCGTCGCAGCAGCGCGGGTGTTTGAGGGTTGATGCTGACGGGGACTAGCGGGCGTCGCTCCAGACCTCGGTGACGCTTCGGAGCAGGCGTCGTGAGAGGTGGATCGAATGTCGGTGAACCATCGACCGAGTCGGAACGGGCTGATGCATCCCGCCCGTGATCCGATCGTGTCCGACGCGTCTCGTGTGTCGGTCAGCACGCACCGGAGAGACCTGCCCGACGTGCACGAGTCCAAGCGGTGTCGGCCGTGATGAGCGATGTCGTGCTGCTGCGCGAGTTGGAACCAACCGTCGAACGGCTGTTGGAGCGCCATCTGGCGATGACGAAGGAGTGGTTCCCTCACCAGCTGGTGCCCTACGAGCGGGGTCGAAGCGGAGGCTGCGCCAGCGAACCATGGTCCGCGGCGGACGCCGATATCGAGGGCGTCGACATCAACGACGCTGTGCGCAGTGCCCTCCTCGTCAATGTCCTCACCGAGGACAACTTGCCGTACTACTTCGATGTCCTGCGGCAACGGTTCGGCATCAGCGACGGCTGGCTCACCTGGGCCCGTCGCTGGACGGCGGAGGAAGCGCGGCACTCCATGGTCATCTACGGCTACTTGATGGCGACCCGCGCCGTCGATCCGGTCATGTTGGAACGAGCCCGAATGGTCCAGGTCTCGACCGGCGTGGTCCCGCAGCCCGCCACCGTGGCCGACGGCATGGTGTACGTCGCGTTGCAGGAGCTCGCGACGCGCCTCGCTCACCGCAACACCGGCCGACGCCTCGACGCCGCCGGCTACCTGGTGATGAAGCAGGTCGCAGCCGACGAGAACTTGCACCACCTCTTCTACCGGGACCTGGTGAGCGCGGCGATCGAGCTCGACCCGTCGACGATGATGCTGGCCATCGAGCAACAGGTCTCCGCCTTCGAGATGCCCGGCTCCGGCATTCCCGACTTCGCCCGCCACGCCGCCGCCATCGCCCGGGAAGGCATCTACGACCTCGCCGTCCATCACGACCACGTGTTGGTCCCCACCGTCGAACGAAGCTGGCGCATCGACGACCTCGACGGCCTCGACGCTGACGCGGAGCAGGCCCGGGACCGGCTGCACGCCCGCATGCAAAAAGGGGCTCGGGTCGCCAAGCGGCTGACAGAACGCCGCGCCGATCAAACCGTCGCTCGATCCGCTGATTCCCGGCATTCCGTCCCCCGATCCGGGAGGTCGTGGCGCTGTCAGTGACGCGCGGCGTCAGCGGTAGCTGTTCTCGGTGAGCTCGATCTCGGCGTCGTAGGCGTCTTTCCGCTCAGGTGGTACCCGCCGAAGAGCGGCCACATCACCGTGAGTTCCCAGGCAAGGACACCGCCGAGACTGCCACATGGCGACCCGCAGCTGCCCGTCCGGCCGTCACCCTTCATGCAGGTTTACGCCCTCCGGCCACGAGGCACCTTGCCACGACACAGATGGAGGTCTGCGATGAGTGAGAAGAGTGGTGCTGAGCACGGTGCCGAAGGCATCGTCGAGGACATCAAGGGCAAGGCCAAAGAGGTCCTCGGCAAGGTGACCGGCAAGGAGCACCTGGAGGACGAAGGTCGAGCCCAGCAGGAGAAGGCCGACGCGCAGCGGGACGTCGCCGAGCACGAAGCGAAGGCCGAGGCCGCCCGGACGGAGGCCGCCGCTCGCGAAGCTGAGCAGCGGGTCCAGCAAGAGCGGTCGTAGCGCAACCAGCTTCGGCGGAGCGTGAGCCGCCATCGTCTCGATGGAGAACGGTGGCGGCTCGCTGCTGTTTCACCGGCGCGGCTGGACGTCAGGCTCTGCGGCGGTGGTCCGACGCATGACGACCAGCGCGATGTCATCGCGCGGTACGACATCGCGGAGGAGGTCTCGCATGATGTCGCGGGCGACGCCGTCGGGAGCACCCGGTGTCACCGCGTCCTGTAGACGCTCGAGACCGACATCGAGCGATTCGCCCTCGGCGCTCGATGAGCCCGTCGGTGTAGAACGCGACGACGGTGCCGGGCGTGAGGGAGATCGTCGACGAGCGGCGTGGCGATCCCAGGCTCGTTCCTATCGGCGGACTCGTCTCGACCTCCGCCAACGAAGCTCGACTCCCGGGCACCGCGATGACGGGTGGCGGATGGCCAGCCACGGCGAGGGTCATCAGGTCGAAGGGCGGCTCGAGAACCGCGCACGCTACCGTCACCACGGTGTCGATCTCGAAGTGGGTCACCTTGCGATCCACGAGATCGAGGACGCGCTCAGGCGACGCCCTGATCAGCGAGTAGGCGCGGAGTGCGCTGCGCACGCGTCCCATGACGACCGCCGCTTCCAGTCCGTGACCGGCGACATCGCCAACGACGATCCACAGGTCGCCCGACGGCGACGTGAACAGGTCGTACCAATCGCCGCCGACAGAGCGATCCTCGGCGGCGACGTAGCGGGCCGCAAGCTCGACTCCTGGGAATCGCGGCAGCCTCGTCGGTGAAAGGCTTCGTTCCAGCAGCGCCGCCGCCGCCAGCGCAATCGCGTGCTCCCGGGTCTCGAACGCCGCCGTCACCCGATCACCCACGACGAGGAGCAGCTCGATGTCGTCGTCGCTGAACGGATGCTCCCGGAGTCGTCCGACGTGGAGAACCCCGAGCACCTTGTCGCCTCTGACGAGCGGGATGCCGAGCATCGTCTTGATGCCCTTCTCCCACAGGAGCGGGTTGGAGACCGTCGTCGAGTCGACGCGGTCCAACCGCACCGGTTGCCTCGTCGCGGCGATCCGCCCCGCGGATCCGGTCCTGAGCGGGACGCGGACACCTTGGCGCACCTCCTCCTCGATGCCACACGCCGCCCTCGCCACCAGGTCCCCGGCCCGTTCGTCGAGGATCAACACTGCAGCCGTGTCCACCTCGATGATCTCGCGCACACGGGCCAGCAGCTCGACCAGCAAGTCATCGACGTCGAGGTGCGTGAGCGTGCTGTCGGTCAGCGCCTGGAGGTTCGCGAGGCGCTCCGTGACGACGTCCTCGAAGGCTCCCGACGGCTCCGGCGACCCCACCTCCACAGATTGGCACCTCTCGGTCGTGGTCGTCCGCGACGTGCCGGCTGGCTGCGGGCGGGAGGTCTACGCCACCAACTCGTTCTCGATCAGCAGGTCGTGCAGCCCGAGCGTCCGAAGGAGCCCTGCGACGGGCGGTGAGCAGGCCTGAATGGAGAGGGAGCGGCCCTCGCGTTCGCAGTGGTCGCGCGTGCGGACGAGCGCCCGGATCCCGGAGGCGTCCATGAACGTCACCCCTTGCAGGTCCAGCCGGATCGGACCTACGAGCGCCAACAGGTGATCCTCGAACCGCGGGGCCGTGTCGATGTCCACCTCACCCGCCACCGTCACGATCCCGGAGAGGGGCTCGGAGAGCCGCAGGATCGGAACCCGCGGCGCGATGTACGGCACCGACCCCTTTCGGGCCGGGGCGTGGGGCTGCGCAACCATGGAGATCTCCTGATTCGATTCGTCGGGCGAGCCCGCACCGCAACACGGTTGTCGGGCGATACCCGCGGCCCTGCGGGAGCAAAACCACGACCATCCGAACGGGTGCCGAAGGCGCGTCGCTCCCGGCCAGCAGTCCTTCCACTCGAATACGCATGATCCGGCGTTTGAGATGGACGTGGCGAGGTAGCTCTGTCCATGCCGCCGTCGCCCGCGTCTGAGCCGCGAGTACGTGCATCTGGAGCCAGGAGCCACTGGGCGAGATCTGCACCTCGGCTGCATGCCACCTCCAGTCAGGAAGAGACTCCACTGCTGCGTTCGCTGGTTCATCCCCCCTCTCGCGAGCTCGCGACCCGTCGTCGTGGAGGCGTCGCTGGTGCCTCGAGCGACTCGGATGCGGACACGCCCAGGGGCGAGCCGGGGCCGTTCAACGTCCTCGACGACGAAGGATGCGTGGCCTCGTTCCGACCCCTGGTCCAAGCCGATCGTGCGACGGTCGCGAGGGTGTTCGCGCAGCTGTCGGCGGAGTCGCGCTTCCGTCGGTTCAACAGCCTGTACGCCAACTTGAGCGACCGGCAGCTGACGTCCCTGTTCGATCTGGACTACCGAGATCGGTTCGCATGGGCGGTTGAGCTCAGCTGTGACGGGGAGACTGCGCCCGCAGCGGTTGGACGGTACGCCCGGTATGTGGGCACCCGCCGAGCCGATGTCGCCTTGACGATCGACGACGCATGGCACAACCGAGGGTTGGGCGGGACACTTCTCGACACCTTGATCATCACCGCGCACCACCACGGCTTCGTCGCCTTCGACACCATCGTCACTGCCGACAACCGAGCCATGCTCCACCTGCTTCAGGAACGCGGAGCGCAGGTCTCGGGCCCGAGCGCTGGCGTGGTCGACGTCGTCCTGCCATTGGCCGGCCGGATCGGGCAGCTCAGCGCCCACCCCTTGGCGCGCATGCTGGTGCCCTCGGCATGACGACCCCGTCGGCCGGCTGCTCAGCCACCGGGTTCGAAGATGTTCTCAGCTCTGAAGTGGTACCCGGTCGAGGTCAGACACTCGGAGTCGGCCGCTGATGACGTCCCGGGCCACGTCGGCCAGTCGGAGGTTCCGGTTGCGAGCGTGATGTCGGAGCGCCGCGAAGGCCTCCTCCATGTCGAGGCTGGCGCTTTCGGCGATCATGCCCTTGGCCTGCTCGATGACGATGCGGCTGTTGAGCGCTTGGGTGAGCTGCTCGTTGAGCAGCTGGGTCTCCTGGGCGGCGCGGTGCTGGAGGATGGCGATGGTCGCGACGTCGGCCAGCGCCTGGCCGGCTTCGAGGTCGGCTATCCGCATCTCTCCTCGCTCCAGGTGGAACAGGTTGAGGGCGCCGAGCACCGTGCCCCGTAGCCGCATCGGCAGCGCTTGGACGGAGTGGAACCCTGCCGCGAGTGCGGTCGGAGCGAACCGCGGCCACTGGCTGGTGCGCGCCAGATCTGCGTTGGCAACCGCCTGTCCGGTCGTGAAGCAGTCGAGGCAGGGCCCCTCCTCGGCCTGGAGCTCGAAGAGCTCCAACGCTCGCATGGCCTCGCTCGAGGAGGCCATCAGCCGCAGGTCACCTGCGGGGGCGACGACCATCACCCCGGCCGCGGCGACGTCCAGGACGTCGACACAACGGTCGGTCAGGATCGTGAGGAGCTCGACGACATCGAAATCGGCGACGAGGGTGTCCGCCAGCTCGACGAGCGCCTTGGCGAGGGTTGCTTCTCTAGGCATCGGACCTCCGATCACCGTGCACGGGCCGAGCGAACTGCCCGACCGCGGCGGGCGCACCCCCATTGTGGCCCCTGGACTGCCGACCCGGCCATGGTCGCGGCACGCTCCTCACCGGGTGCCGTCCTCGGGAGCGAACCGCAGGCGACGGCCGACCACATCGCGAGCGACGTCCGTGAGCGGCCGACTGTTCGCGAACGCATGCGCCCTCAGGCGCACGAACGCCTCAGCGACCTCCACTCCGAGCTGCACGGCGACCATGCCCGAGGCTTGATGGACGACGTACTGGAAGTCGGCCCCGGTCTCGAGCTCGACCGGGAGGGCGCCGGGCGCGGCGTGGGCCTGGAGCATGAGGATGAGCTCGGCGGCCACGTCGGCCAGCACGAGGGCGTCAGCGTGCTGCTCGTCGGAGAGCGCACCGGACCGATCCCGATACAGGTTGAGCGCACCGAGGCGGACCGCCCCGACCCGCAGGGGGAAGCCGAACACCGCCCGCACCCCGGCGTCGAGCGCCGGACCGGTGAACGCCACCCAGCGGGGCCGGGCCGGGTGGGTGAGGTTGGGCTCCAGCACCGGCCGGCCCTCCTCGTACGCTTCTATGCAGGGCCCTTGCCCGAGGGCGAACTGCAGCTCCTCGATCAGGGCACTCACCGCGTTGCTCGAACACACCGACCCCTGCGGACCACGGTCTGACATCAACATGACCCCGGCCCCGTTCATCCCGGTGACCTCGGCGCTGACCTCACAGACACGCTTGGTCTGCACCTCCGCGCCATCCTGGTTCGAGACGAGCAGAGAGAGGATCCTGAGCCGCCGCTCACCCGTCACCGTCCCCCACCGAGCGACAACGCGTCGCCGACGAGGTCGACAGCCGACAGGAGTGTCGGTGGTTCTCGCCTGTCGATCAACTGATGCTCCTGCCTGGTCAGTGCGAGGTAGAAGTCACCAGGGTCTGGAGCAACTCCGCTGTGGGCCCGCTCGACCGAACGGTCACCGCTCAGCACGCTAGCGGACACCCACGCGTGTACCCGGGCCCGCCCCGCGTTCCTGGAGGTCGCGGCGGGCCGTCATCCTCGGGCCGGCCCGGGCGCCCTCGCCTCGTGTTCGCCCGCCGTTTGGCCTAGGGTGGCCGGATCCGGCGACGGCGGCGCCGGCCGCGAGGGGTGTGCAACGGTCCTCGGTCGTGCCGGCCGGGGACCGCTGCGCGTCTGCCTCAACGGGCTGTCGAGCCGCGCCGTCGACGACCTGGTCGACGCCCCTCGTGCCACCTCGGGATTCTCGAAGTCCGAGGTATCTACCTGGGCTTTTCCAGCAGCCCCAACGGGATTCGAACCCGTGCCGCCACCTTGAGAGGGTGGTGTCCTAGGCCACTAGACGATGGGGCCAGTAGCGGCGGATCAATCTACCAGGGGCCCGCGAGGCGACCAACCGGCGCGCGCCGGCCGGCCTCGGCGCGCTGCGGCCGGCGCCGCGCTCGTGCGCTTCGCCGGCCGGGAAGCTCGGGGGAGAGGACTCGAACCCCTAAAAGCAGGACCAGAACCTGCTGTGTTGCCAATTACACCACCCCCGAAAGGGCAGGGGGCATGGTAGCGGGCCAAGGCCGAACGCCGCACCCTCGCGCCGGTCGCCGCCGCGCGCCCTCACGCGGTCGGCGGACCGCTCCCGCCCGCCCCGGCCGCGGCGTCGAGCAGACGAGCGCCGAGCTCGGCGCAGCGCTGCCGCAGCGCCTCGGGTCGGCGGATCCGGAACGGCACACCGAGGCGCAGGACGTGGAACGCGATGAGGTCGAGATCGTCGGCGCCAGCGGTGAGCAGCGTGCGTCCGTCGTCGAGCGCCTCGACGACGCCGGCCGTCGGCGGGATGCGGGGTCCCACCTCGGCGAGTGGTGCGTCGAGCTCGATGTCGGCCTGGTGGACGTAGGGCGCGGTCGTGATCGCCCGCTGGACAACGCGAACGGGGTCGGGCGGGTCGACGCGCACGAAGCCATGGCCGGTGGCGCGGGCCTCGACAACCCGGTCGAGCCGGAACGTCCGCCAGTCTCCCCGCCGCTCGTCCCGGGCCACGAGGTACCAACGCCGGCCGGCGCTCACGATGCCCAGCGGCTCCAGACGCCGCTCAGTTTCGTGGCCGCGGGCGTCCCGGTAGCGGACGTGCAGGAGGAGGCACTCCCGGGACGCGCGGCTCACCGTGCCCAGGACGGCGGGCGCCACCACCTCCGCCTCCTCGCCTGGGCGCGTCAGCCGAGTCGTCGCCGCCGAGAGGGTCGCCACCTCGTCGCCGGCTCGGGCCGGGAGGAGCTGCTGGAGGCGGAGCAGGAGCCGCTCGGTGGTGGCCACGCTCCCAACGGGCGCGGTGCCTCCCGCGGCGCGGAGGCACGCGGCCAGGATGACCGCTTCCTCGTCGTCCAGGATCAGCGGCGGCACGTGGCGGCCCCCTCGACCGAGCCGGTAGCCGCCCACCCGGCCGGGGTCGGCATCCACTGCGTAGCCGAGGTCGCGCAACCGCTCGACGTCCCTCCGGACCGTCCGGGCGGTCACCCCGAGCTGGCGGGCGAGCTCCGGTCCGGACCAGCTGCCCCCAGCCTGCAACGTGGACAACAGCCGCAGGAGTCGCTCGGTGGGCCCGGCCATGATCCCAGTCTGCGCCGAATGAGGGGCGTTCCTGTCCTCATTCGGCCGTACGGTGTTCGGCATGGACTGGACAGACGAGCTCACCGACCAGCTCGACTGGTACTGGCAGCACATGTTCCGACCCCGCCTCGACGGACTCACCGACGACGAGTACCTGTGGGAGCCGGTCCCCGGTTGCTGGAGCCTGCGGCGGCGTGCCGAGGCGACGACACCGATGGCGGCCGGGCTGGGCGACGTCGTCGCCGACTTCGCCTACCCCGAGCCACAGCCGCCGCCGTTCACGACCATCGCGTGGCGGATGGGTCACCTCGCGATCGGCGTGTTCGGGATGCGCGCCGCGAACCACTTCGGCGACGGGGGCGTGGACTACGCCAGCACCGACTGGCCGCTGACCGCCGAGGGCGGCCTCGCCCTGCTCGACCGCTGGTACGAAGCCTGGCGCGACGGCGTGCGCGGGCTCGACGCGGCGGGGCTCGACGCGCCGTGCGGCTCCGCCGAAGGACCGTTCGCCGAACACCCGATGGCCGCGCTCGTCCTCCACATCAACCGCGAGGCCATCCACCATGGTGCCGAGGTCGCCCTGCTGCGCGACCTCTACCTCCACACGAAAGGAGCAGGATGAGCATGGCCATCCCCGTTCAGGTCACCTTCGACTGCCACGATCCGGACGCCCTCGCGCACTTCTGGGCCGAGCTCCTCGACTACCGACTCGACCCACCCCCACCCGGCTACGACTCCTGGGAGGACTGGCTGAGGGAGCAGGGCATCCCCGAGGCCGACTGGAACAAGGCAAGCGCAGTCTCCGATCCGGAGGGTCGAGGCCCACGCATCTTCTTCCAACGCGTGAGCGAGCCGAAGCAGGTCAAGAACAGGGTGCACCTCGACGTCAACGTGGGTGGCCCACGGGGCACGCCCCCGGAGGAACGGCGCGCCGCGGTGGATGCCGCGGTCGAGCGGGCGCTGGGCATCGGCGCGGTGACGCTCCGCTTGGTCGAGGAGCGCGGCGAGCGTCACTACATCATGCAGGATCCCGAAGGCAACGAGTTCTGCTTGCAGTAGCAACCATCCGGTTCGAGGCCATCGGACCGGCGAGCCGGGTTCGAGTGAGTGGCGGGTCAGGAGCGGCGGACGCCGTCAAGTCCGAGCCAGGTCGACAGGGCCTCGAGCTCGGCGTCGACCGACGCGGTCATGGCACGGGTGAAGCGGACGTCGTGGTGCCCAACGGGGCCCACCAGCACTGAAAGTGTAATAAAAAAAACAACAAGCCCCCCAAACCGCACAAAAGTAAGACGATTACCGGTA
>JBKPRL010000152.1:0-12004 GCA_046734535.1 bacterium | reverse complement strand
GACGTCGCCCACGCGGTCAGCTTCTTCGCGACCGACGCGGCCGGCTTCGTCACCGGTCAGCGTCTCGTGGTCGACGGGGGCCGGGGGCTGGGCTGAACGCGCCGGCCAGTACGGTGGTCCCGATGGCCAGGGCTCGCTCTGCCGCCACCACGAGGTCCGGCCCACCGCTGCAGTGGCCCCTCGTCGGTCGCCACGAGGAGCTGGAGCTGTTCTCCGACACCCTCACCGACCCGCGGGCACACGGCTTCGTCATCCACGGACCGCCCGGTGTCGGCAAGACCCGACTCGCCGACCAGTGCCTCGCCCTCGCCGGCCAGGCCGGCCGCAACGTCGCCCGGGCGACGGCGACGGAGGGCTCCTGCGAGGTCCCCCTCGGTGCGCTCGCCCATCTCTTGCCGGTCGGGCTGGGCGACGAGCGGTGCGACCTGGTGGCGGTGGTGTCCCAGGTCCGGTCGGTGCTCCAGGACCAGCCCGGCACCGGACCACTCGTGCTGCTGGTGGACGATCTCCACCTCCTCGACAGCACATCGGCCACGCTGGTGGGCCAGCTCGTCGACGCCGACATGGTGTTCCTGGTCGCCACCGTGCGTTCGACCGAGAGCGTGCCGCAGGGGCTGGAGTCGCTCTGGCACCGGGCTCGGGTCCGGCGTATCGACCTCGACGACCTGGACCGCGCCGCGGTGGACACCCTCGTTCACCTGATCCTGCGGGGACCGGTCGAGGCCAGCACGGTCACCGAGCTGTGGACGGCCAGCCAGGGCAACGTCCTCTTCGTTCGGGAGCTGGTCCTCGCCGGACTGGACGGCGGTCAGCTCGTGGAGCAACGGGGGGTGTGGCGCCTGGTCGGCCCACTCGTCGCGACACCCCGTCTGCACGAGCTCCTCGCCGCTCGTCTCGGCTGCCTTCCGCCGGAGGTGTCCGACGCCCTCGACGTCCTCGCGGTGTGGGAACCGACCGGTCTCTCGACGCTCGAGGAGACGGTCGGGCGCGAGCCGCTCGAGCACCTCGACCGCGCCGGGCTGATCGCCGTGCGCGCCGACGGCCGGCGGCAACAGGTGACGCTCGCCCACCCCTTGTACGGCGAGATCCTCCGAGGTCGCATGCCCGCACTCACCCGCCGCCGGCTTCTGCTCGCCTTGGCCGACCGCATCGACGCCTACGGCGCCCGACGGCGGGAGGACGCCGTCCGAGTCGCCACCGCGCGCCTCGAGGCCACCGGATGGGCCGATCCCACCCTTCTGGTCAAGGCGGCGCGGCTGGCCCGCTACGGCCAGGACTTCGGCCAGGTCGAACGGTTGGGCCAGGCCGCGCTGCTCGGCGGCATGACGCCCGAGGCCGGCCTGCTGGTCGGCGAGGCCCTGCACGAGCTGGGCCGCTTCGACGAGGCCGAGCACGTCCTGTCCGCCGCCTCGGCCGAGGACACGCCGGACGGCGCGCTGCGCGTGCAGCTGACCGAGATCCGCTCCCGCAACCTGATGTGGGGACTGCTGCGCTTCGAGGACGCCTTGGCCGTCAACCACGCCGGTCGGGTTCCGCTGGAGGACCCGGCCGACGTCGAGGAGCTGGACCTCAACCAGGCGCTGCTCCTCGTCTACTCCGGCCGGCCGCTCGACGCGCTCCACGTGCTGGCGCCCATCGCCGACCCGACCCGTCCGCGGGCCCGGGCCCTCAAGGCGCTCGCTGAGGTACCCGCGTTGGTGGCGACCGGCCGGTGCGAACGGGCCACCGATGAGGCCGGCCGGGCCTTCGCCGAGCACTCACTCCTCCCCGAGCAGATCGCCATCCCTGGTCCCGGCGTCCACCTCGTCACCCAGGTGTACGCCCTGGCCGAGTGCGGTCGGTTGGCCGAGGCGAGCGCACTGGCGATGGCGGCCTACGAAGCCACGCCCGCCAATGCCCCGCCCGACGCGCTGATCTGGTTCGCGCAGCAGCTCGGCCGCTGCGCGCTGCTCGCCGGGCAGCCAGCGACCGCCCGCCGATGGCTGGCGGAAGCGCTCGCCCGGTGTGAGGCCTACGACCTGGTGAGCGCCCACCGCCTGGTGCTGTCCGCGCTGGCGACAGCGCATGCGTGGCTGGGCGACGGTCAGGCCGCGGCGGCGGCCGTCCAAGAGCTCGACCGCTGCCCGCCGCACCCCTTCGTGGCCTCTGAGCACGAGATGGGACGGGCGTGGGCGTCGGCGACGGCCGGCGATCTGTCGGGCGCCCGCCAGATCCTTCGCGCCGCCGCCGAGACGGCTGCCTCCCGCGGCTACCGGATGTCGGAGGCGTGGCTCCTGCACGACGTCGCCCGCCTGGGCGACCCGAGCGCTGTCGCCAGCCGGCTGGCCGAGCTGGCCGGCGAGTGCGAAGGCGGGCTGGTCGCCGCGTATGCGGACCACACCGCGGCACGCACGGCGGCCGCGCTCGTCGACGTGACCGACCGCTTCGAGGCCATGGGAGCGCTCCTCCTAGCCGCGGAGGTCGCGGCGGAGTCGTCGCAGGCGTACCAGCGCGAGGGCGACCGCCGGGCGTCCGCCGCCCTCGGCGTGCGGGCGTCCATGCTGGCCCGTCAGTGCGAAGGGGCGCGGACGCCCGGCCTCACCGTGCCGGTCGTCGTCGTACCGTTGACGGCACGCGAGCGGGACATCGCCGTGCTCGCCGCGCAGGGCGACTCCAGCAAGGAGATCGCGGAGCGGCTGTTCCTGTCGGTCCGCACCGTCGACAACCACCTGCAGAACGTGTACTCCAAGCTCGGTGTGTCTGGCCGGCGCCAGCTCTCGGCCGCGCTGGCCGACCTCCACGTCAGCACAGCGGCGGGAGGTCCATCGCCCCCGACAGCATCGTCTCGGCGGTGAGGTTGTAGGCCAGGCCCCAGGCCTCCGCGGCGTCGGCGGTCCAGGCCGGGCCGAGCGCAGCGCCCATCGCGTCCAGCAGCGCGGCGCCCATGATCCGGTAGTGGCCCACCCGCACGCCGTAGGAGCGATGGCGGACGCCCAGCGCCCGTACGGCCGGCTCGAACTGGTCGAGGGTGCGGATCGTGCGCACGATCTCGGACAGCTCCCGGGCGAAGCGGGACCGCTGCACGGCCGGGTCCGTGGTGAACATCTCGGCCACTGACGGCTTGGCCTCCATGGCCCGGCGGTAGAAGTCAGCGGCCACGGCATCGAGGTCGATCGTCGCGAGGGTCTCCTCGACGAGCGTGATCTGGCCGGGCGTCATGGAGCCATCAGACCAGTCTCGGCCGGCCGACGGCCTGAGCAATCGCTGCTCAATCGCCCCGAGCCGCCGGAGAGCACCTAGCCGTCGGAGGGTCGGTCAGTCGATCCAGTAGCGGCGCTTGGGACTGCCGTCCTCGACGTCGATGACGGAGTGGAGCACACCGCCGCAGCGCTCGATGACGGTCGCCGAGCCGATGTTGTCGTGGTCGCACGTGACCAGCACCCGATCGACGCCGAGTGCCCGCGCCACCACCAGGCTCTGGCGCAGGATCTCCGTGGCGTAGCCGCGGCGGCGGTGCTCGGGCAGCACGCCGTAGCCGATGTGCCCGCCCTCGCGGCGGAGGAAGTCGTTCAGCTCGTGCCGGATCGAGGACCGGCCGACCAGCTGCCCGTCGACGTCGGCGACCAGGAACGTCGCGGGCACGAGCCCGGGCGGCAGGTCGATGCCGCAGCGCTGCCGCTCCAGCCGCGCCAGGTAGTCCTGCCACGGCTGGCCGGGCTCGAACCCCAAGCCGAACGCGAAGTCCTCACAGGCCATCGCCTCGTGCGCGGCGAGGAACGCCGCCTCGTCGGCCGGCAACGGCGGCCGCAACCGCAGCCGGATGGCACCCACCTGGGCAGCGTAGGAGCCCACCCGCCCGGCGCGATGCGTGACACCCTCGGAGGGCGTCACGCATCTGCCCGGGATCCGGGTCGATCGGTGACAACCTCCGGACGGCGGCCCGACGGCGACCCAGACGGCGACCCGCACGGACGGCGACCGGGCGCACGACTCCGGGCACGGCCGCCGCGGGTACGGTGGGACCGCCGAGCCCGACACGACGAACGCGGATGCTCGAGCACGCGAGGTGGACGAGGGAGGGGCCGATGAACTGGAACGCCTTCATCACCTGCGCCATCACCGGTGCCGGCGACACCGTCGGCCGGAGCCCGCACGTGCCGATCACGCCGGAGCAGATCGCGACGGCGGCCATCGACGCCGCCGACGCCGGCGCGGCGGTGGTGCACATCCACGTGCGGGACCCCGAGACCGGCCGTGGCGCCCGTGATCCGCAGCTCTACAAGCAGGTCGTCGACCAGATCCGCGCTTCGAGTGTGGACGTCGTGGTCAACCTCACCGCCGGCATGGGCGGCGACCTGGTCCTCGGCGGCGACGAGGCGCCCCTGCCGCTCGACGCCGCGGCCACTGACCTGGCCGGAGCAGCCGAGCGCCTCGCTCATGTGGAGCTGCTGCGGCCGGAGATCTGCACGCTCGACTGCGGTTCGATGAACTTCGCGTCGGGCGGCGACTACATCATGGTCAACAGCCCGGGCGTGCTGCGGGCCATGGCGGCGAGGGTGCAGGCGCTCGGGGTGCGCCCCGAGCTGGAGGTGTTCGACACCGGTCACCTCGTGCAGGTCAAGGAGCTCATCCGCGACGGCCTGCTCGACGACCCGGTGATGATCCAGCTCTGCATGGGGATCGCCTACGGGGCTCCCGACGACCCGGGCACGTTCATGGCCCTGGTCAACCAGCTGCCGCCCGGCGCGGTCTTCTCCGCGTTCTCGATCAGCCGCATGCAGCTCCCCTTCGTCGCCATGGCCGTCCTGGCCGGTGGCAACGTGCGCGTGGGCCTGGAGGACAACCTCTACTCCGGCCGCGGACAGCTGGCCACCAACGCCGACCTCGTGCGCCGTGCGGTCTCGATCCTCGAGGCCATGAACGTGAGTGTCCTCAAGCCTGCCGACGTGCGGGCACAGCTCCAGCTGACCTCGCCCGAGTGAGCGAGCTGAGCGAGCGGAGCGAGCGAACGGCCCGAGCGGCCCGAGCGGCCGGAACCGTCGGGAGCGGAGGCCGATGAGCCCGATCCCCGGTCTCCAGACCGTCGGGCTGCTCGGTGGAGGCGTCATCGGGGGCGGCTGGGCGGCCCGCTTCCTGCTCAACGGCGTCGACGTCCGCCTCCTCGACCCCGACCCCGAGGCGCCGCGCAAGGTCGGTGAGCTCCTCGACAACGCCCGCCGTGCGACGCGGCGGTTGACGATGGCGCCCCTGCCGCCCGAGGGGAAGCTGACCTTTGCCAGCTCGGCCGAGGAGGCCGCCACCAGGGTCGACTTCGTGCAGGAGAGTGCTCCCGAGCGCATCGAGCTCAAGCGGTCGGTGCTGGCCGCCGCCGCGGCCGCGGCCGGCCCGGACGTCGTCGTCGCCTCGTCCACCTCGGGCCTGCGGCCGACCGAGCTGCAGGACGGGATGTTGCATCCGCATCGACTCGTCGTCGGCCATCCGTTCAACCCGGTCTACCTGCTGCCGCTGGTCGAGGTGGTCGGCGGCGCGGCGACGTCGGGCGCGGCGATCGACCGCGCCGCGGACGTCTACCGGTCCATCGGGATGCAGCCGCTCGTGCTCTCCGCCGAGATCGACGGCTTCGTCGCGGACCGCCTCCTGGAGGCGCTCTGGCGGGAGGCGCTCTGGCTCGTGCACGACGGCGTCGCGACGGTCGAGGAGATCGATGACGCCATCCGCTTCGGGGCCGGGCTGCGCTGGAGCTTCATGGGGACGTTCCTCACCTACCGCATCGCCGGCGGCGAGGCCGGCATGCGCCACTTCATGGCCCAGTTCGGCCCGGCGCTGCAATGGCCGTGGACCAAGCTGGTCGAGGTCCCCGAGCTGACGGACGACCTGCTCGACCGCCTCGTCGCCCAGTCGGATGCTCAGGCGGCCGGGCGCTCGCTCCGGGAGCTGGAGGCCGAGCGGGACGACTGCCTGGTGGCAGTGCTGCAGGCCCTTCGCTCCGTGGGCGCCGGCGCCGGGCAGGTCGTCGACCGCTACGAGCGGGTGCTGTTCGGCCGCGCCCGGCCGGACGACGAGGAGCTGCGCGACGGTGAGCCCCTCACCCTGCTCGAGCGGACCATCCCGACCGAGTGGATCGACTACAACGGCCACACCAACGACAGTCGCTACCTGGAGCTGTCCAGCCGCGCCGTCGACGCCTTCATGCGCTTCATCGGCGTGAACGAGGCCTACCTCACGGGCGGCCACTCCTACTTCACCGTCGAGAGCCACTTGACGTTCGTCGAGCAGACCCACGCCGGCGACCGGGTCAGAGTCGAGGTCGTGCTGCTCAGCCACGACGAGAAGCGGTTCCACGTCTTCACCTCCACCGTGCGGTGCGAGGACGACGGCAGCGACACGCTCATCGGGACGGCCGAGCACCTGCTCCTCCACGTCGACACGGTCGCCAACCGAGCGGCCCCCGCCGAGGCCGCGGTGCTCGACCGTCTGGCCGCGGTCGCGGCGGCCCACGCCGGCATCCCCCGGCCGCCGGCCGCCGGCCGCCATGTCGGCCAGCCCCGCTGAGCCCGGCCGGCCGACCCCAGCGGGCTACACGGACGGCGTCGCGGCCTCCCGGTCCCACGTCGTCGCGGTCACGCCGCGCGACCGCAGCGCGGCCTTCTCGACCTTCTCCGTCGGTGTGCGGGGCAGCTCGGCCACGAGGTCGACGTAGCGGGGGAGCATGTGACGGGCCATGCGCTCGGTGCAGAAGGCGACGAGGTCGGCCGGCGCGAGGACCGCTCCCGGACGCGCGACGACGGCCACCATCACGTCGTCCTCGCTCAGCTCGCTGGGCACGCCGTAGGCGGCGGCGTCGAGGACGTCCGGGTGCAGCTTCACGACCTCCTCGACCTCGAAGGCGGAGATGTTCTCGCCGCGCCTCCGGATCGAGTCGGCCGTCCGGCCGACGAAGTAGACGTAGCCCTCGGCGTCGCGGCGGACGAGGTCGCCGGTGTGGAACCAGAGGTTGCGGCGGGAGGCGAGCGTGGCTTCCGGCTGCCCGTAGTAGCCGTCCGACATGAGCGACGGCTCGTTGGGCCGGACGACGAGCTCGCCGACCACACCGGCCGCCACCTCGCAGTCCTCACTGTCGACCACCGCGATGTCGTACTGCGGAATGGCGCGCCCGCAGCTGCCCGGGCGGCGAGGCTGGGCGAGGGATTGGTAGATGGGCACTCCTGCGTCCGTCGAGCCGTAGGCCTCGACCAGCCGGAGACCGAAGCGCTCCTCGAACTCGGGAGCGAACTCCGGCACCGGCACGCCCCACGCCAGCCGGACCGGGTGCTCGGCGTCGTCGGGCGCCGGCGGCCGCTTGTGCAGCATCGTGAGGGTGGCGCCCATGAAGTCGAACACCGTCGCGCCGACCCGCCGCACCTCGTCCCAGAAGCCGGACGCGGAGAACCTGTCGCCGATGGCCGCCGTCGTGCCGAGCACGAGCGCCGGCATCACGGTCAGGACGCTGGCGTCCAGGTGGAAGAGCGGGAAGGGCGAGTAGAGCACGTCGTCCGGCCGGAGCCCGAAGTGCTCGATCATCAGCTGGGCCTGGCGCACGGCGTAGCGGTGGGACAGGACACATCCCTTCGACGGGCCGGTGGTGCCCGATGTGAAGAGCACCATCGCGGGATCGGTGACCGTGTGGGTCGGCAAGGGCGGCGCCGACCCCCGGACGCCCGCGACCGACGCGTGGTCGACCACCTCGACACCCTCCTGCGCCAGCTCGAGCGACGCGTCCGTCGGGCCGACCACGACCGCGCGGCGCAAGCCGCTGCACTGGGCCACGATCCGGCCCAGCGACGGCACCAGCGCGTCATCGACGACGACGAGACCGGCGGTCGTCAGGTCGAGCGCGTGGACGAGGGCGGGTCCCCGCAGCGCGGTGTTGACGAGCGTGGCCACCGCGCCCAGCCGGCACAGCGCCAGCCAGGTGAGGACGAACGCGGCGCCGTTGGGGAGCAGGACCGGGACCAGCTGCCCGCGCGACACGCCCAGCTCGTCCAGACCTGCGGCCACCGCGTCGACGCGAGCGTCGGCGTCAGCGAAGGTCACGTCGCCATCGCTGAAGCGCAGGAACACGCGGTCGGGGACAGCCTGGGCCTGGGCGGCGAGCAGCGCGTCGATGGTCGGGACCACCGGCGGTCGGGAGCTGTGGTCGGCTCGGCCGCTCATCCGGGCGAGTCTTACTAAGTTCGCCCCGTGACGAGCCAGCCCTCGCTGTCGACCGTGCGGAGCACCCTCGGGGAGGACGGCGTGCGGACCGTGGCGCTCAACCGGCCGGAGCGCCTGAACGCCATGAACCGCCAGCTGATCGACGACGTGACCAGGGCGTTCGACCAGGCCACCGCCGACGACGAGACGCGGGCGATCATCTTCACGGGCGAGGGCCGCGCGTTCTGCGCCGGCGACGACCGCAAGGACCACACCCAGCCGGAGAGCGAGGCCGAGGCCCGCGACCTGGTCCAGGCCATCCAGCGGGCCACGGAGGCCATCGTCCTCGGGCCCAAGCCGGTCGTCGGAGCCATCAACGGCTGGGCCGTCGGCGGCGGCTTCGAGTGGGCGATCAACTGCGACTTTCCGATCTGGGGCGCGAGCGCCCGCGGGTTCTTCCCCGAGGTGTCGCTGAACATCTTCGTGACCGGCGCCGTGACGTCGCTGTTGCCGGCCCTCGTCGGTCTCAACCGGGCGCGGGAGATGCTCTTCTTCGGCGACCAGTACGACGCCGCGACGCTGCTCGAGCTGGGCGTGGCCTGGCGTGTCGTCCCGGACGATCAGCTGTTGGACGAGGCCCACGCGGTCGCCGCCCGCCTCGCCGACCTCCCCACGCTGGCGGCCCGGGCGATGAAGCGGGTGCTGAACGAGGGGGCGATGACCGACGTGCGACGGGCGCTGGCGGCCGAGACGGAGGCCACCGTCGCGGGCATGCTCGACCCCGAGACCACGCGCCGCATGCAGTCCGGCTTCTGACCCCGCCTCGGCGAAGCCCACAGACGCGAGACTTCCCGCCGACCATGATCACCCGCTACGACTACATCATCGTCGGCGGCGGCTCGGCCGGCTGCGTGCTGGCCAACCGCCTGAGTGCCGACCCCTCCACCTCGGTCCTCGTCCTCGAGGCCGGCCGGCCAGACTCACTGTGGGACGTCTACATCCACATGCCGGCCGCGCTGTCGTTCCCGATCGGCAACAAGCACTACGACTGGCAGTACGAGTCCGAGCCCGAGCCGTTCATGGGCGGCCGGCGGGTGTACCACGCCCGGGGGAAGGTCCTCGGCGGGTCGAGCAGCATCAACGGCATGATCTTCCAGCGGGGGAACCCGCTCGACTACGAGCGGTGGGCCTCGGATCCCGGGATGGCGGAGTGGGACTACGCCCACTGCCTGCCCTACTTCAAGAAGATGGAGTCCTGCCTTGCTGGTGGCGACGACTACCGAGGCATCGGCGGCCCGCTCGTGCTGGAACGGGGTCCGGCGACGTCGCCGCTCTTCCGCGCGTTCTTCGACGCGGTCCAGCAGGCCGGCTACCCGCTCACCGACGACGTGAACGGCTATCGCCAAGAGGGCTTCGCCCGCTTCGACCGCAACCTGCACCGCGGCCGCCGGCTCAGCGCCGCCAGGGCCTACCTCCACCCCGTCATGCGGCGGCCGAACCTGAAGGTGCTCTGCCGGGCCCGGGCCAACCGCATCCTGTTCGATGGCGCGCGGGCCGTCGGCGTCGAGTACGTCACGCACGGCCGGACCGGCCGCCCGGGTCCGCCCGAGCGGGTCACCGCCGGCGAGGTCGTCTGCTGTGGCGGAGCCATCAACTCGCCGCAGCTGCTCCAGCTGTCCGGCGTCGGCAACGCGGCGGAGCTCGAAGCCCTCGGCGTGCCAGTGGTCCACGACCTCCCCGGGGTGGGCGAGAACCTCCAGGACCACCTCGAGGTCTACATCCAGCACGCCTGCACCCAACCCGTGTCGATGTACCCCGCGCTGCGCTGGCGCAACCGGCCGTGGATCGGCTTCCGCTGGCTGTTCTTCCGGCAGGGACCCGGCGCGACCAACCACTTCGAGGCCGGCGGCTTCATACGCAGCAACGACGACGTCGCGTACCCGAACGTCATGTTCCACTTCCTCCCCATCGCCGTCCGCTACGACGGCAGCGCGCCCGGCGGCGGCCACGGCTACCAGGTCCACGTGGGACCGATGTACTCCGACGCCCGCGGCTCGGTGAAGATCACCTCGACCGACCCCGGCATCCACCCGGCCCTCCGCTTCAACTACCTCTCGACCGCCCAGGACCGCCGGGAGTGGGTGGAGGCGGTGCGAGCGGCCCGGACCATCCTCGCCCAACCAGCGTTCGCGCCGTTCGACGGCGGTGAGCTCTCGCCCGGACCGGCGATCGAGACCGACGAGGAGATCCTCGGCTGGGTGGCCCGCGACGGCGAGACCGCCCTCCACCCCTCGTGCACCTGCGCCATGGGTACCGGCGTGCGGTCCGTGCTCGACCCGGACAGCCTCCGCGTCCACGGTGTCGAAGGACTGCGGGTCGTCGACGCGTCCTCCATGCCGTACGTCACCAACGGGAACATCTACGCGCCGGTCATGATGCTGGCCGAGAAGGCGGCCGACCTGATCGCCGGCCAGACCCCGCTACCGCCGGCGGTGGTCGACTTCTACCGCCACGGCGTCTCCGAGCCGCCGGCCGGCGCGCACCGCCAGCCCACCTGACGCTTCTGGCGCGATCTCGTCTCACCGGCGGCACGAAGCCGCGCCAGAAGCCGGTGGCCGCGTCCGGCGCAGCGGAGGATGGCGACGAGGTCTCAGGCCGGGTAGACGATCGTCTTCAGCTCGGTCAGCTGCTCGAGGACGGACGCGCCACCGACCCGGCCCCGCCCGCTCAGGCTGCCGGCGCGGCCACCGAAGGGCAGGTGGCTCTCCCAGTAGTTCGTCGACGCGTTGACGTTGACCCACCCCGAGCGCACCGCCTCGGCGAAGCGCAACCCGCGGCGCAGGTCCGAGGTGAACACCGCGGTGAGCAGGCCGTACGGCGAGGCGTTGGTCAGCTCCAGCGCTTCGGCGTCGTCGGCCACCTCGACCAGTGGCGCGACCGGGCCGAAGGTCTCCTCCCGGGCGATGAGCATGTCGGGAGTGACCTCGTCGAGCACGGTCGGCGACCAGTAGAGCGACGTCGGGAAGCCCGGCGTCCGGGCGCCGCCGGCGACGACCCGCGCCCCGGCAGCGACCGCCTGCGCGACGTGGTCGTCGGTCTTGCGGGCCACGCCCTCGTTGTTCAGCGGGCCCATGGTGGTGGCCGGGTCGAACGGATCGCCGAGGTGGACCTGCGCCAGGACTGCAGCCTCGAGCCGGTCGACCAGCTCGCCGCGGACCGCGCGCTGCACCAGGATGCGCTCGCCCGCAGTGCAGCTCTGTCCGGCGCACAGGTACGCCGCCTCGAGGATCGCGGCGACCGCAGATTCGAGATCGGCGTCGTCCAGCACGATCAGCGGGCCGTTGCCGCCCAGCTCGAGGATCTGGGCCTTGCCCGCGGCGCGGGCGGCCACCGACCGGCCCGTGGCGACCGAGCCGATGAACGTCACGGCGTCCACGCCCGGATGCCCGGCCAGTGCGTCGCCGGCCACCGCGCCCGCGCCGTTCAGGAAGCCGAGCACCCCCGGCGGAAGGCCGATCTCCGGCGCGGTCAGCACCGAGGCCAGGAGCGCCGAGCACGCACTCGTCGTCGGCGCGGCGAGCCACACGACGCTGTTGCCCGCGGCCAGCGCGGGAGCGAACAGCTCGGCCGCCATCGTGTACGGCCAGTTCCACGGGACGATCACGGCGACGACACCGAGCGGAACTCGCTGGAGCAGGATCCGTCGGCTCGGGTCGATCGACGGCGGGAGCCGCCCCTCGAGGCGGACGGCGTCCTCGGCGGCCATCCGGAGGTACACCTCGAGCTCGGCCGTCTCGTCCCTGGCCTCGGCCAGCGGCTTGCCCTGGTCGGCGCTCAGCGCCTGGGTGAGCAC
>JBKPRL010000151.1:0-20890 GCA_046734535.1 bacterium | reverse complement strand
GGCGACGACCCGTTCGTCGAGGTACCGGGGCACCAGCTCGGCCAGGGCCTCGGCCGTGTGGGCGCTGATCTCGCTCGGCTTCAGCACGACCGCGTTGCCGGCGGCCAGCGCCGCCGCGGCCGGGGCCAGCAGGAGCTGGACCGGGTAGTTCCACGGGGCGATCACGAGCGCGACGCCGAGCGGTTCCGGCCGGACCTGGGCCCGACCCGGGCGGGTCACGGCCGGCACCCGCACCGACCGAGGACGCACCCAGCGGTCGAGGTGCGCCAAGAGGTGGGTGATCTCGCGTGTCGTGAAGCCGATGTCCGCGGCGTAGCCCTCGACGGGAGGCTTGCCCATGTCGGCCGCCAGCGCGGCGAGCAAGCGGTCCTCCTGCTCCACCAGCAGGCGGCGGAGCTGGTGCAGCTGCGCCTTGCGGGCGGCCAGATCCCGGAGGAGGCCGTCGTCGAACCCGGCCCGGACGTGCTTGACGACCTCGCTCGGGGAGGCGACGGGAGCGGGCGGAGGACCGTCACGACCGGCAGTCATGGCCGAAGGCTAGAGGGCGTTGACGACGGCCGCCGCGGTGGCCTCGGAGTGGCTGAGCGACACCTGCCACCCGGTCACGCCCTGTTCGGCGGCGAGGGCCGCGGCCGCGCCGGTGACCCGCAGCTCGGGCGCGCCGGACGGCCGCCGCACCACCTCGACCTCTTGGAACGAGAACGCGCCGAGGCCCACGCCCAACGCCTTCATCACGGCCTCCTTGGCTGCGAACCGCACCGCCAGCGCCGGGACGGGGTCAGTCCGGCCCGCGGCAAGGGCCCGCTCGCCGTCGGTGAAGAGCCGTTGGTGCATGGCCGGCCGGCGGGCCAGCACCTCGCGGAAGCGCTCGATGTCGACCACGTCCAGGCCGACCCCGATCATCGACTCCACCTCAGGCGGAGAGGCCCGAGCGGCCGGGAGCCGTAGGAGATCGCCAGCGCTCGGCCAGGTCGCTGACAGGGATCGTCAAGAGGTCGGCCACCGGGATCTCAGCCAGAAGGTCGTCCCGGAACCCGCCCTCTGTCTCCGTCACCCAGTCGACCAGACGGTCGTACCGGCGGTCCCAACCCTGCAGCACGGCGCGCGCCACCGGGGCCGGAAGGTGTTCGACGAACAGGACGTGGACGAGGGTGATGCCCGTGCACTGCGATCCCTTGGCCTCGGGCACCATCAGCACCGTCCGGCCATCATGGCGGCCCCGGGCGACGAGGAGCTCGCGCTCCATGGCCACGCGGCGCTTCGTGCCCTGGAGGTGAGGATTGCGCTCGACCCGCGACGGGACGCCGAGTGAGACGCCGCCGCGGTCGACGATCTCGATCGTGGCCGCACCCGCGGCGGGATCGCCCTCGACCGCGTAGCGGGTGAAGCCGACCACGACCGCGACCGCGGGATCGAGCGCGGCGAGCGACCGGAGCGTCGTGTAGGTGAGCCGCTCCCGTGGAGCGCCGGCGGCCAACACCGCCTGCACGAGGGGGCGGTCCAGCAGGGCCTCATCCGAGCGGGAGATGCCGACCGTGACGGTCTTCGCCTGGTGCTTGATGGCGTCGACCGGGCGTGTCAGCTCGTCGATGCCGCGGCTGAGCGCGGCAGTGAGGTCGTCGACGAGTCCGGCTGGGGTGGCGACGCGCCCCGACTCCCGCTGGTAGGACTCGAGCGGCGCGTCGCTGGTGATGTCCCGCAGCCGCCCGACCAGCCCGACGGCGGTCGAGGCCTCGAGGTTCCCGTCGTAGGCGCCGCTGCGCAGGCCGTCCAGGAAGCGTTGGGACACGGGCGCGAGGTCGTCCCGCAGCCCACCCAGCAGCTCGTCGGCCTCCGGCGCGCCCGTGCCGACCGCCCGCTCGATGACCTCCCGAGCCTCCCGCAGCGGCCGGGCCAGGGCATCGATGGCGAGCGCCGCCTCGTAACCGAAGAGGTGGCCGACCATCGCGGCCAGCACGAAGGCCAGCTCCGGCTGCACCCAGGGGACGGTGATCACCGCGGGCGCGGCCCGGAAGCGCTCCTCGCCCTCGGTGGCGATGACCACCGGTGCGGCCTTGTGGGCCCGGAAGATCGCCACCTCCTTGGCGACGTCATCGGCCGTGGAACCGACCAGTCCGGCCGCGCACACCAGGATCAGCGGCTCGGACGACAGGTCGATGTGCTTCTTGTCCTCCGTGACGTCGCACGCGATCGACTTGTAGCAGAGCTCGCTGAGCTTGATCCGGATCTCCTCGGCGGCGACCGAGTTGGGGCCGTTTCCGACGACGGCCCAGTACCGGCGGGACGGGGCCAGCCGGCGCGCCGCGTCGGCGATGTCCGGCTGCAAGGTCAGGACCGAGCGCAGGGCACCCGGCAGCTCCCGCAGCCCGGCCAGCAACGCGTGGCGGTCCTGGTCCGAGCCGCAGCCGATGGCCTCGGTGATGGCGCACGCCAGCAGCGCGCCGGCGGCCACCTGGGCGTAGAAGGCCTTGGTCGAGGCCACGCTCATCTCGACGTCGCGCCCGTCCGACGTGTAGAGGATGCCGTCGGCCTTGTCGGTCAGGTCGCTCTGGCGGCGGTTCACGATCCCGATGACGGTCGCGCCGCGGGCGCGGGCCAGATCGACCGTGCGGTTGGTATCGGTGGTGGTGCCGCTCTGGCTGACGGCGATGACGAGCGTGTCGACCATCGATGGGCGGAGGTGGAAGCCGGAGAGCTCGGTGGCGGTGATCGGATCGACGTCGACGGCGTCGCCGCACAGCCGGGTGACCAGCGCAGCGACGGCCTGCGACGCGACCGCGGCCGTCCCCTGACCGATGCAGAGGATGCGGCGGATGGACCCGCCGGCGAGGCGATCGTGGACGGCCGGGGGGAGCGCCCGGTCGCCCACCGCGGCTCGGAGGAGCCGGTCCCGCTCGACGATGTGACCGCGCAGCGTCTTGGCGAAGCTCTCCGGCGCCTCCCGGATCTCCTTCAGCAGGAAGTGGGGCGCGTCGCCGCGGTCGATGTCGCGGGTCGTGACCTCGGCCTGCGCCAGCTCGTCCGCGCGGAGGGGCAGGGGCGTGCCGTCGTACGCGACCCGGACCACGCTCTCGAGCTCGCCCGCTCCGTCCGCCGTCACGGCGACGACCTGTCCGCCGCTCAGCGGCTGGTCCGCATGGGCGGGCGTGTCGCCGTCCATGCGCAGGTAGTGGTCGGTGACCTCGACCAACCCGTACGGCTCACTGGCCACGACGGTCAGGTCCTCGGCCAGCCCGACGTACAGCCCCTGACCGCTCCCCCGCAGGGCCAGCAGCACCTCACCGGGCGCGGAGGCGCTGGCCGCGCCGATGGCGACCGACCCCTCGAAGGTGCTCACCGTCCGCCGAAAGGCCTCCACGAGGTCCGGCGCGGTCAGTGCCTCGCGCGAGACGAGGGACGGGATCACCTTGGCGTCGGTGGTGATCGGGGCGGGGAACGCGAGCTCGGCGCGGGCTCGCAGATCGGCGTGGTTGTCGACGTCGCCGTTGAGCGCGGCGACCACGTACGGCCCGCCGACGGCGTGGTCCTCCTCGCTGTTCACCGGGTGGGTGTTGGGCTCGGAGATGATCCCGACGCTCGCCCACCTGGTGTGACCGAGCACCGAGAGCCTCGCGCCCGGCGACGCCAGGGCCAGGTGGAGCAGTCCGTCGGCCCCGACCGCGGCACGCAGGGCGGCGGTGTTGTCGCCGAGCTCGCCGATCTCGGCTGCCGCCTTGTAGACGAACGACAGCACGCCGTCGGCCACCCGGACCGCACCCGACGGGTACAGCGGATCGTCGCTGCGGCGGGCCAGGCGGCTGGCCAGCTCGGGATCGTCGAGGTCGAGGCCGTGATCCCATACGAACAGGTGCAGCCCGGCCGAGTCCCGCCCCCGCACCTCGAGGCGGTCGATGGCGGACAGCGCCAGCTGGACCGAGAGGAACCCGGCCAGCGCGGCGTCGCCCGCATCGCGCCCGGCCAGCGCCGAGACCGCGGCGGCCGTGCGCAGGCGGTCCCGGCGCAACGCCCAGAGGACGTCCTTGGCGCGGACGAGCGCGGCGTTGGTCCGCTCGACGTCGAGCCCGTCGATGTCGGCGTCCTCGACACGAGCCTCCTCGCCGGCCACGAACGCGTCCAGCTGGTCGAGTCGGGCCTCGATGGCGGCGACGAGCGACGGCCGGTCGGCGAGAGACCGGACGCCTGGCACACCGCGCAGCAGGCGGTCGGCCACCGCGGCCTCGTCGGCCAGCCGGTCGAGCGCAGGCGCGCCTGTCCCGGCGGACGCGTGGACGGCAGCATCCAGCGCTCGGAGCAGCTCCTCGGCGCTCGGTGTGGGACGCGAGCCCGGCCGGGTGAGGATGGCGACGATCCCACACATGGGCCGAGAGGCTAGTGGTGGTCCTGGTCCGCCAGGGCGGCGGCCAGACCGCGCGCGACCCGTTCGGCCTCGTCGTGGCTGGCCGCCTCGACCATCACCCGCACGATCGGCTCCGTGCCGCTCGGCCGGACCAGCACCCGTCCGGTGGGCCCGAGCGCGGCTTCCGCGCCGGCCACCTGCGGCGCCACGAAGGCGGCCGCGGCCACCGCGGAGCCTGGCACGCGCACGTTGACGAGGACCTGGGGGAGGCGGGTCATCGCCTCCCCGGCCAGCTCCGCCAGCGTGCGACCAGACCGTTGGACGACGTCGGACAGGACGAGCCCGGTGAGGATGCCGTCGCCGGTCGTGGCCAGGTCCGTGAAGACGACGTGTCCGCTCTGCTCGCCGCCCATCGTGAACCCGCCGGCCTCGAGCGCCTCGAGGACGTAGCGGTCGCCCACGGCCGTCTCGACGACGTGGATGCCGGCCCGCTCCATGGCCAGGCGAAAGCCCAGGTTCGTCATCACGGTGACGACCACCGTGCCGTGGCGCAGCAGACCGCGGCGGTGGAGGTCGAGCGCGCAGATGGCGATGATGTGGTCCCCGTCGACCACGGCGCCGGTGTGGTCCACGGCGATCAGCCGGTCACCGTCGCCGTCGAAGGCCAGGCCTAGCTCGAAGTCACCGACCTCCACGGCGTGGGCCAGCGGCTCGGGATGGGTCGCGCCGCACTGATCGTTGATGTTGCAACCATCGGGCGCAGCGGCCCGAACGACGACGCGAGCGCCCAGGCGATCGAAGACCTCCGGCGCCAGCGCGCTCGTCGCCCCATTCGCGCAGTCGAGGGCGATGTCCAGGCCGGTGAGCGCGCCCGGCGTCTCGAACAGGCCGACGAGGTGGTCGGCGTAGGCCCGCGTGGCCTCCGGCTGCGTCCGGATGGTGCCCACCCCCGTTCCCCGCGGTCGGTTCCCGACCTCCCCGCCGAGCTCCCGCTCGATCTCGGCCTCGATGGCCTCCTCGACGTCGTCGGGCAGCTTGCGCCCACCGGGCGCGAACAGCTTGATCCCGTTGTCGGCGAAGGGGTTGTGGGAGGCCGAGATCACCGCGCCCACGCAGCGCTGCACGTCGGAGAGGTAGGCGACAGCCGGCGTCGGGAGCACGCCGACCAGCTCGACGTCGCCGCCGGCCGAGGCGAACCCGGCGGCCAGCGCGGCCTCCAGCATGGGCCCGGACCGGCGGGGGTCTCGGCCGATCACGACGTGGTCGCCACCCAGCACCCGCGCCGCGGCGCGTCCGAGCACAAGGGCCAGCTCCGGGGTCAGCTCGGCGTTGGCGACGCCGCGCACGCCGTCGGTGCCGAAGCGCAGGGCCATGCGCGGGCCCGGCGAATCAGCGCTTGGAGTATTGGGGGGCCTTGCGGGCCTTCTTCAGGCCGGCCTTCTTGCTCTCCTTCTCGCGGGGGTCCCGCGTCAGGAGGCCGGCCCGCTTCAGCGTGCCCCGCATCTCGGGATCGAGCTCGCACAGGGCCCGCGCGATGCCCAGCCGGAGCGCACCGGCCTGGCCGCTGATGCCACCGCCGTCGAGCGTGGCGTCGACGTCGTACACCTCTTCGGTGCTCGTGACGCGCAGGGCCTCGGACGACAGCATCCGGTGGGTGGCGACCGGGAAGTAGTCCTCGAAGGGCCGGCGGTTCACGATGATGGTGCCGGTGCCGGGCCGGAGGCGGACCCGGGCGACGGCCTCCTTGCGGCGGCCGGTGTTCTGCGTGAGGGGCTTGGTCACGATCGGATCCTCTCTCGCGCTCAGCGAGCCTTGGCCTGGGGCAGCTCGAGCCGAGCCGGGTTCTGGGAGGAGTGCGGGTGCTCGGGGCCGGCGTAGACCTTGAGCTTCTTCAGCATCTGGCGGCCGAGGGGACCCTTCGGGAGCATGCCCCGCACCGATCGGCGGATGGCCTCCTCGGGCTTGCGGGCCAGCAGCTCGGCGTACGTCTCCTGCTTGAGCCCTCCCGGGTAGCCGGAGAAGCGGTAGACGTGCTCCCGCTCGGCCTTGCCGGAGGTCAGGACCACCTTGCTGGCGTTGACCACGATCACGTGATCGCCGGTGTCGAGGTGGGGGGCGAAGGTGGGCTTGTGCTTGCCCCGGAGCAGGCGGGCCGTCTCGGTGCACAGACGACCGAGCACGAGGCCGTCGGCATCGATCACGTGCCAGGCACGCGTGATCTCGCTCGCTTTGGGGGAGTAGGTACGCATCACCGCTTCCTTCGCCTGGCGCGCGGGCGCCGGGGCCTCACAGGGCAACCGGGTAAGGATACGGCTCGCTGGGGCGATCAGCAAACACGGCCCTCCCCTTCGCCTCCGTACCCGACCTCCCACAGGCAGAGGCCGTGAGGTGGAGCCAGCTGGCCGGCCGTGGCCCGGTCGCGGGCCCGCAGCGTGCCCATGAGGGAGCCGGCCGAGCGCTTGCCCAGGCCTACCTCGACCAGGGTGCCGGCGAGGGAGCGGACCATCTGGTGGCAGAAGGCGTTCGCCGTGATCTCGAAGCGCAGCAGCCGCCGGTCGGGCGCGCCGACCTCGTCCCATCGGGCCGACACCACCCGGCGGACGAGCGTGCCGGGCGGCTCCCCCGGCACCGGCTTCGGGCGCCGGCAGAACGACGAGAAGTCGTGCTCGCCGATCAGCGGATCGCAGGCCAGCCGGAGGGCCCGGAGGTCGAGCGGCGGTTCGACGTGCCACGTCGTCGCCGCCAGGAAGGGGTCGGGCGCTGTCTCGTTGAGGACGGTGTAGCGGTAGCGACGCCAGATGGCCGAGAACCTGGCGTCGAAGTCGGGCTCGGCCAGCTCGATCGCGCGCACCGCGATGGACGGTCCGCAGAGGCCGTTGACGCTGCGCTGCAGCCGGGCCAGGTCCAGGCCGTCGGCCCGTGCGTCGAAGGAGACGACCTGACCCCACGCGTGCACACCCGTGTCGGTGCGGCCGGCCGCGGTGAGCGTCACGTCGTGGCCGAGGACGCGGGAGATCGCGTCGCCGAGCGCGCCGGCGACCGTCGGCACGTCACGGTTGAAGGCGAAGCCGTGGAAGGCCGACCCGTCATAGGCGACGAGCAGGCGCACCCGCACGGTCGGAGCATCGAACAGCGTCACGACCGAGTGGCCCTCATCCGCCTACCGCGCCGAGCGCAGCCGAAGTCCTGAGCGTTCTGGTCGCGAAATTGCCGCTCCGAGCGGCAAAAGCTCGACCAGAACCGGTTGGTCTCGTCTACACCAGCTCAATTCGGGCCATGGGGGCGTTGTCCCCCTGGCGCGGACCGAGCTTCAGGATCCGCGTGTAGCCGCCGGCCCGCTGCAGGTAGCGCGGGGCCACCTGGTCGACGAGCTTGGCAGTCATCTCGCGGTCACCCAGGTAGGCCTGGATCTGGCGGATCCGGTGGACCCGCAGGGCGTCGTCGTCCTGCGCCTTCTTGGCCTTGGTGATGAGCTTCTCGGCCACGGGGCGCAGGGCCTTGGCCTTGGCCTCCGTGGTGACGATGCCTTCCGCCGCGAACAGCGACGCGGCCAGATTGGCCATCATCAGGCGCTGGTGGGAGGCCGAGCCACCGAAGCGACGGGAACGGCGTGGGGTGGGCATGTCGGTCTCCTCAGCCCCGCAGCGTGAGACCGCGCTCGTCCAGCTTGGCCTTCACCTCGTCCAGGCTCTTCTGCCCGAAGTTGGTGATGTTCAGCAGGTCGTCCTCGGTCTTGGTCAGGAGCTCGCCGATGGTGTTGATCTGGGCCCGCTTCAGGCAGTTGCGGGGGCGCTCCGACAGGTCGAGGTCCTCGATGGCCAGGTCCAGGTCCGGCGACCCGGCGCTGACCGCCGCGACCTCGCCGAGCTCGAGGCCCTGCGGATCGTCAGACAGGTTGGCGACCAGGTCGACCAGCGAGCGCAGGGTGGCCCCGGCCGAGGCCAGCGCCTCCTTGGGAGTGATGGAGCCGTCGGTCTCGATGTCCAGGAGCAGGCGGTCGTAGTTCGTCGACTGTTCGACGCGGGTGGGCTCGACGGTGAAGGTCACGCGGCGGACCGGCGAGAAGATGGCATCGATGGGCACGACCCCGATCGTGCGGGTCTGCGACTCCCGGTCGGACGACAGGTAGCCCCGTCCCCGCTCGACGGTCAGGTCGACGGCCAGCCGGCCCTTGGCGTTCACGGTGGCGATGTGGGCGTCGCGGTTCAGGATCTCGATCTCCGGCGGGAGCTTGATGTCGCCGGCGGCGACGTCGGCCGGGCCGCGGATGTCGAGGCGGATCACGACCGGCTCCTCCGAGCTGGAGGTGAGCACGATGTCCTTCAGGTTGAGGATGATGTCGGTGACGTCCTCGGCCACGCCGGCGATGGTGTCGAACTCGTGGAGGGCGTCATCGAAGCGCACCGTGGTGATGGCTGCCCCGGGGATCGACGACAGCAGGGTGCGCCGCAGGGAGTTGCCGATGGTGTAGCCGAAGCCGGGCTCGAGCGGACCGACGGTGAACTGCTGGCGGTTCCCTTCGGCCTCGCCCGCCGCTTCGACGGTGGGACGCTGGATGACGAGCATGCGGGATGTTCCTCGCGGTCTTGGTGGGCGGTCGGTGGGCGCTTGGAGGTGCGGTTACTTGGAGTAGAGCTCGACGATGAGCTGCTCGCGGACGGGGACGTCGATGTGGGCGCGCTGGGGCAGGTCGCGGACCGTGACCCTGCTGCCACCCTCGCTGGCCTCGAGCCAGCCGACCACCGAGCGGTCGAGCACGTCGATGTTGTGGCGGATGACGATCATCTCCTTGGCCTTTCGGCCGAGCGAGACGACCTGGCCCGGGCGGACCCGGTAGCTCGGGATGTTGACCCGCTTGCCGTCGACCTCGATCAACCCGTGGTTGACGAACTGCCGGGCCTGGGGGCGGGTGGAGGCCCAGCCGGCCCGGTACACGACGTTGTCGAGGCGCTGCTCGAGCAGCCGGAGCAGGTTCTCGCCCGTGACGCCCGGGAGGCGGGTGGCCTCTTCGTAGGCCCGGCGGAACTGGCGCTCGAGGACGCCGTAGATGTACTTGGCCTTCTGCTTCTCCTGCAGCTGGATGAGGTACTCGCTGCCGCTCGAGCGACGGCGCGTGCGGCCGTGGGCGCCCGGCGGGTAGGGCCGGCGCTCCAGGGCCTTGCGGCCCTTGTCGTTCTCGAAGATGTTGGTGCCGAGGCGCCGCGTGAGCTTCACCTTCGGCCCGGTGTACCGCGCCATGTCAGACCCTCCGCCGCTTCGGCGGGCGGCAACCGTTGTGAGGCACGGGGGTGACGTCCTTGATGGCGGTCACCTCCAAGCCGGTGTTCTGCAGCGAGCGCATCGCGGTGTCACGGCCCGAACCCGGGCCCTTCATGTGCACCTCGACCCGGCGCACGCCGTGCTCCATGGCCGCCTTGGCCGCCTTCTCCGCGGCCAGCTGGGCCGCGAACGGGGTCGACTTGCGCGACCCCTTGAAGCCCACGTTCCCGGCCGACGCCCAGGCGATGGTGTTGCCCTCGGTGTCGGTGATGTTGACGATCGTGTTGTTGAACGAGCTCTTGATGTGCGCGATCCCGAAGGCGACGTTCTTGCGCTCGCGCTTGCGGGGCCGGCGTCCGCCGGGCTTGGGCTTGGCCATCGCCTACTTCCTCACTGCCTTCTTCTTGTTGGCCACGGTCTTGCGTGGGCCCTTGCGGGTGCGAGCGTTGGTGTGCGTGCGCTGGCCGTGCACCGGGAGCCCCTTGCGGTGACGCACGCCCTGGTAGCAGCCGATCTCGATCTTGCGCTTGATGTCCTGGGCCACGTCGCGGCGGAGGTCGCCCTCGACCCGCAGGTGCTGGTCGACGTAGGCGCGGATGCGCACCACCTCGTCCTCGGTCAGGTTGCGCACCCGGGTGTCGCGGCTGATGCCGCTCTCGTCCAGCACCTTCTGCGCGGTGGTCCGGCCGATGCCGAACACGTAGGTCAGCGCCACCTCGACCCGCTTCTCACGCGGGATGTCGACGCCGGCGATTCGAGCCATTGCTGTGCCTTCCTCCGGGCCTCGTCAGCCCTGCCGCTGCTTGTGGCGCGGGTTCTCGCAGATGACCATGACCCGGCCGTGGCGCCGGATCACCTTGCACTTCTCACACATCCTCTTGACGCTGGGGCGAACCTTCATCGGTCTCTCACTTGTAGCGGTACGTGATCCGACCTCGACTGAGGTCGTACGGAGTCAGCTCGACTTGGACCTTGTCGCCAGGAAGGATCCGGATGTAGTTCATGCGCATCTTCCCGGAGATGTGGGCCAGCACCTTGTGGCCGTTGTCGAGCTCCACCCTGAACATGGCGTTCGGGAGGGGCTCTACGACCGTGCCCTCCAGCACGATCGCGTCTTCCCTCGGTTTCGGCAGAGCAGGCTCCTCCGTCGACTACTCTCGATAGAACTTGAACGGGTCGTGGCTAGCGCGTCGAGGCCGACCTCGATGCCAGGTCCACGCGGGGTCGGCAAGACGAACAGGCCGAAGAGCCATGCTACCGCCGGGGTTCGCGAGTGCCAAGTCCCCCGCGCCCGGCCTTCCGGGGGCGTCGCCGCTGCTCAGAGCCCCCGCGACGCAGGCGGACGTGTGTCGCGAACGCGCCACGGATGGCGCGTTGTGGTCGCACTTCGACCCGGTCCGCGGTGGATGGGGACGACGACCTACCCCACGAGGGGGCTGCGGCGGCGGGACTCGATGGCGGCGATGAGGCGGATCAGCACCTCGTCCGGCGAGCCGACCCCGCTCACCCGCACGAGCAGGCCCTGCGTGGCGTAGAAGTCGATGAGCGGGCGGGTCTGGGTCTCGTAGCCGTCGAGGCGGCGGTTGATGGCGTCCTCGGTGTCGTCCTCCCGGTGGATCACGTCGCCGCTGCACACCTCGCAGATCCACGGCCGCCGCTCCATGCCCGTGGAGTGGTAGTTCGTGCCGCAATCCCGGCACACCCGGCGGCTGGACAGCCGCTCGAGCACCATCTCCCGGGGCACATCGAGGTCGATGACCAGATCGAGCGGGTTCTTCGCCGTGATGTCGTCGAGCGCCTCGGCCTGCGCCGCCGTCCGGGGGAAGCCGTCGAGGAGGTAACCCCTGGTCATCGCGTCGGGCCGGCCCAGGCGGTACTCGACGATGCCGATCATGACGTCGTCGGGGACCAGGCTCCCGGCCTTCATGATGCTGTCGGCGCGGTGGCCGAGCTCCGTGCCCTCCTTGACGGCGGCGCGCAGCATGTCCCCGGTCGAGATGTGGGGCACGACGTAGTGGCGCGACAGCCGGACGCACTGGGTGCCCTTGCCTGCTCCCTGGCGGCCGACGACCACCATCCGGATGCCCGGGATCAAGCGTGCACCGCCCGTCCGTGGTGACGGCCGGCCAGGTTCACTTCAGGAAGCCCTCGTAGTTGCGCAGCATCAGCTGGCTGTCGATCTGCTTCATGGTCTCGAGGGCCACGCCCACGGCGATCAGCACCGACGTGCCGCCGAAGGGGAAGCTCTGGACGTTGCCCAGCGCCAGCACGATCGACGGCAGGAGGGCGATGATCGCGAGGAAGACGGCGCCGGGGAGCGTCAGGCGGTTCAGGGTCTTCGACAGGTAGCGCTCGGTCTGGGGGCCAGGGCGGATGCCCGGGATGAAGCCACCCTGCTTGCGCAGCTGGTCGGCCTGCTTGGCGGGGTCGAAGGCGATGGCGTTGTAGAAGTAGGCGAAGCCCACGATCATGGCGCCGTAGATCAGCAGGTGGACGGGGTTGGTCTGGTTGACCACCCACTTGTTGATGAACGTGGTGAGCGAGCGCCGCCAGCCCTCGGTCGAGTTGCCGAGCAGGTTCGTGATCAGCACGGGCAGGAGCAGCAGCGAGCTGGCGAAGATGATCGGGATGACGCCGGACTGGTTCACCTTGAGGGGGATGTAGGTGCTCTGGCCGCCGTACATCCGCCGGCCCACCACGCGCTTGGCGAACTGGACCGGTATGCGGCGTTGGCCGAGCTCGACGTAGATGATCGCCACCAGGACGAGGAGGCTGATCGCGACCAGGAAGAGGAAGAAGATCAGCTCCTTCTGCTGGAGCACGGCGTAGTAGGCGTAGGGCAGGCGGCTGACGACCGAGGAGAAGATCAGGATCGACATGCCGTTGCCGATGCCCCGCTGGGTGATCAGCTCACCGATCCACATCAGGATGGCGGTGCCGCCGACCAGCGTCATGATGATCATCAGGTAGCGCCAGTTCGAGGTCCCGTCGGGCAGGAGCTGGACGTTCGGGCCGTTCTGGCCGAGCAGCGAGCCGCCGTAGCCGCGGCCGAAGATGAAGGTCAGGCCGGTCGCCTGCAGGGTGGCGATGGCCAGTGCCAGGTAACGGGTCCACTGGGTGATCTTGCGCTGGCCGACCGCGCCCTGGTCCTGCCACTCCTGCAGCTTGGGGATGGCCACGCCCAGGACCTGCATGATGATGGACGCGGTGATGTACGGCATGATCCCGAGCGCGAAGACGGCGAAGGAGCTGAGCGCGCCGCCGGAGAAGAGGTTGAGGAAGCCGATGGCGCCCTGCGTCTGCGCCTGCTCCTGCAGCTGCGCGACCTGGCCCAGGTCGATGCCGGGCACCGGGATGTTGGCCCCCAGGCGGTAGAGGGCGACCATCCCCAGCGTGAACAGCACCTTGTTCCGCAGGTCCGGGATCTTCAGGACGTTCTTCAGGTTGGCGAACACGCCGTCGCTCCTCGGAGGCAGCCGGGACCAGGACTGGGTGAGGTCAGCGGTTGGTGAACTGGTTGCCCTTGGCCGGCGGACGGCCCGACGCGTAGGGGAGGGGCAAGGTCGTAACGGTACCCCCTGCTGCCGCGATCGCATCTGCAGCGGCCTTCGAGAAGCCATGCGCCGTGACGTGCACGGCGCGGGTGATCTCGCCCCGGCCCAGCACCTTGATGAGGGCGCCCTTGTGGGTCAGGCCGTGCGCGTGGAGGGACTCCGGGGTGACCTCGGTGAGCCCGCTGGCCTCGAGCACGTCCAGGTTGATGCCCTGGTACTCGATGCGGAAGGGGTTGTTGAAGCCCTTCAGCTTGGGCACCCGTTGCTTCATCGGCATCTGGCCGCCCTCGAAGCCGCGCGGGACCGTGTTGCGGGCCTTCTGGCCCTTCGTGCCCCGGCCGGCCGTCTTGCCGCCGTGCCCGGCGATGCCCCGCCCGACCCGGCGGCGGGGCTTGCTCGAGCCGGGAGCCGGCTTCAGCTCGTCGACGCGCATGTCAGGAGGTCTCCTTCGAATCGATCTTCTCGACCGTCACCAGGTGGGGGACGCGGTGCAACATGCCCCGGATCTCCGGCCGGTCGGGCAGCACGTTGGAGTCGCCCAGCCGGCGCAGGCCGAGCGCCCGCAGCGTGCCCCTCGTCTTGGGCTTGGTGCCGATCTGCGACCGCACCTGGGTCACCTTCAGCATCGTGTCGCCGCTCGTGGCGGCGGCATCCTTCGCAGTCTCGTCCTTCGCCGCCACGATCAGCCCTCTGCCTCGGCCGGCGCGATCAGCGACCGGCGGGTCTCGGTGTAGGCGCTCAGCAGGCCCTTGGGCACGAACTCGTCGGCCTCGAGGCCGCGCCGCTTCGCCACCTCGTCCGGGCGCTGCAGCGACCGCAGGCCCTCGATGGTCGCGCGGGCGACGTTGATGGCGTTGGACGAGCCGAGGGACTTGGCCAACACGTCGTGGATGCCGGCTTCCTCGAGGATGGCCCGCGCCGCGCCGCCGGCGATCACGCCGGTACCCGGCGCGGCAGGCTTCAGCATGACCCGGCCCGCGCCCAACCGGCCGATGACCGGGTGGGTGATGGTCGAGCCGGCCAGCGCCACCTCGAAGAGGTTCTTCTTGGCCTCCTCGGTGCCCTTCTGGATGGCCAGGGGCACCTCCTTGGCCTTGCCGTAGCCCAGGCCGACCCGGCCGGCACCGTCCCCGACCACCACGAGCGCGGTGAACGAGAAGCGGCGACCGCCCTTCACGACCTTGGCCACGCGGTTGATGGCGATGACCCGCGACTCGCGCAGGCCGGCGGCATCGGTGACGGCCATCAGAACTCCAGTCCGGCTTCGCGGGCGGCGTCGGCGGCAGCCGCGATCCGCCCGTGGTAGAGGAACCCGCCTCGATCGAACACGACCTTGTCGACGCCGGCGGCCTTGGCCCGCTCGGCGATCAGCGTGCCGACCCGGCTCGCGCCCGCCGTCGACGCGGTCCCGCCGTCGGCCTTGACGGCGGCCTCGTGGGTCGAGGCGGCGGCCAGGGTGCGACCCGCCTCGTCGTCGATCACCTGCATCACGAGGTGCTTGTTGGAGCGGAACACCGCGAGCCGCGGACGCGCCGCGGTGCCGACGATCGACTTCCGGACCCGCTTGTGGCGGCGGACTCGCGAGGTGTGACGCGCTACGTGGGTCATGGCTACTTCTTCCCGGCCTTGCCGGCCTTGCGCAGGATCCGCTCACCCGAATAGCGCACGCCCTTGCCCTTGTACGGCTCGGGCTTGCGCAGAGAGCGGATGTCGGCCGCGACCTGGCCGACCTTCTCCTTGTCGATCCCCTTGACGACGATGCGCGTCGCCTGGGGGACCTCGAACGTGACCCCGTCCGGGGCGTTGACCATGACGGGATGGCTGAAGCCGAGGGCGAGGCGCAGCGTGGCCGGCCCCTGGGCCTCCGCCCGGTAGCCGACGCCGACGATCTCCAGCTCCTTGGTGAAGCCGGTCGTCACACCGACGACCATGTTGTTGACGAGGCTCCGGGTGAGCCCGTGGAGGCTGCGGCTCTCCCGCTCGTCGTCGGGCCGCTCGACCACGAGCGTGCCCTCGTCCTGACGGACGGAGATGGAACCGGGGATGGACCGGGAGAGCGTGCCGCCCGGGCCCTTCACCGTGACGGTGTCCCCGGCGATCGTGACGTCCACGCCGTTCGGGACGGTGATCGGGGCCTTGCCGATGCGGCTCATCTCAGGACCTCCGTCACCACACGAAGCACAGGATCTCGCCGCCGACGCGGCGCTGGCGCGCCTCGCGGTCGGTCATGAGCCCGTGGCTGGTGGACAGGACGGCGACGCCGAGACCGCCGAGGACCCGAGGGACCTTGTCGGCCTTGACGTACTGGCGCAGGCCCGGCTTCGAGACGCGACGCAACCCGCTGATGGTGCGGTCCCGGTCGGGCGAGTACTTCATGCTGATGGTGAGCACATCGCCCGGGCCCTCCGACGCCGGGTTGACCTCGTAGCCCTTGATGTAGCCCTCGCGCTCGAGGATGGTGGCCAGTGCCACCTTCTGCTTGGAGGCCGGCATGTTCACCTGGTCGTGCATCGCCACGTTGGCGTTGCGGATGCGGGTGAGCATGTCAGCGATCGGATCGGTCATCATCGGCGGTCGCTCCTCTCACCAGCTCGACTTGGTCAGACCGGGGATCTCACCGGCGTGCGCGAGGTCGCGCACGCAGATGCGGCACAGGCCGAACTTCCGGTACACGGCCCGCGCCCGACCGCAGCGGCGGCAGCGCGTGTAGGCCCGCACCTTGAACTTGGGCTTGGCCTGCTGCTTGTTGATCAGTGCCTTCTTGGCCATCTACGAACGTCCTCCGGTCCCTGTCACTTCTTCCGCGCCGGCCGGCCGCCGCGGGCGCCCCTACCCCGCGCCGTGCGCCGCTTCGGCGTCAGATCAGCCGCGCTGTCGTCGGCCTCCCGCTTGAAGGGGAAGCCGTAGGCGTCGAGGAGCGCCTTGCCCGCCTCGTTGGTCGTCGCCGTGGTCACGATGGTGATGTCCATGCCCCGGACCTGGTCGACCCGGTCGTAGTCGATCTCCGGGAAGATGACCTGCTCGTTGACGCCGAAGGTGTAGTTGCCCCGGCCGTCCCACGCGTTGGCCGGCAGGCCGCGGAAGTCGCGGATGCGGGGGATGGCCACGCTGACGAGGCGGTCGAAGAACTCCCACATGCGGTCGCCCCGGAGGGTCACCTTGACGCCGATCGACTGGCCCTCGCGGAGCTTGAAGCCGGCGATCGAACGGCGGGCCTTGGTCACGATGGGTTTCTGGCCGCTGATCGCGGTGAGGTCCTTGACCGCGCCCTCGATGAGCGACGGCTGGGCGGTGGCCCGACCGACGCCCATGTTGATGACGATCTTCTCGAAGCGGGGCGCCTGCATGACGTTGGTCAGCTGGAGCTGCTCCATGAGACGGGCTCGGATCTCGTCCTGGTAGCGCTGCTTCAGGCGTGGCGCCGGACGCGTGGCGGTGGCGGTCTCGGTGGAGCTCATCGATCCCCGCTCTCGGCCGCTCGGGCCATTCGCTCGCTCTGCTCGCTCATCCGATCACCTCTCCGGTGCGGCGGGCGACGCGGACCTTCGTGCCGTCCTCGTCGACCCGGTAGCCGAGGCGGGTCGGTTTGCCCTTGTGGACGTACGCCACGTTCGAGGCGTGGATCGGCATGTCCTTGTCGATGATGCCGGCCTGCATGGTCGCCCGGACCGGCCGCTGGTGCTTCTTGGCGATGTTGACGCCCTCGACGATCACCTTGTTCTCCTTGGGCAGGACGCGGAGGACGGTGCCCTCCTTGCCCTTGTCCTTGCCGGAGAGGACGACCACCGGATCACCCTTCCTCAGCTTCATCTCTGCCTCCTTGGGGCTCGCGCCCCAAACCCATCGACGCCGGGCGAGCTGGCGCTCGCGCCGTCGTCCTGAAGCACTCGCTGCGCTCGCACTTCAGAGCACCTCCGGGGCGAGGGAGATGATCCGCATGAACCGCCGGTCGCGCAGCTCGCGCCCGACCGGTCCGAAGATGCGGGTCCCTCGCGGGGTCTGGTCGTCCTTGATGAGGACGGCCGCGTTGTCGTCGAAGCGGATGTAGCTGCCGTCGGGGCGGCGCTTCTCCTTCTTGGTGCGGACGACGACGCACTTGACGACGTCGCCCTTCTTCACGGCCGCGCCGGGGATGGCGTCCTTCACCGTGGCGATGAAGATGTCCCCGATCGAGGCGTAGCGGCGGCGCGTGCCGCCCAGCACCTTGATGACGAGGACCTCCTTGGCGCCGCTGTTGTCGGCGACGCGGAGGCGGGACTCCTGCTGGATCATGGCGTCACTTCGCCCTCTCCAGCACCTCGACCACCCGCCAGCGCTTGAGCTTGGAGGAGGGCCGGGTCTCCATCACGCGGACGCGGTCGCCGACGTTGACGTCGTTGGCCTCGTCGTGCACGTAGAGCTTCTTGGTCCGGTTGACGAACTTCGCGTACTTGGCGTGGCGCACGCGCTCGACGACGGCGACGACGGCGGTCTTGTCCATCTTGTTCGAGACGACGACGCCGTCGCGCACCTTGCGGGCGTGGCGGGGGTCGGCCCCGGTGGTGGGATCGTCGGCCATCAGCGGGCCTTCCCTTCTTCGACGGCCTCGGCCGCGGCGATCTCCCGCTGCCGGATGTGGGTGTTGATGCGAGCGATCTGCCGGCGCACGCGCTGCAGCTCGGACGTGTTGTCGAGCTGGCCGGTGGCGTTGCGCAGCCGCAGCTTGAAGTGGGTGTCCTTGGCGATCGCCAGCTCGCCCAGCAGCTGGGTGAGGTCGAGCTCGGCGAGGTCCGCGCCTGGCTTCGGCATCAGAAGGTCTCCTCGCGCGAGATGACCCGAGCCTTGAGCGGCAGCTTCTGGATGGCACGGTCGAGCGCCTCCTTGGCCACCTCCTGGTTCGGGTAGGACAGCTCGAACAGGATCCGGCCCGGGCGGACGACAGCCACCCAGCGCTCGGGGTTGCCCTTGCCAGAGCCCATGCGGGTCTCGGCCGGCTTCTGCGTGACCGGCTTGTCCGGGAACACGTTGATCCAGACCTTGCCGCCCCGACGGGTGCGGCGGGTCATGGCGATGCGGGCAGCCTCGATCTGGCGCGCGGTGATCCAGCCCGGCTCGAGTGCCTGGATGCCGTACTCACCGAACGCCAGCGCGTTGCCGCCCTTGGACACGCCCTTGAGGCGGCCTCGGGTCTGCTTGCGGTGCTTGACCTTGCGGGGCATCAACATGAGTGATCAGTCCTCGTCCGCGCGGAAGTGCGGGGCCTCGTGGATCTGACGGGTGCGGCGGGCGATCTCCTCTTCCTCGTCCAGGAGCTTCTCCAGCTCGGGATCCGCCTCCTTGATGAGGGTGGCGGCGGCCTCCTCGAGCGGAGCCTCGACCTCTTCGGGCCGGCGCCGGGGCGCACCCGACGACACGACGCGGCGGGGCTGGCCCTGGCCCGAGGTCTCGCCGACGGCCATCGCCGCCTCGCGGGAGATCTTGTCCTCGGCCTGCGTCTTGTAGGGGAGGATGTCGCCCTTGTAGATCCAGACCTTGACGCCGATGCGCCCGGAGGTCGTGCGGGCCTCACGGAAGCCGTAGTCGATGTCGGCCCGCAGCGTGTGCAGCGGCACCCGGCCCTCGCGGTACCACTCGGTGCGGCTCATCTCGGAACCACCGAGACGGCCCGAGCACTGGACCCGGATGCCGAGCGCGCCGGCCTTCTGCGCGTTCTGGACGGCCCGCTTCATGGCCCGGCGGAAGGCGATGCGGTTGGCCAGCTGGTCGGCGACACCCTGCGCGATGAGGGCGGCGTCGAGCTCGGGCGACTTGATCTCCTGGATGTTGAGCTGCACCCGGTTGTTGCCGGTGATGTTGGCCAGCTCCGCGCGCAGCTCGTCGGCCTTCGCACCACGGCGACCGATGACGATGCCGGGCCGGGCGGTGTGGACGTCGACGCGGACGCGGTCACGCGTGCGCTCGATGTCGACGCGGCTCACCGCGGCGGACTCGAGCTCCCTCATGAGGTAGCGGCGGATCTTCCAGTCCTGGGTGAGGTAGTCCTTGTAGTCGCGCTCGGAGAACCAGCGCGACTTCCAGTCGGTGGTGACTCCCAGCCGGAAGCCGTAGGGGTTGACCTTCTGGCCCATCAGCTGTCGTCCTCTGTGTCGTCGGTCTCTTCGGCCTCGTCGGCGGCCCGCTGGCTCGGCGGCTTCGCGAAGCCCGCCGCTTCCGCGTCCTCCTCGGTGGCGAACCACACCTCGGCCTTCGTCTGGTTGTAGAAGTGGCTGCCGGGCACGTGGTAGAGCATCGAGTCGGCGTTGCCCTTGATGGCGAAGCCCTCTGGCTGCTCGTCGTCCTCGAGCGCCGCGTGGCTGCCTGGCCCGTACGGCGCCGTGTCGTCGCCCGCCTCGTCCACCTCGGCCGATTCGACCTCGCCGGTCTCGATGGCCTCGGTGTCGGCGGCATCCGCCTCGACGACGTCGGTGTCGACAACCTCGTCCGCGGTCGCCCCGGTGTCCACCGTCTCGTCGACAGCCGACTTCGCGGCGGCGGCCTGCCGGCTCTTGGCGACGCGGGCACGGCGGGACGCGGTCGGCGCGACACCGGCGCGTCCACCCCGGCGTCCGGTCGGCCGCTGCGCCTCTTCACGGCGGCGCTTGCGCTCCAGCTCCTCCTCCGACAGGCGGGCCACGACGATGGTGATGTGGCAGGTCCGCTTGCGGATGCGGGTGGCGCGGCCACGGGCGCGGGGCCGGAAGCGACGGAGCGTCGGGCCCTCGTCGGCGAAGCAGGCGGCGACGTAGAGCTCGTCCCGACCCTGGCTGTCGTTGTGCTCGGCGTTGGCCACGGCCGATGCCAGCACCTTGCGGATGACAGCGCCCATCTCCCGGTCGGTGAAGCGCAGCACGTCCTCGGCCCGCTGGACCTCGAGCCCACGGATGAGGTCCAGCACCTGGCGAGCCTTGGTGGCCGAGCCGCGCAGGTACTTGGCGGTGGCGCGGGTGCCGATGCGCTCGCCGGCGACCGTCCCGCCCTCGTTGGTCTTGGGACCGGTCACCTTCTCCCCTTCGCGTTCTTCTCCTGGCCGGCGTGGAACCGGAAGGTGCGGGTGGGGGCGAACTCGCCCAGCTTGTGCCCGACCATCGACTCGGTGATGAAGACGGGCACGTGCTTGCGCCCGTCGTGGACGGCCACGGTGTGGCCGACGAGGTCGGGGATGATCGTCGAGCGCCGGGACCAGGTCTTGATGACCCGGCGCTCCCCGGCGGCGTTCATGGTGTCCACCTTCTTGAGCAGGTGCTCGTCGACGAAGGGGCCCTTCTTCAGGCTGCGCGGCATCGGTTACCTCCGGCCCTTGCCCGTGCGGCGACGGCGGATGATCAGCTGCTGGGACGGCTTCTTCTTGTTGCGGGTGCGACCCTCCGGCTTGCCGGCGGGCGACACCGGGTGGCGGCCACCCGAGGTCTTGCCCTCGCCACCGCCGTGGGGGTGGTCGACGGGGTTCATGGCGACGCCGCGGGTCTGCGGGCGGACGCCCTTCCATCGGTTGCGGCCGGCCTTGCCGATCTTCACGAGCTCGTGCTCGGAGTGGCCGACCTCGCCCACCGTGGCCCGGCAGTCGATGAGCACGCGGCGCATCTCGGTGCTGGGCAGGCGGAGCGAGGCGTAGTCGCCCTCCTTGGCCACCAGCTGCACGCTGGAGCCGGCCGAGCGGGCCATCTTGCCGCCCTGGCCGGGCCGCAGCTCGACGTTGTGGACGACGGTGCCGACCGGGATGAAG
>JBKPRL010000150.1:0-8120 GCA_046734535.1 bacterium | reverse complement strand
GATCTACCTCGAGCCGGACATCCACCGCGACGGGCAGGAGTGACCACCGCGCGTCTGGCCGCTGTGCGTTCGCCGGGCCGATGGGCGACGATCGGCCTCGCCGCGGTGCTGTGCGCGCAGTTCGGCCTCTCGCTCGGCTCGACCATCGTCAAGGAGATCGGCGCGCCCGGGCTGGCGACAGCCGCCTGGCGGCTCATCTTCGGCTCGGCGATCTGGATGGTCGTCCTGCACCGCCGAGGTGGTCGCCTCTCCAAGAGAGCGACGCGATTGGCCGGCCCGAGCGCCGTGTTCTTCGCCGCCGACATCGCGCTGTTCTTCGTCGCGGTCACGAAGACGAGCGTCGCCAACGCGGAGTTCATCGGCAGCCTCGTACCGGTCGCGGTGGTGCCGCTCGCCGCGCTCCTCTTCCACGAGCGGGTGCGGGGGCTGTCGATCGCCTTCGGCGCCATCGCCCTCACCGGCGTCGCGGTGATCCTCTTCACGGCGCCGACCAGCGGCACCAGCACCCCGACCGGCAACCTGCTGGCCTTCATCGCGATGGGCATGTGGGCGGGCTACCTGCTGTCGGCCCGGCGGGCCCGCGCCGTGCTCGGCACCTCGGAGTTCATGACCACGGTGGCAGTGCTGGCGGCGATCTTCCTCGCCCCGATCGCCGCCATCAGCGGCAAGCTCTGGGAGGTGCCGGCTGCAGGGTGGAAGTACATCATCCTGCTCGCCGTCCTCACGGGCACCATGTGCCACGGCCTGCTGGCCTGGGCGCAGACCCGTGTGCCCGTCTCGACGATCGCCATCCTCCAGGTGGGCAACCCGGCCCTGGCCACGCTCTGGGCGTTCCTGATCCTCGGCGAGACCGTCACACGGGTGCAGGCCATCGGCATGGTGATCGTGATCGCCTCCCTCGCCGCGTTCACGCTGACGAGCCGCCGGGGGGTACCATCCGTGCTCGACAACGGGGAGCTCGGAGGACCGTCGGGCTGAGAGGGTGGCCGCCGTCACCGACCCGCGAACCTGATCTGGGTAATGCCAGCGGAGGGAAGCGCGGTGGCTCGCACGGCCGTCATCGTCATCGGGGGAGGGGGGATCGACCCTGGCGTCGTGGCCCGCCTGCCCGCCGACCGGATGGTCATCGCCGCCGACTCCGGGCTCGACCACGCGATGGCGCTCGGCCTCGACGTCGACCTCCTGGTCGGCGACCTCGACTCCGTCTCCGAGCCGGCGCTGGCCGAGGTCGGCGCACGCGGCACGCCCGTCGAGCGGCACCGCCCCGACAAGGACGCCACGGACACCGAGCTCGCCCTCGCCGCCGCCGTCGAGCGCGGCTGCACCCGGCTCATCGGTGTCGGTGGCCCCCACCCCGACGACCGCCGCCTGGACCACGAGCTCGGCGTGCTGCTGGCCTTCGCCTCGGCCGCCCTGGCCGACCGCGAGGTCGAGCTGTGGTGGGGACCGGCCCACGTGGTGGTCCTCCACGGCCCGGGTACGGCGGCGATCGACGCCCCGCCGGGCACCATCGTGTCGCTGCTCCCGGTCCACGGCGCCGCGACCGGCATCACGACGACCGGACTGCGCTACCCCCTCCGCGCCGAGCCGCTGACCCCGGGCTCGGGCCGGGGCATCAGCAACGAGGTCGCTGCCGCCCCGTCAGCATCAACGGCATCGGCGGGATCGACGCCGTCCCCGTCCCCAACGGCTGTCCACCTGGAGGCCGGCACCCTCCTCGTCATCCAGCCCCTCGCCCTTGGAGGTCCGCCATGCGCCGGCGCCTGATCGCGCTCGCTCCCGCGGTGCTCGCCGCACTGCTCGTGCTCCCGGCCTGCGGGAGCAGCTCGTCAGGCCGCACCTCCTCGGGCGGCGGAGGCTCGGGCGGCGGAGGCTCGGGCGCGCCAGCCGCCGCCTTGACGCTGCTCACCTACGACGCCTTCACCGAGCCGGACGCGCTGGCCCAGTTCACGAAGGACACCGGCATCCCGGTGAAGGTCGCCAAGAGCGGCGACGCCGGCACGCTCGTCAACAAGGCCATCCTCACCGCCGGCCGGCCCGAGGGCGACGTGCTGTGGGGGGTCGACAACACCCTGCTCTCCCGAGCGGTCGACGGGAAGATCTTCACGCCGTACCAGTCGACCCAGCTCGGCCAGCTCGCCCCCGACACGGTGAGCCTCGTGCCCGGCCACGAGGTGACGCCGGTCGACACCGGCGACGTCTGCCTCAACATCGACAAGGGCTGGTTCTCGAACAAGGGCCTGCGCCCACCGCAGTCGTTCGAGGACCTGATCGACCCGGCCTACAAGGGCCTGCTGGTCGTCCAGAACCCGGCGTCGTCGTCACCGGGCCTGGCCTTCCTGCTGGCCACCGTGGCCCACTTCGGCGACCCCGGGTACGAGCAGTTCTGGTCGAAGCTCCGCGCCAACGACGTGAAGGTGGACGAGGACTGGGACACCGCCTACTACTCCTCGTTCACGGCCGGCGGCGGCCAGGGCGACCGGCCGATCGTGGTCAGCTACGCCTCCAGCCCGCCCGCCACCATCTACTACGCCGATGAGCCCAAGCCGACGACACCCACGACGGCCTCGGTCGACTCCACCTGCTTCCGTCAGGTCGAGTTCGCGGGGATCCTGCGGGGGACGGCGCACGAGGCCGAGGCCCGGCGGCTGGTCGACTTCCTCGTGGGGCCGGACTTCCAGGGCGAGCTGCCCCTGAGCAACTTCGTCTACCCGGTCCGCGAGGGCGTCGCGTTGCCGCAGCTGTTCACCGACTTCGCACCGCCGGTGGCTCACCCGCTCACGCTCAGCCCCCAGGACATCGCCTCACACCGCGACGAGTGGATCACCCGCTGGACGCAGACCGTGCTCAGGTGACGGGAGCGCGCCGGCCCGACCACCGAGGGCGGTCGAGGGCGGACGGCACGCTGGGCCGTACCACACGGTTGGTGCTGGCCGGGACCCCGCTCGCGTTCCTCGCCGTCTTCTTCGCCTGGCCGGTGGCCGCCATCATCGGTCGGGGGCTGTCGGTCCGCGGGATCCGCGAGGTCCTCAGCGATCCTGGCCTGCGTTCCGTCGCCTGGTTCACGTTGTGGCAGGCCGCCCTCAGCACGGCCCTCACGTTGGGCATCGGGCTGCTGCCGGCCTACGTGCTGGCCCGCTACCGGTTTGCCGGGCGCAGCGTGGTGCTGGCCCTGGTCACCGTGCCCTTCGTGCTTCCGACGGTGGTGGTCGGCGCGGCCTTCCTCGCCCTGCTCCCGGCCTCGCTCGACCAGACCGTGTGGGCGATCCTCATCGCCCACGTCTACTTCAACCTGGCTGTGGTCGTCCGTACGGTCGGGACCTTGTGGGGGCAGCTCGACCCCCGGGTCGAGGAGGCGGCCCGCACGCTCGGCGCCTCACCTCGCCAGGTCATGCTCCGGGTCACGCTCCCGCTGCTACGCCCCGCGCTGCTCGCCGCGGCCTCGATCACGTTCCTGTTCACCTTCACCTCGTTCGGGATCATCCGGATCCTCGGCGGGCCGCGTCATCCGACCATCGAGGTCGAGGTGTGGCGCCTCACGACCCAGGCCTTCGAGCTGCGGGCGGCGGCCGCGCTGGCGTTCCTGCAGCTCGTCGCCGTCACCGGGCTCATGATCTGGTGGAGCAACGTCCAGTCGCGCCAGGCGGTCGCGCTCCGCCTGCGCCCACGGGGCACGGCGACGTCACCCCGGACGGCCCGGCAGCGTGCCCTGGTGGCCTGCACCGTCGCTGGGCTGGTCGCCATCGTCGTCATCCCGCTCGGCCGCCTGGTCGCCGGCTCACTGCGGGGTCGTGACGGCCTCGGCCTCTCGGCGTGGCGCGCCCTCGGTGCTGCGCCCGGCCGCGGCCCGGCCAGCCGTCCCGTGGCCGACCCGCTCGGCGCCGTCGGCACCTCCCTGCGCTTCGCCGTGCTGGCGACGGTCATCGCCGTCGTCATCGGCGGGAGCGCGGCCGTCGTCATCGCCGCCTCCCGCCGAGGGGGCTCGCTGCTCGACGCCGGCCTGATGCTGCCGCTCGGGACGTCCGCCGTCACCGTCGGCTTCGGCCTGCTCATCACCATGGACCGCCGGCCGTTGGACCTCAGGGGCTCGTGGGTCCTCATCCCCATCGCCCATGCCGTCGTGGCCGTGCCGTTCGTCGTGCGGGCCGTGCTGCCGACCCTGCGATCGATCGACCCCCGTCTGCGGGACGCCGCGTCGACGCTCGGCGCCTCCCCGGCGCGGGTGTGGCGAGAGATCGACCTCCCCTTCCTGCGCCGCGCGCTCGTCGCTGGTGCCGGCTTCGCCTTCGCCATCTCGCTCGGCGAGTTCGGTGCCACCAGCTTCCTCACCCGGATCGGCAACGAGACGATGCCCATCGCCATCGCCCGGCTCCTGGGGCGACCGAGCCCGGCCAACCTGGCCCAGTCGTACGCGCTGGCCACCGTGCTCATGGTGCTGACGCTGGTGGTCATCCTCGCCGTCGATCGCCTGCGGGGCGACGCCGTGGGCTTCTAGGGCATCGCGGGTTCCATGCTCGGCGTCGACGGCGTAACCGTCCGCTTCGGCGACCGCGTCGTGCTCGACGAGGTGGGCTTGACCGTCGGCGGCGGCGAGGTCGTCGGGCTACTCGGCCCGAGCGGGTCGGGCAAGAGCACGCTGCTGCGGGTCATCGCCGGTCTGCTCGTCCCCGACCACGGCCGGGTGACATGGGACGGCGTGGACCTGCGGAGCGTGCCCACCCACCGCCGGCGCTTCGGGCTGGTCTTCCAGGACCACCAGCTCTTCCCCCACCGGGACGTCGCCGGGAACGTCGGCTTCGGGCTGTCCGTGGCCGGGCGACCCCAGGCCGAGATCCGCGGCCGCGTGGCCGAGCTGCTCGACCTCGTGGGCCTTCCGGGCTTCGAGCGCCGCGGCGTGGCCTCGCTCTCGGGTGGCGAGGCGCAGCGGGTCGCGCTGGCACGGGCGCTCGCGCCGTCGCCCCGGCTCCTGCTGCTGGACGAGCCGCTCGGCGCCCTCGACCGCGAGCTGCACGACCGCCTCGCCCTCGACCTCCGCCGGCTGCTCAAGGACGTCGGGATCGCGGGCCTCCATGTGACCCACGACCGAGCCGAGGCCGACGCCGTCGCCGATCGCGTCGTGACGCTCGACGAGCTCGGGCGCTGATCGCCTGCGGCGCGCTCGACCGGTTCGGGCGCTGAGGCCGCGCCGCTACCCTCCGGCGGATGCGGGTGGGGTTCCTGGGCGCCGGGCTGATCGCCACCTTCCACTCCAAGCTCATCCGGCGGTCAGGAGTCGAGGTCGAGCGGGCCGGCGTGTACGACCCCGACCAGGAGCGGGCAGCCCGGTTCGCGGCGGCGAGCGGCTCCACCCTGTGCACGAGCGAGGAGGAGGTGCTCGACGGCTGCGACGCGGTCTACGTCTGCTCGTGGACCTCCGAGCACCCTCGGCTGGTGGCCGCCGCGGTCGAGCGGGGCCTTGCGGTGTTCTGCGAGAAGCCGCTCGCGACCACGCTCGCCGCGGCCGAGGAGATGCTGGCCACGGTCGCGCCGTCCAGCGTCACGAACCAGGTCGGGCTGATCCTGCGGCGGTCCCCCGCGTTCGTCTGGGCTCGCCACCTGGTCCAGGCGCCCGAGGCCGGGCGGGTGATGGCGGTCGTGTTCCGGGACGACCAGTACCTGCCGGTGCAGGGCACCTACGGCTCGACGTGGCGAGGCGACCGCACCAAGGCCGGCGCGGGCACGCTCCTCGAGCACTCGATCCACGACCTCGACATGCTGCGCTTCCTGGCCGGCGACGTGATCTCCGTGTCCGCGCGGGACGCACACTTCCACCAGCTGGACGGCATCGAGGACGTCATGGCCGTGTCCATGGCCTTCGCCGATGGCGCCACTGGCACGCTGACCTCGGTCTGGCACGACAACCTGGCCCGGCCCAGCCTCCGGCGGGTGGAGGTGGTCTGCGAGCGGCGGTGGGTGGCCATCGACGGCGACGACTGGTGGGGACCGGTGACGTGGACCGACTCGGACGGCGGCGAGGGCCGGATGGGGGGTGAGGCGCTCGCGGCCGCCGCGACACCGCTCTTCGTCGGTCCGGCCAACCCTGACGGGGCGTTCCTCTCAGCGGCCCAGCAGCGGGAGCCCGCGTGGCCCGACTTCGCGGTCGCCGTCGACGCCCACCGCCTGGTCGACGCCGTCTACCGCTCGGCCGCCACCGAGGGCACGCCGTGCCGGCCTGAGCCGGGACCCCAGCCGCTTCCGGATCCTCGCTCCTGACGCACATCCTCCGGAGACCCACCGCGAGGATCCGACCATGACCACACCCGAGGACCTGCGGGCCCAGGCCCGCCGGGCCCGCGTCGAGGCCGACGAGCTGCGCCGGCTGGCCGCGCTGCTCGACCGGTCCCACGTCCACGAGCTCACCCGCCTCTCCGGCGACCGCACCTGGATCGGTCCGACCGCCGACGCGCTCGCGGGTGCGGTCCTGCACGCCCGCGAACAGCTGGAGCGGGCCGCGGCCGACCTTCGACGCGGCGCCGTGGTCGCCGACCAGGACGCGAGCGATCTCGAGCGGGCCGCCGCGCACGCGACCGTGGCGGTCGCGGCCGGTCCGGACGCACTCGGGCTCGCCTTGGCCGGGTCCTGGCCGGTGTTGCCGGCCGGGATGCGGTGAGCGGCTACCTCGGCTACGACCTCGCGGCGCTCGGTGTGCTGCTCGGCGCGCTCGAGGCGGTGCGGGACGAGCGGATGCCCGCCGGTCCGTGGTCGAGCTCGCCGTCCGGTCGCCGAGCCACGGCCGCGCTCGACGTCCACCGTCAAGCCGTAGCGGTGCTGGGGACCTTCTCGGACCTCGTCGGCGCCGTCGTGCACGGTGACCCGCTCGGCCGCTACCGCGCCGTTGCGCTCGATCCTGCCGACCTCGGCCGCTGGGCCCTCCACCAGGGCGGGCGATGGGCCACCGTGACCGACCCGTTCGCCGCGTCCGACGACCCGGGCTCGACCTTCGCAATCGTCAACGCCCGGATGGTCGCGGCGGCGCTGACCCCTGAGCACCTGCGCGACATGCTCGGTGGCGACGGCGCCGGGGCTCTCCCGCTCGTGCGCTACCTGGCCACGCTGCGCTCGGCGCCGGTGGCCCGGGCGGCCTTCCTCGCCAGCCTCGGCGCGGACGGCTTCCGGGCCTTGGTGCGCGTCACGTCGGCGACGGTGTCCTCCCACCACGTGCCCGGACCTGACGAGGCGCCGGTGGCCCGCGCCGCCGACGAGGTGCTGGCCGGCCTGGCCGGGCTGTGGGCGCTCGACCGGGCGGCGGGCGGCAGCCGGTCAGCGGCCTGGGGCACGGCCGTCACGACCGCTCCGGTGTACGGCGCGTCGCGTCTGATCGAAGCGGCGGCGACGACTCCGGGTGCCGCCACAGTGGATGAGCTGGCGGGGTGGGGAGCGGCGGCCTGGAGGAGGCTCGTCGGCGATGCCGGCCGGCTCGGGTGGACCGATCCCCAGGTCATCGGCGATCGAATCCTGTCGGCGGTGGCCGACGACGGCGAGGCGGCACGGCGCTTCCTGCTGGACCTGGCCGTCAGCCGTGACCGCCGTCCGCTCGTCGCCTTGGTGGCCAACGACGTCTCCAGCCCGGCGGTCAGCGGCGGTGTGCTGCTGGCCTCGACCAACCCCGGCACCGTCCACTCGGTGGCCGACGAGGACGAGGTCCGGCGATCCCTCCAGGCCGTGCTGCCCGTCATCGACCGGCTGCTGGCCCGCGGGCACGTCACGTTCCCGACCCAGTCGCCCGGTGCCGTCGTCCCCTTCGGCCGGGTGCTCCCCGCCGGCCTCGGCCTGTACGTCGGCAGGCAGCTCGAGCACCTCGTCGATCCGGGCGACGGCGCGGGCACGCACGGCCCGACCGGCGTGCCGTCCCACGCGTGGCCAGGCTGGCCGGAGCGGCAGGTGGCCGGCGCCCTCGGTCGCCTCGTGGCTGACGAGGCGGTCGCCGCCGAGCTGGTCCAGGCCGCACGGGCGGGCGCGCTCCGACGGCTGTCCGGGTTCGACCTGCTCGGACCGGCCGGTGCGGACGCCGTCCGCGCCGAGAGCTTCGTGCTCGGCGCCGCTGACGGTCTTCTCGGGGACCGGGTCCTCGCCCGGGCCGA
>JBKPRL010000149.1:0-15568 GCA_046734535.1 bacterium | reverse complement strand
CCCGTGGGGATCCCATCTGTTCTTCGACGACGACGGCGCCCTCCTCGGCTTCGGGGGGTTCAAGGGGCCGCCCACCGAGGGAGAGGTCGAGATCGGATACGCCATCGCCCCCGCCCGCCAAGGCCGAGGCCTGGCCACCACGGCGACGCGAACGCTGATCGACCGGGCGCGTGACCGCCAAGCCACACGTGTCGTCGCCCACACGCTCGCCACCACGAACGCCTCCACCGCTGTGCTCGCTCACTGCGGGTTCATTCGCACCGCCACCATCGCCGACCCCGACGAAGGCGACGTCTGGCGCTGGGAGCTTCAACTCACGTGACCTCGACAACGACCAGACCGCTCCGATCGGTAACGCGGCACCGATCTGTCGATCGGGCGCGGCGCCGCCGACATGGGGCGGTCAAGCTTCTGAGCCTCACGGGATCGGATCCGCTGCGAGGATGACGGCCGTGCGCCGCTACGAGGGGACCGTCTACGACAGCAACCGCTGGGACGGATTCGAGCTCCGCCCCGGCGACATCATCATCAGCACGCCGCCGAAGTGCGGGACGACGTGGACGCAGATGATCTGCGCGCTGCTCATCCTGCAGGAACCGGAGCTCCCGCTCCCGTTGGACACGCTCTCGCCGTGGATCGACATGGTGACCCGCGCCCGCACGGAGGTGTTCGCGGACCTGGAAGCCCAGACGCACCGCCGGTTCATCAAGACCCACACGCCGCTCGACGGGATACCCAACGATCCGGCGGTCACGTACATCTGCGGCGGGCGTGACCCCCGCGACGTGGCCCTGTCGATGGACCACCACATCGACAACATGGACGTCGGTGCGTTCCTCAAGGCCCGCGAGCGGGCGGCAGCGATCGACGGCATCGAGCTCGGACCATTGCGGCCACCGCCGCCGCGCCCCGACGGTGAGCGGGACCGCTTCTGGCAGTGGGTCGACGACGAGACGCCGCCGACGCAGATCGGGTCGTCGCTGCGGCGCACCGTAGAGCACCTGCAGACGTTCTGGCACGCCGCCGACGATCTCGACGTCGTGTGGTTGCACTACGACGACCTGAAGGCCGACCTGGAGGGGCAGATGCGCAAGCTGGCCGCGCGCCTCGGCATCGACGTCGACGAGGACCGGTGGCCCCACCTGGTACAGGCGGCGACGTTCGTGTCGATGCGCGACAGGGCGTACACGACCGTTCCCGGCGGTGGTCCGGAGCACTGGATCGACCCCGCCGCGTTCTTCAGCCGGGGTACGAGCGGCCAGTGGCGCGACCTCCTCGACGACGCCGACCTCGCCCGCTACGCCGAGCGCGCGCGGGCGCTCGCGTCCGACGACCTCGTCGAGTGGGTGCACCGCGAGCCGCTCGACTGAGATCCCCGTTCGGCGGTTGTCCCGCAGCGCCGGCGAGCCTGCTCGTACCCGGGTCAGCCGGACTGCCGCGGGCGCGCTGACGGGCGTTGGCTAGCGTGCCCGTCGATGTCGAGACACGCCTTCGTCTCGTACAGCCGTACCGACTCGGCCTACGTCGAGCAGCTCATGGCGTGGTTCACCGAGAACGGCGTTCCGATCTGGTCCGATGCCGGGATCGTCTACGGCAGCCAGTGGCCGGCCGTGGTGCGCGACGCCGTCGACCGATCGGCCGCCGTGGTCGTGGTCATGACGCCTGCAGCCGAGTCTTCGGAGTGGGTCGACCGCGAGCTGGCCCGTGCCGAGCTGAAGCGTCGTCCGGTGCTGCCGCTCCTCTTGGCCGGCGATCCGTTCTTCCGTCTCGGCTCGACGCAGTACGAAGACGTGCGAGGTGGTCATCTGCCTCGGGACGCCTTCGTCCGGCGCATCCTCGACCTCTGCCACAGCGACGTGCCAGCACCACCCGAGCGGCCCGCGCTCCCGATCCTCATCCACGATGGCACGCGCAGCGTGCACGAGCGCGTCGAGCCGCTCGCCACTCACTTGGCTGCACTACTGCGCTCACTGCTCGCTCGGTCCGAGGATGCCTTCCTGATCCTCGAACGACCGGGTGAACCCGACGACTACGCCCAGGCGGTCGTCGACGAGGCGGGGAGCTTCCAGGTCGAACATCGAGATGGTGGACCCGATCATCACTACGCCGCGATCACTGACGACGCCGACGTGGCCGCGCACGTGCTCGCCGGTTGGGTCGACAGAATCGACGGCTGGGACAGTCAGCTCCAGTGGGAGCAGCTCCGGTTCTCCTAGAGGGTGCGACGACGACGCCGCCGTACGAGCGGATCGCGCGCGTCGCGCGCCGTGAGCATCATTGCTTGGCCGTGTCGACCCATTCCACGAGCTCGAGGGTGATCTGTTCGGGGCCTTCGAAGAAGCGGAGCTTGCGGCTGATGTAGTCCATCTCGTCGTTGAGCATCTTCACGCCGTTGGCGAGGAGGTGGGCGGTGACCGCCTCGATGTCGTCGACGCGAAAGGCGAGGTGGTTGTAGCCCCGGCGTCGCAGGTTGGTGGGGTGCTCGCCGGGGTCCGGCCCGGGCACCGGGTCGAACACGAGCAGCTGGATCTCGAAGTGAGGCTCGACGCCGTCGAGCACGAGCGTGATGTGCTGGGCCTTCATGGTCGGCATGCCCATGTAGCGAGCGGGCTCTCCCCCGTCGATCATCGCGACGTGACCCTTGCGGAATCCCAGCACAGCGAAGAACTCGATGGCCGCGGGCCCGTCGGCCACGGCGATCGTCACATGGTCAGGGTTGCGCAGCACGGTTCTCGCTCCCCTACGTCGAGCTCGCGGCCACCGAAGGGACCGCCGTGGGGGGCGGAAGCGGTGTGGACGGTGCCGCGGCAGGCCGGGTCGGGGCTGAGTATCTCACATCGATCGGACGACGCTCCGCGGCAGCGGGGCGCTCGGCTCGGCGTCGAAACCGGCCGCTGCGTGGCGAAGCGACGTCCAGCCCGATGGAACCCCTCGTCAATGGTCGTCGCGCTGGCGGCCGAGGGTCTCGACGGGGGTCGCGCCGGGGCGGGTCCACTGCGGCACGGGCCGGCTGGTCGGGCCCCAGGTCGCGACGCCGTCGGCGTCCGATCGCCAGTACCAGCAGATCGGCGCGCCATGGCCGCCGACCGGCGAGCCGGCCTGAGGGGCCTCGGGCCAGCCCTCGGGGTTGTCCTCCCCCCCCTCCCGGCGGCCGTAGGGCGTCATGTCGAGCAGGCCCAAGGCGCCGTCGGCCGGCTCGTTGCCACGACCGGTCGTGGAGTAGGTGAGGAACGCGCGGTCGCGGTCGCGCAGGTAGCAGATGATGTGTCCCTCTTCCGCCAAGAGTTGCGCCTCCACGCCCCGCACCGAGTACCAGGGCTGGGTGTAACCCATGAACTCGACGAAGGAAGCGACCTCATCCCACGGGCCCGACGTCACGACGGCGAACGAGACGCCCCGGGCGTTGAGGTAGACGGCGTCGTCCATTTGCCAGACGTTGAACGTGCACCCCTCGCACTGCCCCTGGTGCGGCGCGCCGTCGTACCACATGGAGTGGTAGATCACGAGCTCGTCGCGACCCTCGAACAGATCGACGAACGGGACCGGCCCGTCACTCCCGATGACGTCGACCGTGGCGTCGATCTCGACCATCGGCAGCCGCCGCCGGGCCGCGGCGATCGCGTCGCCCTCACGGGTGTGCGCCTTCTCGCGGGCCAGCAGCTCGTCGCGCGCCGCCTGCCAGGTGGCCATGTCGACGATGGGCGGCTTGCCGGGGAGGTCACCGCTCGCGTGGCCGGGCGTGGTCCTCGTCATGCTGTCCTCCGCTGTCTCGTCTGGTGCGCTTGCGAGCTCCCACGGGAGCCTGCCAGCTGAGACGACGCTCGGCACTCGGACTCATCGATCCCAGTGCGAGCACCTCGCGCTCTGAGGCGGCGGCCGGACGACCGAGCGAACGACCGCCCGAACCCTGAGAGCCGCGAACGCGACCGGGGCGAGGCGGCCTGGCGAGCGGGGCGAGCGGGGCGAGCGGGGCGAGCGGGGCGAGCGGGGCGAGCGGGGCGAGCGGGGCGAGCGTACGTTGGCATCGTGAGCTACCGGGTCCGAGAGATGCGCCCGGCCGATCCCGACGTGCTCGGGCGGCTCCGAGCGTGGGCCGGTCGGTCCACAGCCCAGATGGGGCGGCTCGTGGCCGAGGACGAGAGCGGCGCGCTCGTCGGCTTCGTCGTCATCGGTGCGGCCGAGGGTCGGGACGAACGAACGGCTGAGGTGTACGCGCTCGAGATCGCACAGGACCATTGGGGGTGCGGCGCCGGCTGCGACCTCTTGGCGACCGCCATGGACCGGCTGAGCCGAGCGGGCTTCGATCGTGCCGTGCTCTGGATCGACGCGGCCAACCGCGGTGCGCGCCGCTTCTACGAGCGGCACGGGTGGTCGGACGATGCGCTCGATCGGCAGGTGACCGGCCCGGACCCTCACGGGCGCGAGGCGCGGTACTCGCGCTCGCTGGTGTGATCCGCTCAGCGTGGAGCCGGATCACCCTCCGGACGGACGACCACGCGTTCAGGCCTAGGAGTGATCGCCGTGCCGGGGGCTGAACTGACGCGCTCTTTCGGATTCGGGGAGCTTCTCCAGCTCGTCGAATATCGGGAAGGGGCTGGGCAGGATCCGTCGCTTCACTTCGTCCGGCAGGCTCAGATCACCACCCGTGTGTCCCATGCTGAAGAACCGCTCTGGTCGGGCTCGGCCGACCATCGAGCGGGCCCACCGCCACAGCGCCGAGATCCGATGCCCGAAGCCGTTCAGGAAGGCCAGGTGGACGAAGAGCCACACGACCCAACCGGGAAATCCGCTGAGCCGGACGCCACGGAAGTTGACGATGGCCTTGAACCGGCCGATGGCCGCCGCACTCCCGACGTCGCGGTACTTGAACGGGACGTCGCGGGTGTCGCCGTTGAGCCGCCGGCGGATGGTGTTGGCGGCGTGCAGGCCACCTTGCAAGGCGACTTCGCAGACGCCAGGGAGGTGGTTGATCGACGCCATATCGCCCAGGGCGAACACTTCCGGATGGCCAGGCAGGCTGAGATCGGGGAGCACGGCGATGCGGCCGGCCCGGTCCGTCTCGGCTCCCGTCGCCTCGGCCAGCATCCGCGCCAACGGCGACGCCTGAACGCCCGCGGCCCAGATGGTCGTGCCGGCGGTGATCCGGTCCTTGCCGTCGGGCCCTTCGATGTCGACACCGAATGCGTCGACGCCCACGACCCTGGTGTTCATGACGAGCTCCACACCCATCTTCGACAGCTCGCTCGCGGCGCGAGACGACAGGTGGCCGCCAAAGGTCGCCAGGGGCTCGGGGCCTCCGTCGACCAGCACCACCCGCACCGAGGCGGGGTCGATGCTACGGAAGTTCCCGTTGAGGCTCCGCGCCGCGAGCTCTCGTACCTGACCTGCGAGCTCGACACCGGTGGGTCCGGCCCCGACGACCACCATGGTGAGCCAGAACCGCTTCCGAGCCTCACCGACCGAGCTCTCGGCCAACTCGAACGCCCCGAACAGTCGTCGGCGCAGCTCGAAGGCGTCGTCGATGGTCTTCATCCCCGGAGCGAACAGCGAGTACTCGTCGTGCCCGAAGTACGACTGTCCCGCTCCGGCCGCGACGATGAGGCTGTCGTAGGGGTACTCCCGCTCCTCGGTCGGGAACGTGACCGTCTTGACGACACGGCGCTCGAGATCGAATCCCGTGACCTCGGCCATCTCGACCTGCACGTTCTCGTGCTTTCGCATGATGTACCGCAACACCGGCGTGATCTGGCCCGGCGAGAGGATCCCGGTCGCCACCTGGTACAGGAGCGGCTGGAAGAGGTGATGGTTCCTGCGATCGATCAGCGTGATGTCGACGTTCGAGCGCGCCAGCAGACGGGTCGCCGGAAGTCCACCGAAGCCGCCACCGACCACGACCACGCGGTGACGACCGTCGGTCTGCTGGTTCACGTTCGCATCGGACATGTTCGCCTCCTGGACGAGGCGGTCGGCCCGCCACGACCATCTGCCAGCACATGACGACCGTGTCATCGTCAGCGACGTCGGTCATCCCCCCGATCGGGTGATCCGAGGACGCCCCAGAACGCCACGATCGAGGGCTCAGGCAGGCGGAGCACCGTTCTGCGCGGCCGGTCGCTCGAGGCCGGTGCCGAGTCCCGTCGACAGGAAGGATTCCAACCGTTCGCGGGCCGGCGCAAGGTCGAGTCCGCGTGATGCCAGCCACCCCTCGTCGTAGTAGCTGTGCCGATAGCGCTCGCCGCCGTCGCAGATCAGGGTCACGACAGAACCGGTCTGACCCTGCGCCAACATCTCCGAGATGAGCCGGAACGCACCGCAGAGATTGGTCCCGGTCGAGCCTCCGACCGACCGGCCGAGCAGGTCCGCGGCCAGCTGCATCGCCGCCAGGGAGGACGCGTCCTCGACGCGCTCCATGCGATCGACGACCTCACGGATGAAGCTCGGCTCCACTCGCTGACGACCGATCCCTTCGATGCCCGACGGACGGCGACAGGTCACGTGGGGGTCGCCGGATTCGAAGTAGTCGGCGAAGACGCTGTCCTCCGGATCGACGACGCAGAGCCGGGTCTTCACCCGGCGGTAGCGGATGTAGCGGCCGATCGTGGCCGACGTCCCTCCGGTGCCGGCACCGACGACGATCCACGTCGGCACGGGATGGCGTTCGAGCGCCATCTGCTCGAAGATCGATTCGGCGATGTTGTTGTTGCCCCGCCAGTCCGTGGCGCGCTCGGCGTAGGTGAACTGATCGAGGTACAGACCGCCGCACTCCGCGGCGAGTCGCGCCGATTCGGCGTAGATGGCAGAGGCGTCGTCGATCACATGGCAGCAACCGCCGCTCTGCTCGATGAGCGCCAGCTTCTCGGGCGAGGTGGTCACCGGGACGACCGCGACGAACGGCAGGTCGAGCATGCGGGCGAAGTAGGCCTCGCTCACGGCGGTGGAACCGGACGAGGCCTCGATGATGGTGACGCCTCCATCGATCCACCCGTTGCAGAGCCCGTAGAGGAAGAGCGAGCGTGCCAGCCGGTGCTTGAGCGATCCGGTCGGGTGGGTCGATTCGTCCTTCAGGTAGAGGTCGATGCCCCAGGCTGGCGGCAGCGGGAAGGTCACGAGGTGCGTGTCCGCGGAGCGTCGCATGTCCGCCTCGATGGATGCGATGGCGTCGAGAGCCCACGCGCGAGTCGAACGGCTGGGGGCGGCGGCCAAAGATGCTCGGTCAGGCATTCGGGATCTCCGCGACAGCGAAGTGCTCCGTTCCGAGCAATGGCTCGAGCATCGAGCGCGGGAGAAGGTCGGGCTTCATCGCGTACTGCGAGCGGTGCGCAGCGAGTGCAGCCACCTTGCGGTCCAACACGGCCCTCACGTCGACCGAGAAGCCGGTCTCGAGGTCGTCGCCGAGCGGCGTTGCTGCCTCCTCATTCGGTTCCGTTGCGGACGGAGGGGCCGCCCCGGCACCACGGCCCGCGGATCGGCTCGGTGGTTCCGGCGCGAGCACGAGACAGGTGACGTCCTTCTCCGCGATCACGTGCGCGTTGCGCGGTCGACCGGATGCGAGCCCGTCTTCGCCGACGAAGCTGCCGGCACCGATGGTGGCTTGCTGCCACATGTCACCCTCGTCGCTCTCGACCACGATGGTGGCCGACCCCGACAGGATGCAGAACAGCTCGACCGCGGGTTCGCCCTGCTCGATGATGAACGAACCGGCGGGGAACCAGTCGATCCTGAGGTGATCGGCAGCGAACCCGAGCATCGAGGTTCCGTCCGTGAACAGCTTGAGTGCATGCCCGAACGCGGCATCGCCTCTGAATCGCTCCGCGTTCGAGGTGAGCCATTCGACGAGCAGGTCGACGAGGATCGGTCCGTGCGTCGGGAACCGGGCGTGCAGCAGTCGCGGCGGCGCGGCCATGGTCCGAATGGCGTCGATCGTGGCCACGCACGAAGTGACGTGGTCTGGGTGGCCGAAGGCACCATCGGGTCCGAACGTGACGACGACGTCTGGCCGGAACTCGTCGATGACCGCGCGGGCGATCGCGGCGATCGCCTCCGGTGGTTGGTCTGCGAGATGCCCGTCGCCGAGATCGAGGCACGTCACGTGGTCCACTCCGAGGGCGTCAGCCGAGTGCTGCAGCTCGGTGACCCGGACCGCGCCGAGCACACGCCTGGTAGCCGTTGACGCCTCGCGGATCTGGCCCGCCTCGCCCTGCGTGAGCGACACGATCGCCGTGACCGCGCCCGCGTCGGCACAGCGTGCGATCGTCCCTCCGACGCAGAAGACCTCGTCGTCAGGGTGCGCGAACAACCCGAGGACCCGCGGCGCTCTCCCCACGGGGACGGCCGAGCCCCACACGGACGCCAGGTCGGCCTGGGTCGAATGCCACTCCTCGGCGTCCGGCCGCCCGGCGTCGACTCCTGGCTCGCGCAACCGAGCCTCCCTTCGTGCAGTCGGTCTCACCGGCGGGAGGTGCCCGGTGCGACGTACGGGCTGGTGATGGCCATGAGGTCTGGACGACGGTAGCAGCGACCTCGATCACGTCGGTCCTCTGTCCGACCTCGTGTCGGCGACCCTCCACGTCCCGTGTCTGGGTGGCACACGGCGGTTGCGCATCGCGGATCTCGATCAGTGGCCGAGGCGCACGCACGGTTGCTGGGACGTGGGTGCCCCACGGCGTCAGCGTCTACCCGATGTGGAGGTGTTGGCAGAAAACGGCCGAGCGATCCGCGGTGTCTTTCTTCAGATTGAACGCTTGACAGCGTCGCCTGATCGGAGTTGGCTCGCCCGGAGGGTTGGGTTTTTCTGAGAAGGCGGGCGTTGGCGAGAGGGGGCCCGGCGTGCGAAGGCCCATCGGACTTGCGTCGGTGTCCGCTCTGGTTCGGGCATCCGAAGTCGGACCGCGGACGCGCGTCCAGCATCGACGCCAATGGCTCGTGGATTGGACCTTCAGCGATGCTCCCAGCCCATCCATGACGAGGGACGAGCCGAGACGAGCTGTGTGCATTTGGACCGCCGGCACGGTGAAACCCCTCGGGTCAGAAGGCAAGGAGGAACCATGAGGAAGCATCTGATCGCCGTCTTGACGGTCTCGGCCTGCGGGGCGTTCCTCGCGCCAGGTGTGGCTGCGGGGCAGGCACCGTCAGGCGCAGGAGAGGCACCTGACAACAACGCCGTGATGAAGTGGAACGCGAATGCGGGAGAGGCCGCCATCACCGCGTGCCTGGCGCCGGCGACGAACCCACTGCACGAGTCGCGCATGTACGCCATCATGCACATCGCCATCCACGACGCGTTGAACGCCATCGACCGCCGCTACCAGCCCTACGTGGCTGGTCTCCCGAAGACACCGGGGGCTTCGCCGGCGGCGGCCGTGGCCGCCGCAGCCCATGACACGCTGGTCGCCTCGATCGCCGAGCTTCCCACCGCAGTCTTCCCGCAGGCCACCTGTCTGGACCCAGCGATCGCCGGGGTGGACGCCGACTACACCGCGGCGCTGGCTGCCATCCCTGGCGGACCCTCCAAGAGCAAGGGCATCGCGCTCGGTCAGGCCTCCGCGGCAGCCATCCTGGCGGCGCGCACTGGAGACGGCTCGGACACGCTGCTCGTCGACGCTTCCTACCCGCAGGGTACGCAGCCGGGCGAGTACCGCTTCACACCACCGTTCACCTTCGTTTTCGCGCCGGGCTGGGGGCAGGTGACGCCCTTCGTGTTGAAGGACGCGGCGCAGTACCGTCCCGGCCCTCCGTATGCCTTGGATTCGAAGAAGTACGCCGCTGATGTCAATGAGGTCAAGCGGCTCGGGGGGGACGGGACGACGACCCCCAGCGACCGCAGCGCGGAGCAGACGGAGATCGCCTTGTTCTGGGTCGAGAGCTCCCCGCTGCAGTGGAACCGCATCGCTCGTACCGCCACCGGCCAGAAGGACCTCAACTTGTGGAAGTCCGCCCGGTTGTTCGCCCTGATGAACATGGCGATGGCCGATGGCTACATCAGCTCCTTCGACACGAAGTACCTGTACAACTTCTGGCGGCCCATCACTGCCATCCGCGCCGCGGACACCGACGGCAATCCAGCCACGACCAAGGACGGGACGTGGACCCCGCTGGTGGTCACCCCACCCATCCCTGACCACGACTCGGCTCACGCCGTCGAAGGCGCCACGGCCGCCCAGGTCATGAAGCGCGTCCTCGGCGACAACGTCCACTTCGCCACCTGCAGCCTGACGCTGCCCGCGGGCAGCACCTGCGCCGACCCGCACCCGGTGCTGCGCACGTACAACAGCTTCACCCAGGCGGCGAACGAGAACGGCGTGTCCCGGATCCTCGTCGGCTTCCACTTCCGCCACGCCGTCGACGACGGCCTCGTCCGCGGCCGGAAGGTCGGTGACCGAGCCGTCGACCGTTATCTGCAGCCGGCCTGACGACATCGACCGCCCGCCGTCACGCGTTCCGGGCGGACCGCACCGGGCGAGGTCGCTCAGCGGCCCCGCCCGGTCGGGCGAGGGGACCGATCCCTTCGATGGGTATCGGGACATGAGGTCCTGTCTCCGACCAAGGAATGTCCGTGGCGCGTTCGACGGGATTCCGGCTCTGTCATCCCGACCTACGCCTCGCTGCACAACTTGTTCTCCGCATCGACGAGTTCGACGCGTTCTACAAATAGCTCCGGCACGACACCCAGACTCGAGGCGTGGTCATCGGGTAGCTGCCAAATAGCGCCGAGCGGTCGCTCCAGCGAGAATCCCGGACCTGTCACGCCGCGACCGGCGGCGGGCGAAGGTCCTGGCGCCCCACGCTCGGATCGACAGCGTTCTCGGCCTCGTCCTCGACCTCCCCCGGCCATCCTTGGAGAAAGGGGTGGAAAGGCAGCCGCGCACCCATGGCGATTGCACCGAGCACGTCCTACGCTTGCTGGCGGGAGAGGGCCATGGAGTTCAGTGTCCTTGGGAAGCTCGAGGCGTGGCGAGACGGCGAGCGCCTGGCCTTGGGGCCGATCAAGCAGCGGTCGTTGCTGGCCCTTCTCGTGATCCACGCCAACCAGGCGGTCCCGACGGATCAGATCATCGACGAGCTGTGGGCTGAGGAGCCGGCACGCGATCGGCACAACGCGTTGTGGGTCCAGGTGTCGAAGCTGCGCTCCGCGCTCGAGCCCGGCCGTATCCCTCGGTCGGACGGCACAGTGCTCACCACCCGGTGTCCCGGCTATGTCCTCCAGGTCGAGCCCGACCACGTCGACGCCTACCGGTTCGAGCTCCTGGTGGAGGAAGCGAGAGCGTGGGCGCCGTCGTACCCCGCGTTGTCCTCAGTCCTGCTGACCGACGGACTGGCGCTCTGGCGAGGGCGTGCGTATGAGGAGTTCGCCTACGAGTCGTTCGCGCAGGCGGAGATCGGCCGACTCGACGAGCTTCGGGTCGAGGCCGTCGAGCTGCGATTGGACGCCGACCTGCGGCGCGGCTGGGCGGAAGAGTTGGTCGCCGAGCTCCAGAGCCTGGTGGACCAACACCCGCTGCGGGAGCACCTCAGCGCGCAGCTCATGCTGGCGTTGTACCGGTCCGATCGCCGGGCCGACGCCCTGCGAACCTACCGCCAGCTGCGGAGACGGCTGGCCGAGGAGCTGGGACTCGATCCTTCCGCGGCGCTCCAACGGCTCGAACAGCAGATCATCTGCGGCGACCCGGCGCTCGACGCGCTCACGGCCCCTCCGAGTCACCCGCCGCGACTTGCCGTTCGCGGCCATGAGTTGCGCGAGCAGATCGGCACCAGTGCGCTGGGACTGACCTCTCGGCCGATCAGCCCGCGGTCGGCCGCGAGCTGTCCCTGACCGTCGTCTCGCCGCCGCGGCACAGGAGTGGCGACGGGATCCTCACCGAGGATCGACGACGCCCGGGCCTGACGCGATGTCACCTCCGGCGCGCGCCCGGGATCGCGTACCAACCACAGCACTGCCGCGACGCGCCTTCCAGGGAGAGAAAGGTGTTGGAAAGTTCCAGGCGCGCTCCTGACCGGGAGGGGCACCGCCGTCCTTCACCCTCGACGGTGGCGCGGAGCTGAGCGAGGGGATGGTCGACGATGAGCACGGCGCGGTTGGTGACGACGACGTTGTTGGCGGGGTCGATGGCGGTGCTGCCCGTCGGCCTGTCTGCGGCGCAGGCCGCGCCCGGCGGGCCGACGCCGCCCGATGCGGTCCTGCAGTGGGATGAGATCGCAGCGAACACCGTCGTGAAGTCGGGCGCCTTCCAGAACGAAGGGCTGCTCTACATGGCCTACGTGTCCTCGGCCGTGCACAACGCCGTGCGCTCTGCTCAGGACCACGACCGGGCGAACGCCTCCGGTGCGAAGGCGGCCGATCCGGCGGCGGCGGTCGTCGAGGCGGCCTACGACACCCTCACGAACTACTTCCCGGCCCCCCGCCCGAGCGGCTCCCCCGACCTCGACGCCCTTCACGCGCAGGCGTTGGCCGCCATCCCCGACAGCCCCGCGAAGACGGCGGGGATCGCCAGCGGACAGCTGGCTGCGAACACCCTCATCAGCCGCCGTGCCGGGGATGGGCGCATGACCCCGATCGGTGTGACCTCGACGTCCCCGACGAAGCCGCCAGGTCCGGGGGTCTACCGACTCACCCCCGCGGCCTTCCCGGCCCCGCAAACGCCGTGGCTGCGGAACGTCCAGCCGTTCATCCTACGGTCGACCGATCAGTTCCTGCCGCCGGCTCCACCTTCGTTGTCCAGCCCTCAGTGGGCGAAGGCGCTCACCGAGGTCGAGGCGGTGGGTGCGGCGACGGGGAGCTCACGAACCCAGGCGCAGACCGACATCGCGCTGTTCTGGACGGCCAACGTCATCCTCCAGTACAACCAGGTGCTCCGGGAGATCGTCACCCAGCAGCACTTCAACCTGGCCCAGGCTGCTCGCTCGATGGCGATGCTGAACGTCGTAGGTGCCGACGCTCAGCTGTCCGTGATGTTCGCCAAGTACCACTACCTGTTCTGGCGCCCCGTGACCGCCATCGACCCGACGGCCGTGACGGCCGATGGTTTCGGCCCGGTTCCCGGCGTCGACGACGGCAACCCGGCCACCGCCGAGCAGACCGGTTGGCGGCCGCTCATCACCACCCCCAACCACCCCGAGTACCCATCGGCGCACGGATCGCTGACGTCCTCGATGGCGGCCGTCTTCAGTGCCCTCCTGTGCACGAACCACATCAACGTCGACATCCACGGCTTCGACCCCGCTGGACCGGCCGGCAACCTGAACGCGGTGCGCCACTTCGACAGCGCCGATGCGCTACGAACCGACGTCGAGAACGCCCGGATCTGGGGTGGTCTCCACTACCGGTTCTCGACCGTCGCCGGCGTGAACCTCGGGCGCGACGTGGCCCGCTACGACCTGCGCCACGGCTTCCCGGAGACCTGCGATCGGTAGGCGCCGGGAGCTCGCGTCGGCGCACGTGCCGACGATGCGAGGCCGGAACTGACCACCTGAAGGGAGACAGACATGCTCAGACGGTTCGGTACCTCCCTCGAGGCCGGCCTCGCTGCAATGGCCCTGGGGCTCCTTGCGACAGTGAGCGCCGCCATCGAGCCCGCTCACGCGCAAGAGGGATCCCGGTCAGCGCGGCCGCCAACTCTGTTCGTCGCCAACCAGACCGCGAACACGATTCGGCAGTTCTCCCGAAGCGGGAAGGATCTGGGCGACTTCGCCACCACCGGGCTGAGCGGACCAACAGGGCTGGCCGTTGACGAGCACGGCAACCTCTACGTCTCCAACATCGATGGCGACACGATCCGGGAGTTCTCCCCGACCGGCAACGACCTGGGCGACTTCGCCACCACCGGGCTGAGCTCTCCGCGTGGCCTTGCCTTCGACAAGCACGGCAACCTGTACGTGGCCAATGTCACCTGGATTCGCGAGTTCTCCCCGACCGGCAAGGACCTGGGCAACTTCGCGACGGCCGGGCTCAACGTGGCGCGTGGAATCGCCTTCGACAGAAGAGGCGATCTCTACGTCTCCAACCTCGGTGACAACACGATTCGGAAGTTCTCTCGCACCGGCAAGGACCTCGGCGTCTTCGCGAGCGCGGGTTTCAGCTCTCCCGCGCTCATCGCGGTCGACAAGAGAGGGAATCTCTACGTGACCAACTTTGACGGCAACACGATTCGGGAGTTCTCGCCTGCCGGTGTTGACCTCGGCGACTTCGCCTCCACCGGGTTGAACACGCCTGCGGGGCTGGCCTTTGATGAGGACGGGAACCTCTACGTCTCGAACCGTGGCGACGGCACGATTCGGAAGTTCTCACCGAGAGGAGTGGACCTCGGGTACTTCGCCACCACCGGGATGGTCACGCCGGTCGGGCTGGCCTTCGGCCCCGACTCGGAGGACGAGGACGGAGCCGGCTGAATCGCGCAACTAGGGCATGTAGCGGCCGCCGTTGAGCATGATCGTCATGCCGGTGACGTACTCGCCGCCCTTGCCAGCCAGCCAGACGATCCAGGGGGCACCGTGCTGCTCGGGATCACCCAGGAAGCCGAGCGGCATCTTGTCCTTGAGCCCTTGGACGAACTCGGTGTTGTTCGCCTCCCAGTTCTCCCAGGCATCGGTGCGCAACGAGGGATTGACCGTGTTGACCGAGATCCCGTACTGGCCCCATTCACGCGCCGCAGTGCGAGTCAGGGCGCGGATCGCTTCCTTTGTCGCGTTGTAGGGGGTGTTGCCGGGGAACCCCTCCATGCCCGACCCGGAGGAGAAGTTGATGATGCGCCCACCGTGGGCCTTCATGTAGGGGAACACCGCTTGCATGCCCCACAGCGTCGCGGTGGCACCGGTGCGGAAGGTGTACTCCCACTCGGCGTCATCGGTGTCTTCCATCGGTGTCGGGATGGTCGAGGCCCGGGGCTTGTCCGCGGTGCCGAACCCTTGCGCGTTGTTGACCAAGATGTCGACGGTCCCAAAGGCTTCGACGGTCGTGGCGACCATGTTCCAGATGTCGTCCTTGCGGCTCACGTCGGTCGGCACACCGAGAGCGGTGTGGCCCTCGGCCTGGATCTCGGCGGTCACCTTCTCCACGGTGGCGGGCGTGCGGCTGGCGACCACGACGTTCGCGCCCTCGCGGCCGAACACCTTGGCGATGGCCTTCCCAATTCCCCGCCCGGATCCGGTGACGATCGCCACCTTGCCGTCGAGATCACCCATCGATGCTCCTCGCTTCGAATCCGCGGCAGCTGCTCTGGAGATCCGGAACCCTAGACGGTGGGCGGGCAGCGGGAACTGGCGTCGCCGCCGGAGCCCCGGCAGCGCGGGGAGCATTTTGCTCGCGGCGCCGCCGGGTGCCGAGGCCGCGGGAGGCGCAATCGAGGTCGCCTATCGGACCGGCCGGTAGGTGGCGATCACGGTCCCGCTGCTCGTGGGCTGGGCTTCGACCAGCTCGAAGTTCCGTGGCGCGGCGTCGTCGGGGAATAGGCGGGCCCGGCCGCTTCCGGCGACGACCGGGCTGATCATGAGGGTCAGCTCGTCGACGAGCCCGTGTTCGATCAGGGTCCGGACGAGCGTCGGGCTACCCGCCGTCCCGATGGTCCCGCCGTCCTGT
>JBKPRL010000148.1:0-8986 GCA_046734535.1 bacterium | reverse complement strand
CTCGTGTTCTTCACGCTCGTCGTCGCGGCCGCCGAAGTGGCGGTGGGGCTCGCGATCATCGTGGCCATCTTCCGGCGGCGTCAGAACGTGACGGCCGACGACGTCGACCTGCTCAAGGGCTGACCGCTTGAACGGGCAAGGCGAGAGCGGAGCGTTGGTGACCGACAGTTCGACAGGGCCGCGGAGCGGAGCCGCATGAACGCACGCGACCTGCTCGACATCGCCTGGGTCATCCCCGCGCTGCCCGCGCTCGGGGCCGTCGTGCTGCTGCTGTTCGGCAAGCGGCTCGGCGAGCCGCTCGCCGGCTGGGTGGGGACGGCGATGATGGCGCTGGCCTTCGTCACTTCCGTCATCGCGTTCGGCGCGCTGTTCAACCTCGACGCCGAAGCACGGGTGCACGCGACGCAGGGCTACGCGTGGATCGCCTCCGGCGGCTTCAGCGTCGACTTCCGCTTCCTCGTCGACCCGCTGTCGAGCACGATGATCCTGTTCGTCACCGGCGTCGGGACGTTGATCCACCTCTACTCGATCGGGTACATGCACGGCGACGAGCGCTTCAGCCGGTTCTTCGCGTACCTGAACCTCTTCGTGTTCTCGATGCTGATGCTCGTCCTCGGCTCGAACTTCCTCGTCACGTTCCTCGGGTGGGAGGGCGTGGGCCTCTGCTCGTACCTGCTCGTCTCCTTCTGGTTCGAACGGAACGCGGCGGCGGTGGCGGGCAAGAAGGCCTTCGTCACCAACCGCGTCGGCGACGTCGGGTTCCTGCTCGCGATGTTCCTGATCTTCGCCTCGTACGGCTCGCTCAACTACGCCGCCATCCCGGCCGGTGCGCACGCGATCTCGAGCGGCACCGCCACCGCGATCGCGCTGCTGCTCCTGCTGGCCGCGGTCGGCAAGAGCGCACAGATCCCTCTGCATCTCTGGCTGCCCGATGCGATGGAAGGTCCCACCCCGGTCTCGGCGCTCATCCACGCCGCCACCATGGTCACCGCGGGCGTGTTCCTCCTGTGCCGCGCGCACGTGTTCCTCGACGTCAGCAGCGACGCCATGACCGTCGTCGCGTGGGTCGGCGGCATCACCGCGCTGCTCGCGGGCACGGTGGCGATCCTCCAGCCCGACATCAAGCGCGTGCTCGCGTACTCCACCGTCAGCCAGCTCGGGTACATGTTCCTCGCCGTCGGGTCGGGTGGCTACGTGGCCGCGGTCTTCCACATGATCACCCACGCGTTCTTCAAGGCGCTGCTGTTCCTCGGCTCCGGGTCGGTGATCCACGGCCTGCACGACCAGCAGGACATGCGCTACATGGGCGCGCTGCGCAAGCTGCTGCCGATCACCGCGGGCTGCTTCATCGTCGGCTGGCTCGCCATCGCCGGGGTGCCCCCGTTCTCCGGCTTCTGGTCGAAGGACGACATCCTGCTCTACGCCTTCGACTTCTCGAAGGTGCTCTGGGTGCTCGGCTTCGTCACGGCGATCCTGACCGCCTACTACATGACCCGTCAGGTGATGATGGTCTTCTACGGCGAGGCCCACTGGACCGAGGCCCGCCCGCTCGCCGAGGCGGCCGAGCACGGGTCAGTCGAAGGCGACGATCACGGGCATGCGCACGAGGCACCCCCGCACGAGTCGCCGTGGCTGATGTGGCTCCCCCTCGTCGTCCTCGCCGTCGGCGCGGCGATCGGCGGCGTCATCAACCTGCCCTTCGCCGGACGGGACTACCTCCACCAGTGGCTGGAGCCGATCGTGGGAGGGAGCGAGCGAACGCTCGGCACGACCGCCGAGGACTACAAGTGGCTGCTGCTGGCCCTGGCCGGGTTCTTCGCCCTGGTCGGCATCTACCTCGGCTACCTCGTCTACGAACGACACCGCCTCCGGGCCATCGAGCCGGCGTTCCTGGCCAGCGGCTGGTACTACGACCAGACGGTCACCGCATTCATGGGTGGCCCTGGCCGCGAGGGCTTCCAGGACACGGCGACCTTCGACGCCAAGGTCATCGACGGCGCGGTCGATGGCACCGGCAAGGGCATCCGGGCTTCCGCGCAACGGCTCCGCCGCAGTGAGAGCGGATACGTCCGCAACTATGCGCTCGGCATCGGTGTCGGTGCCGTCCTGCTGCTCGGGTGGTTCGTGGCGAGAGGGCTCATGTCATGAGCTTCCCGATCCTGACCGCCATCATCGTGCTGCCCGCCCTCGGCGCACTGGTCGTCGCGCTCATGCCCAAGTCCCGTCCGGAGCTGCTCCGTCCCGTCGGCGTCGCCATCACCGTGGCCGAGCTGGCGCTCACCGTCTCGCTGCTCGCCAGCTTCGAGACCTCGGACCCCGGCTTCCAGTTCCGCTCGTTCCACACCTGGATCGCGCAGTGGGGCATCGCGTGGAACCTCGGGGTCGACGGCATCTCCCTCTTCCTCGTAGTGCTGACCGGTCTGCTGTTCCCGCTGGCGCTCCTCGGCGCCGATCCCCACCACGACGTCAAGCCCTACCTGGCGTGGATCCTGCTCCTCGAGGCCGGGCTCATGGGCTCGTTCCTCTCGCTCGACCTCTTCCTCTTCTTCATCTTCTTCGAGATCGTGCTCGTCCCGATGTACTTCCTGATCGGTGGTTGGGGCTACGCCGACCGGGTCTACGCGGCGATCAAGTTCTTCCTGTTCACGATGGCCGGGTCGGCGTTCATGCTCGTCGGCATCCTGGCCACCGTCTTCCTGTACGCGCAGCAGAACGGCGGCCGGCTGACCTTCGACGTGGTCGACATCGCCCAGAACGCCAACTTCGCCAGCACCACCGCCCGCTGGCTGTTCGCCTCGTTCGCGATCGCGTTCGCGGTCAAGGTCCCGATCTTCCCGCTGCACACCTGGCTGCCCCACGCGCACACCCAGGCACCCACGGCAGGGTCCGTCATCCTGGCCGGCGTCATGCTGAAGCTGGGCACGTACGGGCTGCTGCGGTTCGGGCTGTACCTGTTCCCGGAGGCCTCCCGCTGGTTCGCGCCCGCGCTGCTGACGCTCGGGGTCATCGGCATCACGTACGGGGCGATCGTGGCGACGATGCAGAAGGACCTGAAGCAGCTCATCGCCTACTCCTCCGTCGCGCACCTCGGGTTCATCGTCCTCGGCACCTTCGCGCTCACGCGGCAGTCGATGACCGGTGGCGTGCTGCAGATGATCAACCACGGGTTGAGCACAGGTGCGCTCTTCCTCCTCGTCGGCTTCATCGTGGAGCGCCGGCACACCCGCGAGATCTCCGCGCTCAACGGGCTGCAGAAGGTCGCGCCAGTCTTCGCCGCGGTGTTCACGATGGTCATGCTCTCGTCCATCGCCGTGCCCGGGCTCAACGGGTTCGTGGGCGAGTTCCTCATCCTCATCGGCACGTTCCTGACGGCGCGGTGGTGGGCCGTCGTGGCCTGCACGGGTGTCATCCTCGCGGCGCTCTACCTGCTGTGGGCCTACCAGCGGGTGTTCCACGGTGAGCCCAGCGAGGAGAACCGCCACTTCCCCGAGCTGCACTGGAAGGAGGGGCTGGTCCTGGCGCCGCTCGTCGTGATGATCGTGTTCATCGGCGTCTACCCGAAGCCCATGCTCGACCGCATCGAGCCGAGCGTCGACCGCCTGATCGCGCACGTCCAGGACAAGACCGACTACGTCGAGCCGGCCGTCGCGTCGGGCAACGGGAACGGCTGATCTCGTGCTGGCCCAGGCCGCCCCTCCCTTCATCGGGCCCGCGGTCCAGTGGTACTCGCTCGCGCCGCTCATCACGCTCGTCGGTGGCGGGCTCGTGCTCATGGTCCTGTCGGCCATCCTGCCCGGGCGCTGGCCCCGAGGCGGCTACGCCATCTTCACGGCCGTCGTGGCGGGCGTCGCGGCGACCTTCACCATCCTGCTGTGGCACGACGTCCAGGACACCGGGCCCAAGAGCCTGGTGGGCGGCGCGGTCGGCCTCGACGGCTTCTCGCTCTTCCTGACCTTCGTCATCTGCGTCGCGGTGTTCATCTCGGCGCTCTTCTTGGATGATTACCTGCGCCGCATCGACCTCGACGGTGCCGAGGTCTACGCGCTGATGCTGATGTCGGCCTCCGGTGGCGTGCTCATGGCGTCGGCCAACGACCTCATCGTCCTCTTCCTGGGCTTCGAGGCGCTCTCTCTCGCGCTGTACGTCATGGCGGCCAGCCAGCTCCGGCGCATCGAGAGCCAGGAGTCGGGGATGAAGTACTTCATCCTGGGCGGGTTCTCCTCGGCCTTCCTGCTCTACGGCATCGCCCTGGTCTACGGCGCCACAGGGTCGACCAACCTCACGAGGGTCGCCGACTTCCTGGACAAGAACGTCCTGTTCGAGAACGGGCTGCTGCTGGCCGGCATCGCGCTCCTCCTCGTCGGCCTGGCCTTCAAGGTGGCCGCTGTCCCCTTCCACACGTGGACGCCTGACGTCTACCAGGGCGCACCGACGCCGGTCACCGGCTTCATGGCGTCGGCCGCGAAGGCGGCGGCGTTCGCCGCACTGATCCGTGTGATCGTCGTGGGCCTCGCCTCGTACGAGAACGACTGGGAGCCGGTGATCGAGGTCCTCGCCGTGATCACCGTGCTCGGCGGGGCGATCCTGGCCGTGGTCCAGACCAACGTGAAGCGCATGCTGGCCTACTCCTCGATCAGCCACGCCGGCTTCATCCTGGTCGGCGTCGACGCCGCTGGGCGGCTGGGCGGCAACGGCGACAACCGGGGCACCGCGGCGGTGCTCTTCTACCTCCTCGCCTACGCCGTCATGGTCCTCGGCACCTTCGGGGTCGTGACGCTGGTGTCGCGGGCGCACGACGGGGACCAGTCGCTCGACGCGTTCCGCGGTCTCTCCCGCACGCGGCCGGTGCTGGCCCTGGCGCTGACCATCTTCCTCCTCGCCCAGGCCGGCGTGCCCCTGACGACCGGCTTCGTGGCCAAGTTCGGGGTCATCGCCGCCGCGGTCGACGCGGAGAGCTACGTGCTCGCCGTCATCGCCATGCTGGCCTCGGTGATCGCCGCGTTCCTGTACCTGCGGATCATCGTCAGCATGTACCTCGCCGACCCGCAGGGCGACGAGGAGGAGCAGCCCGAGGTGCGCGTGCCGTTCAGCGCCGGGCTCGGCCTGGCGCTGACGCTCGGTTTCACGGTGGTGGTCGGCTTCCTGCCCTGGTGGCTGGTCGACTACGCGCGCGACGCGGTGCCCCACCTGGTCGCCGCCACCGGACCGTAGGGCGCCGAGCGCCGTGGCCGAGACCCTGGCCGTCCGCAACCCGGCCACCGAGGAGGTGCTGGTCGAGCAGCCGCTCGCCGGGCCCGACGAGGTGGACGCCGCCGTCGACCGTGCGGCGCGGGCCTTCCCGGCGTGGCGGGCGCTCGCCCCCACAGATCGGGCCCGCCTGCTGCGTCGCTTGGCCACTGCGGTGGAGGAGCATGGCGAGGAGCTCGCCCGGCTCGAGACGGCCAACGTCGGCAAGCCGATCGGGTCCAGTCGCGGCGAGGTGGGAGCGGTGGCCGACGTGCTCCACTACTACGCGGGCGCGGTCGACAAGCACCTGGGCGAGACCATCCCGGTGGCCGGCGGCGTGGCGATGACCTTCCACGAGCCCGTCGGGGTCGTCGGGCTGATCACGCCGTGGAACTTCCCCCTGTTGATCGCCAGCTGGAAGCTCGGGCCGGCCCTGGCCTGCGGCAACACGGTGGTGCTGAAGCCCTCCGAGCTGACGCCCCTCACGACGCTGCGGCTGGCCGAGCTGGCGGCGGACGCCGGGCTGCCGGAGGGCGTTCTCAACGTCGTGGTCGGCACCGGGGCCGACGCCGGGTGGCGGCTCGTCGAGCACCCACTGGTCCGCAAGATCGGCTTCACCGGGTCGACGGCGGTCGGCCGGCGGATCATGGCGGGCTGTGCGGACCAGGTGAAGCGGGTCACGCTCGAGCTGGGCGGGAAGAGCGCCAACATCGTCTTCGCCGACGCCGACCTCGACGCCGCCGCGGCGGCCGCGCCGTACGCGGTGTTCGACAACGCGGGGCAGGACTGCTGTGCCCGCAGCCGCGTGCTCGTCGAGCGCTCCGCCTTCGACGGCTTCGTCGAGCGGCTCGTCGCCGCGGCGGCCGGCGTCACGGTCGGCGATCCTCTGGCCGACGGCACGGTGATGGGACCGCTCGTCACCGCGGCGCACCGCGAGAAGGTGGCCGGCTACGTCGGTGACGTCGACGTGGCCTACCGAGGCGAGGTCCCTTCCGGGCCGGGCTTCTGGTTCCCGTGCACGGTCGTCGCCCCGGCGGATCCCGCGGGTGCGCTCTTCCGGGAGGAGATCTTCGGGCCGGTCGTGGCCGTCGTGCCCTTCGCCGACGAGGCCCAGGCCGTCGCCATCGCCAACGACTCGCCGTACGGGCTCTCGGGATCGATCTGGTCCGGTGACGGCGGCCGCGCGCTGCGGGTGGCCCGGGCCTTGGAGGGGGGCACGCTCTCGATCAACTCCAACTCGTCGGTCCGGGTGAGCACGCCCTTCGGTGGCTTCAAGCAGAGCGGCCTCGGCCGAGAGCTCTCGATGCAGGCCCTCGCCGCGTACAGCGAGCTCAAGACCGTCTTCGTCTCGACCTCGCCCTGACGAGCCCGCCCCGCCCCTCCCGTCCCGTCCCCTCCGCCCGTTCTGGTCGCGGTTTTGCCGCCCACAGCGGCTTTTCTCCGACCAGAACGGGGTGTCGGAGTGGGGTCAGCGGGAGCCGGGTTCGTTGACGGCGTACCCGGCGGCGCGGACCGCGGCCACGATCTGCTCGGCGTGCTCACGGTTGCGGACCTCCATCGCCACGCGGATCCCCGTCTCCCGGACGTGCAGGTCGACGCCCTCCCGGACGTGCTCGACCTCGATCACGTTGGCCTTCGCCTCGCTGATGACGGCGAGGAGGCGGGCGAGTCCACCCGGACGGTCGGTGATGCGGACGAACAGGAGCAGCCGGCGGCCGGCCAGCGTCTCCGCGCGGCGGATGAGGCCGGGCAGCACGCCGAGGTCGACGTTGCCGCCGGACAGGACGACCGCGGTCACGCCGGTGCGGGCGGGCGCGACCCGCTCGGACATCAGCGCGGCCACGCCGACCGCGCCGCCGCCCTCGACGAAGAGCTTCGCCCGCTCCATCAGGAACATCATGGCGTCGGCCACGTCGTCCTCGCCGACGGTCACGATGTCGTCCACCCAGGCGTCGATCAGGGGTCGGGTGATCCGCCCTGGCCGCTTGACCGCGATGCCGTCGGCCAGCGTCGTGATCGCTCCTCCGGCGACCGGCTGGTTGGCGTAGGGAGCGCAGCCGTCTACCTGCACCCCCACGACTGTGATCGACGGGTCTGCCCGCTTCAGCGCGATGGCCACACCGCTGGCGAGCCCCCCGCCGCCGATGGGGATGACGACCCGGCGCAGGTCGTCGATGTCCTCCACGAGCTCGGCCGCGAGCGTGGCCTGGCCGGCGATGATGGCGGGGTCGTCGTACGGATGGATGAAGGCCATGCCGGCCTCGGTCGCCCGCACCTCCGCCGCGGCGACGGCCGCGTCGACGGTCTCGCCCGTCTGCCGCACGGTCGCCCCGTACGAACGGGTGGCTTCGGTCTTGGAGATCGACGCGCCCTCCGGCACGTAGATCTCGCACGGGATCCCGCGGTGGCGGGCGGCCAGCGCCACGGCCTGCGCGTGGTTGCCCGCGCTGCCGGCCACCACCCCCCGAGCGGCGACATCGCCGAGGTCAGCCAGCTTCGACAGGGCGCCGCGGATCTTGAACGACCCGGTGGCCTGAAGGTTCTCGGCCTTGAGCACGACCGTTCCGCCGACGCGCCGGCCGATGGTCGCGCTCGAGACCACCGGGGTGCGCTTGACGACGCCCACTCCGGCGGCGCGGGCGCGGGCGATCATCGCCGGCTCGATCACCTCGGTCCCGACCCCCTCGAGCGCGTCGGCGGGGTGGGTGGACATCGCTCGCGACGGTACCCCCGACCGCCCCTTCGGTGTGTCGGACAGCCGCCGGACGCGACGTCGGGCGGCGCGCGGACCGCCACGGTCCGTGGCAGGATCCCGGCGGGTGCGGGTAGGGGGACGGCCGGTCCCCACCTGCGCTTGCCACGTTGTCGAAACTGAAACAACGTCGCAACATGAGCGTTGCCCCGTGGTTCCTCGACACCTCGTCGCCCGATGAGGTGGCACGCGCCAACTTCCCGATCGTGCGTCGGGGGTTCGACCCGGTGGAGGTGCAGGCGTTCGCCCGGGCGGTCGGTACCGAGATCGCCCGCCTGCAGGCGCTCAACAGCGAGTACGGCGAGCGGATGTCCGAGGCCGAGTCGCGGGCCAACGCCCGCGTCGACGAGACGACCGTGGCCCAGTTCCTGGGCGAGGAATCGTCCCGGCTGCTGCTCGTGGCCCGCGACACGGCCAACGAGGTGCGGGCACGAGCAGAGGACTACGCCAACGTCACCGTCCGCGGCGCCGACACGTACGCCAAGAACAAGACGAGCGAAGCCGACGCGTACCACAACAAGGTCACGCACGAGGCCGACGCCGAGGCGGCCAAGACCCGCCGCGAGGCGCGCGAGGACGGCGAGCGCGTGCGGCTCGAGGCCCGGCGTGAGGCCGACCGCCTCATCGCCGAGACGATGGCCCACCGGGCGCAGCTGCTGAAGGACCTCACCGAACGCCGCGACCTCGGGCTGGCGCAGCTGCGCGATCTGCTCGCCGGCCGTGATGTGCTGGTCGAGGCCATCGAGCAGGTGCGCATGACCGCCTCGGGCTTGACGTCGAACCTCCAGGAGATCGTGACGGCGCCGGCGTCGTTCGTCTCGCTCGACCCGGCCATCGAGGGACCGGGCGACGTGCTGGACGAAGGGGCGTCGGCGGCCGTGAGCCGCGAGCGGCGACCGGTCAAGGCGCGTCGCACCCGCCCCCCGACGGCGGCCGAGGGAGCCGCGACAGGCCCGGACACAGCCAACGGCGACGCCACCCCGGCCGTCCGGACCGCGACGCCGGCAC
>JBKPRL010000147.1:0-5161 GCA_046734535.1 bacterium | reverse complement strand
CGGCGGCAACGACCGCGGCCGGCGGCGCAGCGACGACCGCGGCCTCCGGAGGAGCCGCCCCCGCGGCGGGCGCCGGCGCCGTGAGCATCAAGAACTTCGCCTTCAACCCGGGCGACGTCACGGTCGCGAAGGGCACGAAGGTCACGTGGAAGAACGACGACAGCGCCACCCACCGCATCAAGTCGGGTGACGGCAGCTTCGACAGCGACGACCTCAAGAACGGCGACTCGTTCGAGCACACCTTCGACACGGCCGGCACCTTCGACTACATCTGCGGCATCCACCCCTCGATGAAGGGGAAGGTCACGGTCACCGGCTGACCGTCGCGATGCCCGGCGCCAGCTCGCCGGGCGCGGTCAGAAGGCGCACAGCTCGACCAGCGCGCGGGCGATGTCCTCGACCTGGGGCAGGATGGCCTGCTCCAGGGTGGGCTCGTAGGCCACATGGGTGTCGGTCGCCGCGACCCGCCGGATCGGCGCGTCCAGCTCGGTGAAGCAGTGCTCGGCGGCCCAGGCCGCCACCTCGCCGCCGAAGCCCGCAGTGAGCACGTCCTCGTGCACGACGAGCAGGCGGTGGGTGCGGGCGACCGACTCCGCGACGAGCTCCTGGTCCCACGGGGAGATGGTCCGCAGGTCGACGACCTCGACCTCGTAGCCCTCTTCGGCCGCCAGCTTCGCCGCCGCCTGCAGGCTCTTCTCGACCGTCGCGCCCCAGGTGACGACGGTGGCGTCGTCCCCCGGACGGCGGACATCTCCCCGCCCGAACGGGATGACGTAGTCGGCCGGCGGGAACGGGTCGACGGTGTAGGGCTGGCGCAGGAGGTGCTTGTGCTCGAGGAACAGCACCGGGTCCTCGCCGGCGAACGCGGCCCGCAGCAACCCGGCCGCGTCGCGAGCCCGCGACGGGAAGGCGATCAGCAGGCCGGGGACGTGGGCGAAGATGCTCTCGCCGCTCTGGCTGTGCCAGATGGCGCCGCCGGTCAGGTAGCCACCGATCGGCACCCGGATCACCGTGGGGCAGGTGAAGGCCCCGTCCGAACGCCAGCGGATCGTCGCCGCCTCGCTCTTGATCTGGGTCATGGCCGGCCAGATGTAGTCGAAGAACTGGATCTCCGGAGCCGGCCGCAGCCCTCGGATCGCCTGCCCCACGGCCCGCCCGACGATGTTCGCCTCGGACAGGGGTGTGTTGTAACAGCGGGACTGGCCGAAGGCGCGCTGAAGGCCGTGGGTCGTGCCGAACACACCGCCCTTCCCCTCCACGTTGCTCAGCACGAGCTCGCGGGCGTCGGCGACGTCTTCGCCGAAGACCCTGATCCGCTCGTCCGCGGCCATCAGCTCGTGGAGCGTGCGCTTGATCGCCTCGCCCATCGGCACCGGGTCACCACCGTCGTACGTGGCTGGCGGGTCTGGCAGTGACGGCAGCACGTAGACCTGCTCCGTCACACGACGAGGGTCGGGGCGGGCCGCGGCGAGCGCCTCCGCCGCCGCCTTGGCCACGATCTCCTTGGCCTGCGCGCGCAGCTCGGCTGCCTGCTCGCTGGTGATGACCCCTCGCTCGACGAGCGCACGCTCCATGGTCACGATGGGGTCGCGAAGCGCCTCGGCGGCCAGCTCGTCGGCGGGGCGGTACTTGGTCTGCGTGTCGGCGGCCGAGTGCGAGTACGGCCGCACGACGTCGCAGTGCAAGAGGGCGGGGCCGGTGCCGGCGCGGATCCGCTCGACGATGGCCTTGGCGGCGCGGCGGACGCCGAAGTAGTCCGTGCCGTCGAGGCGGTGGATGTCGAGGCCGCGGAAGCCGGCCACGAGGTCGGCAACGGGGGCAGGCTGCTGGTCGGTCGAGGGCACCGAGATGGCGAAGCCGTTGTCGGGCACGACGTAGAGCACCGGTAGGTGGAGGTTGCACGCGGTGTTCAGGCTCTCCCAGAACTCGCCCTCGCTGCACGCCCCCTCACCGAGGCTGACGTAGCTGAGCTCATCGCCGTGGGCGGGCAGACGCAGCTCCGGCCGGCGGACGATGTACCGGGCCGCCTCCGCGCACCCGACCGCCGGGATGCACTGGCTGCCGGTCGGGCTCGACTGGGTCACGAGGTTGATCGCGGCTTGGCCCCAGTGGCTGGGCATCTGGCGACCGCCGCTGGCCGGGTCTTCGCCCGACCCCACGGCCTGCAGCAGGATGTCCTTCGGGGCGACGCCGAGCCCGAGCACGAGGGCCTGGTCCCGGTAGTACGGGAAGAACCAGTCGTAGCCCGGACGGAGGTGGCGGGCGAGGGCGAGACCGAGCGCCTCGTGGCCGGCACCGGAGATCTGGAAGAAGACCCGGCTCTGCTTCTGCATGCTGATCTGCCGGTCGTCGATGGCGCGCGAGACGCAGGCCAGGCGGAAGTCGTCGATCAGCTCATCCGGCGGGTACTCGTACGGAGGTCCCATCACCCCAGCTCCTGCGTCCAGTCCCTCGTCTCCAGGAGATCCCGCACGCGCGCCAGGAACGCGGCGGCGTACGCCCCGTCGACCGCTCGATGGTCGAAGCTCAGGCTGAGGTTGCCCAGCGGGTGTACGGCGACGGTCCACTCCCCGGCCGCGCTGCGGACCGCGGTCGGGCGCATCCGCACGCCGTCGGTGGACAGGATCGCCACCTGGGGTTGGTTGATCACCGGCGCGGTCACGACCGTGCCGTACGTCCCGACGTTGGTGATGGTGAACGTCCCGCCGCTCAGGTCCTCGCCGGTGAGCCGCTTGGTCCGCGCCTTCTCGGCCTGCACGCCCATGGCCTCCGCGAGCGCGACGAGGCGCATGTCCGCGGCGTCGTGGACGACGGGCACCACCAGCGCTTCGAAGTGCACGTCGACCGCGACGCCGAGGTGGATGCGGCGATGGACGATCAGCTGGTCTTCACCCACGCTGGCGTTGAGGTGATCGAACTCGCCAAGTGCATCGATAGTTGCTCTCGCAACGAAGGGGAGGAAGCTGAGCTCGGCCCGTCGGCGGACCGGGTCGACGCGGTGGTAGTCGACCTCGGTGGCCACCAGGGTGTGGGCGCTGGTGGCCAGCGAGCGCACCATGTGGTCCGCCGTGGCGCGGCGCGCCTTGGTGAACTCGACGACGTCGTCGTCAGCGCCGGGTCGTACGGGGGTGGTGGTTGCGGCGAGAACCGGCGCCGTCGGCGGGGGCGGCGCGAGCGGCGCGGCGGCCGGAGAGTCGGCGCGACGGACGTTGGCCGCGGCGGCCAGCACGTCGTTGCGGGTGATGCGCCCGCCGGTGCCCGTGCCGACCACGTCGTCGGGACGGAGCCCGTGCTCCTCGAGCAGCGCCCTCACGACCGGAGACAGGAACCCGTTGTGGTCGCCCGAGGGTCGAGCGGCGCGAGCGGGCGCGGCCGGCGCCGGCGCGGCCGTCGCCGGCGTCGCTGGTGCGGCCGCTGAGGTGGTCGCTCCGGTGGGGGCTGGCGACGCCTGATCCGACCCCGCAGGGGCAGTCGCCGGTGATGGGCTGGCCGCCGCGACGTCCTCGAGCGGCTCGTCGGCCGTCGCCGTGATCACCGCCAGCAGCGCGCCCACCGGGACGGTCTCGCCCTCGGGCACGTGCACGGCGCGCAGCACGCCGGCATGGGCTGACGGCACCTCGGTGTCCACCTTCTCGGTCGACACCTCGAACAGCACGTCGTCGACCGCGACCTCGTCACCAACCTGCTTGTGCCACCGGATGATCGTGCCCTCGGTGACCGTCTCGCCCAGCTGCGGCATCGTGACGAGCTCCACCGGGCCACCTTACGGTGGCCCGGATGGGCTCGTCGCGCCGCGCTCGGCCCCTCCCCCTAGTGGGCGAGCGTGGCTGCTGACGACTCGTCCGGGGCGATGCCGAGACGCACCTCTCGGCCAGAGCAGCGCAGGACGCCGACCTGGTCGCCTCCATTCATCACCGTGGCGTCGGCCTGCGTGGTCGACGTCGCCGAGAACGCCGCCGCGTACCAGTCGCCGACCGCTCGGCAGAGCGTGCCACCATCCGCGGTGTCGACCAGCGCCACGCCGAGTGCGGACGTCTCGCCGGAGGTGAACAAGGTGAGGTCGCCGCCGGCCCAGTGCTGGGCGGCCTTGGCCGCATCGCCGACGGCCTTGCCCTCGTCACCACCGGGAGCTTGGAACAGCCACAAGAGCTGCGCCGCGCCGAGGGTGTCCTTCTGTGCTTCCGTCCAGCCATTCCCCGGCGAGGCGATGGCACCCGGGTCCTTCGGCGCCACCCCGGCCCGGTCCGGGTAGAGGAGCTCGGCCGTCGTCCGGGGCAGGTCCCGGTAGGCCGCGTCGACCGCCGGCCAGCCACCCGCGGCGTACAAGCGGCAGACGTAGCTGAGGCCGGACAGGTAGGGGAACATCAGCTGGTTGCGCAGGTACGACGGCGCGCCGTCGAGCTGCTGTTGGGCGGCGGCCGCGTCGGGTGACATCGCGGCGCCGAGCTGGTCGAGCAGGCTGACCGAACCGAGCGAGAACTGCTCCATGAGGAGCGTGGCGTCGCCTTCGACGAGGCCGAGCTGCGCCAGGTCGGCATCGGTCTGGCCGGGCTTCGCGGTGTCCGGGAGCCCGAGCACCTGGTCGGTCAAGGCGTGGTCGAGCTCGTGGGCCAGGGTGATCTGGCCGTTGGCGTCGAGGCTCGATGAGCCGTCCGGCGTCCGCACGACCAGCTCACCGGAGTCCGGGTCGTAGTATCCGGCCACCTGACCGGCCATGAGCTCGGCTTCGAGCGCCTTCATGTCGGTTCCCTTGGGCACGGCGCCGAGCAGTCCGAGGAGCCGGCTGTCGATGTCGGCCTGGGTGTCGGGGTATTCCGACTTCGTCTTCTGCGCGAGCTGCTGCTCGAACTCGGTGCTCGACTGGAAGACGGGTTGGACGTCCTTCGTGTACGTCAGGCCCCTCTGCTGTTCGACGAGCGGCTTGATCTCCTCCACCTGCTGGCGGACGTCGCCCTCGATGGAGTGGCTGGCCGACCCCTGCTTCCCGAGCACGTCCGCCACGCAGGCCGGGTCGAGGTTGGGCAGCCCCGCCGAGCCCATCAGCCGCTGGAGCAGGTCGTTGAGCCCCTCGTCACCCGGGGAGGCGTCCTGTGGCGGGCCGGGGTCACCGGGCCTGGGCGCGGGTGCCTCGCTGGCGGGCGGTGGTCCGTCACCGGTGGGC
>JBKPRL010000146.1:0-7956 GCA_046734535.1 bacterium | reverse complement strand
CGGTGAGCAGAAGCTGGGCGAGCACCTGGGCGTCGACTGGTGGTGCCTCGGCGACGGCTTCACGTGGGAGTCGACCGACCTCGACGAGACAGAAGCCAAGGGCCGCCACGCGTGGCAGGTGGCACGGGAGAAGCTGGCTTCAGGCGACTACGACCTCCTGATCCTCGACGAGCTCACCTACGCCATCACCTTCGGCTGGGTGCCGGTGGAGGACGTCGTGGCCGGCATCCGCGAGCGGGCTCCTCACACCAACGTCATCGTCACCGGCCGTGACGCTCCGGCAGAGCTGATCGAGCTGGCCGACACGGTCAGCGAGGTGCGCATGGTCAAACACGCCTTCGACCAAGGCGTGACCGCCCGCCGCGGTCTGGAGTACTAGCGACCCTCTCGGCTGCGGCTGGGCGGCGCGGGCATCTGGCGCGGCTCCGGCTCACCCCCGACACGATCCCGCGCTAAAAGCCGTGGGCGGCAGGACCGCCCGGCTGGGCGGACCGCGAGCGGGCACGCGCGCCGCGCCTACGGTGACCGGCATGCAGCCTGAAGCAGATGTCCTCGTGCTGTTCGGCGCGACCGGCGACCTGTCGAAGAAGAAGCTGTTCCCGTCGCTCTACAACATGGAGCGGCACGGTCGATTGAAGGTGCCCGTGATCGGCGTGGCCCGCAGCAGCTGGACCGACGAGGGCTTCCGCCAGCACGCCCACGACGCCATCCTCGCCGTCGAGCCGAACGCGATGGCGGCGACCATCGACGCGCTGTGCGCCCGCCTCGACCTCGTGGCCGGTGACTACGCCGACATCTCCACGTTCCAGACGCTGGCCGCCACGCTCGACCGCCACCACTCCCAGAACGCCGTCTTCTACCTCGCCATCCCGCCCTCGGCGTTCCCGCTCGTGATCGAATCGCTCGACGAGGTCGGGCTCAACAAGCGGGGCCGGGTCGTCGTCGAGAAGCCCTTCGGCCGTGACCTGGCGTCGGCCAAGGCGCTCAACGCGATCCTCCACCAGTCCTTCTCTGAGGACCGGATCTTCCGCATCGACCACTACCTGGGCAAGGAGAGCGTCGAGGACCTGATGGTGTTCCGCTTCTCCAACGCCCTGCTCGAGCCGGTGTGGAAGCGGAACTACGTGCGCAGCGTGCAGATCACGATGGCCGAGACGTTCGGCGTGGAGGGCCGTGGGAGCTTCTACGACTCCGTCGGCGCGCTGCGCGACGTGGTCCAGAACCACCTGCTGCAGGTCATGGCCCTGCTGGCGATGGAGCCGCCCGTCGGTCCGGAGGCCAACTTCCTGCAAGACGAGAAGGCCAAGGTGTTCGCGGCGACCGAGAGCATCTGCTGCGAGGACGTCGTGCGGGGTCAGTACGTCGGCTACCTCGACGAGCCGGGCGTCGCGCCGGGCTCCACGACCGAGACCTTCCTGGCCGCCCGCTTGCACATCGACTCGTGGCGATGGGCGGGGGTGCCGTTCTACGTCCGCGCCGGCAAGGCCCTCGCCCGGTCCGCCACCGAGGCCGTGGTCGAGTTCGACGACCCACCTCGCCTGCTCTTCGACGAAGCCGGTGGGCCGCGGCCCCACCGCAACCTGGTGCGCTTCCGGCTGGGCCACGGCGACGGCGTCACCTTCACCCTCCAGGCCAAGACGCCCGGCGAGAAGATGGACAGCGAGGACGTGAACCTCACCGTCGACTTCGCGGCCGCGCTCGGTGAGCGCTCCGACGCGTATGAGCGGCTGCTGGGCGACGCCTTGCTGGGCAACCCCCGGCGCTTCGCCCGGGAGGACGTGGTCGAGCGGACGTGGCGGATCGTGCAGCCCGCGCTGGACGAGCAGGGTCCGGTGTACCCCTACGAGCGCGGCTCCTGGGGACCGCCGGAGGCCGACGCCCTCGTGCCCGGCGGGTGGTACCCACCGAGCTGACCGCGCTCGTCGCCCGGACGGGGCGCCGGGTTGGCCACGGCCCGGAACCCGAGCGCCAGCGCCGCCCCGCCGGCCCCGAACGCGGCGGCCACGCTCAGCCGGTCGAGCAGCGCGGGGAGCTGGGTGATGAGCACCGCGTGCTCGAAGACGGTGATCCGGGGGAGCGCGTAGGCGACCAGCGCCGCGCCCGAGGCGGCGACGAACGCGCCGCAGTAGGTGCCCCGTCGGCCCCCCCAGCCGGCCACCGCGCCGGCGACCGCGATCGCACCCAGCACCATGGCGGTCGCCCCCGCGCTGTGGCCGCCCGGCACGCGCCACAGCGCCCAGCCGACGACGACGGCCAGGACGCCGCTCGGCCCGACCACGGCCCCGGCCAACGCCACCCGGGCCCAGGCGATGACCGTCGTGAGGATGGCGATCGCCGCAGCGACGGTCCACCACAGCCACGTCGGTGGAGGCGTGACATACGCGTAGCGGCCCTCGATGCTGACGGCGCGGTCGTCGACCCGCAGCGGCACCGACCACTGGCGCACCGGCGGGTCGGGCTTGGTGGTGGCCATCCAGTGCGTGCGATGGTCGTGCCAGGACACGCTGCCGCCGTGGCCGACCGTCCGCCATGATGGCGGTGCGCTCGGGTCGGCCGACGGCGGGACAGGGACGTCCGCGAGGCGCCGCTCGTTCAGCCAGCGGGCGGGCGACCGGTCGTTGACCTGGACGGTCCCATCCGCCTCGACGCGCAGGTACGGCTCGTCCTGGTAGCCGATGACGACCACCTGGGTGCCCGGTTCGACGCGCAGGTGGAGGAAGCTGTCGCCGCCGAGCACCTCGGCGTGGATGCCCGCTGAGCTCGGCGTCACGGCGGTGATCTGGGAGCGGACGTCCCCGGGACGGGCCGCGTCGGCCGCCGCCGGACCGGCCAGCACGCCCAGCCAGACGAGCGCGGCGAACGGGAGCAGTGCCCACCGCACGACGCGCCTCACAGCACCTCCTCGGCGATCAGGAGCAGTGCGGCCAGCGCGGAGAAGGTGAGGACCAACGGCCGGGTCCGCCCGTCGTCCAGGTATCGGGTCAGCGGCTTCGAGAGCAGGAACCCGAGGATGACGCCCGGCCAGAGGAGGAGCCCGAGGCGCAGCTCGTGCGCTCCCACGCGGCCGGCGATGGCCAGCCCGGCGAGCGACATGACAGCGCCGGCGGCGAAGTAGATGGCCAGCGTCGAGCGGAAGGCCGGCCCCTCGCTGCGTTGGTAGACGAGGGCCATCGGCGGGCCACCGATGGACGTCGTCGTGCTCATGAAGCCGGACGCGAAGCCCGCGGAGACGAGCGCGCCGGGCGACGGCCGCAGGCGGGCGGTGACCATCGAGAGGCCGACCGCGACGAGCACGCCGAGGCCGAGCACCAGGGCGAGGGTGTGCTCGGAGAGGGCCGCCGCGGCGATGGCCCCCAGCACGACGCCGGGCAGCCGTCCGCCGATCGCCCAGGCCAGCCCGTTGCGATCGAGGTAGGCCCAGTCCCGCTGCGCGACGAGCACCGAGAGCGGCAGCACCGCCAGGACCAGGGGCGCGGGCGCGAAGGACCGGTCGACCAGGGTGAGGAGCGGCGCGGCGAGGAGCGCCATGCCGAACCCGGCCGAGCCTTGCACGCAGGCTGCGCTGGCCGCCAGCAGGGTCACGACGACGAGCGCGACCACGCTCACGCGGACGGCTCGCCGCTCACGGGCGGCGCGCCGTGACGATCCACGCCGCCGCGGGGAGCCGCACCACGCCGTCGTCCTCGTAGTGGGCGAGGACCGCCCTCACGTCGTTCATCACCTGTTCCGCCCGCTGCTGCGGGAGCTGTTCGAAGAGCAGCCGGCCGGCCAGCGACGTCCGGGTGTGCTCCAGCGCACCGTCGACGCCGCGCACCCCACCGAGGGGGACGTCGACGTCGAATCGGGCGTCTTCGATGTCCACCCAGCCGTCCTCGGCCATCAGCTCCGTGACGACGCCGATGTTGCCGAACCCGAACGGGCCGGGCGTCATCGGCGCGGGCAGTGGCGGCGGCGCGGGCAACGCGCCGACGATGACGCTGTTGGGCAGCGCGTACCAGGGGTTCTCGCTCATGTCCCGCCAGCAGACGAAGGCCAGCCGGCCGCCGGGTCGGACCGCGCCGCTGATGTGCGCGATGGCCGCCGGGGTGTCGGCGAAGAACATCATGCCGAAGCGCGAGACGACGGCGTCGTGCGGACCGCGCAGGTCGTCCGTCTGCGCGTCACCGACCACGAGCTCGACCGGAGCGATGCCGTTGCCCGACTGCGCCAACCGGGAGCGCGCCCGATCGATCATCGGCGCCGAGATGTCGATCCCGACGACGCGGCCGCTCGGGCCGACGGCCCGGGCCACGGCCGCGGTGGTCGCCCCGAAGCCGCACCCGACGTCCAGCACCCGCTCACCCGGCTCTGGGGCCAGCGCCTCCACCACGGCCGCGCCGAAGGGCTCCAGCATCAGGTCGTGGTCGGCCTCGCGGGCGACCCAGCGGGGGCCGCCCTCCTGGCCCCAGTAACGGGCCTGCTCCTCGTTCGCCACGCCTCGCAGTCTGCCTGCTGCGGCGGGGGTTGGGGCTACCCTTCGCCCCAATCCGACCCCGTCGGAACGACCAGGAAGGACCGACCACCGTGCCCCACGAGTTCCTGTCCGACGACTGGATGGAGGCCGTCAAGGCCATCCGCGACAAGTACGCCGACCAGGCTCCCCCCGTGCCCTACAAGATCCGGATGAACCAGGTCATCAGCGGCGCACCGTTCAACGACGGCGCCGACATCCACATCTACATGGACACCTCGGACGGCAAGATGACGCTGGAGAAGGGCGAGCTCGAAGCGCCGGAGGTCACCGTCTCCACCGACTGGGACACGGCCCGGAAGATCTTCGTCGACCAGGACCAGGCCGCCGGCATGCAGGCCTTCATGTCCGGCAAGATCAAGGTCCAGGGTGACATGACGAAGCTCATGATGATGAACGCAACTCCGCCGGACGAGGTGGCGAAGTCGGTGGCGGCGGAGATCAAGGAGATGACGGCCTGACGATCCGCGGCCGCCTTCGCGCCGCTCAGGTCGCGGCCACTCCGGCCGCGATCGGTGTCACTGTTGGCGGCATGCGCGAACGGGTACACTGTCCACTCGAGCGGGCGGGGAGAAGCGAGCGTCAGCATGTCCGGCGACCTCCCTCCGCCTGATCCCTCCCAGCGCAACCTGTACGGCCCGGACGGTCCGTACTCGCCCGAGCAGCCGCCGAGCTACGACCGGCTGCGCCGCGTGCTGATCGCCGTCGGCGGCTTGGTCATGGTGATCTTCGCCATCGGGCTCGGCTATGTCGTCCTGCGCGACAACGGCAGCGGGCCCAGCTCCAGCCCGAGCGGGACGGCTCCCGAGGCCGAGTCCGGCTCCGTGACGAGCGCCGCTCGTCCTGCGACCTCGACCGCGCCGCCCCCCTCCGCCGCGCCGACCACCGCGGTGGTGACGATCCCGACCACGGCCCCGCCAACCACGACGGCCGCGCCGTCCACGACCACCGCGCCCACGAGCGCGGCCACGGCACCGCCGCCGCAGACGACGGTGCCGTCCGAGGAGGCCAAGGCGATCGCCACCGCCCAGGCGCTCCTGGACGCCCTCGCCAACGGCCGGTGGAACGACGCCCGGACCCTCAACCCGGGTCGCAACGAGAGCGACGCCTTCCTGCAGAACGCCTACGGTCCCATCGAGCAGGCGACCATCGTGCCGGCCGCGGTGACGCCGTTGACCGCCGACCAGTTCGACATGCGCATCGGCATCGTTTCCCACGAGGCCCAGCCGGCCGGCCAGCAGACGGTGCTGCTCTGCTCGCACTGGCAGGTCGACGCCGCCAGGCAGACCGTCGTCCGCTTGGCCTCGACCCGGCTCCGGGTGGAGGGCGGCTACGTCGACCCGAGTGCGGTGTCGGGCGAGCTCACCTCGACCTGCGCGACCGTCCCGCTCGGCTAGCCCGAGTCCCTCGTACGTCCGCGACGATGCGCCGGCCGAGCCGGGCGCGTCGGCTCACTCGACTGGTGGGGCCAGCGGGGCGAGCGCCTCGGCGAGCGCACCCACCGTCCACCGAGCGTTCTGCTCGACTCCGTCGCCGAACTCCCAGCTCTTCACGATGCGGACCGTGCCGCCCTGCACGAAGAACGTGGCCCCGTTGAAGGCGCAGTCGGCCGCGGCCAGATAGGCCACGACCGGACTGATGTTGGCCGGATCCCAGACGTCGAACATGCCGCTGTCGGCCGGGGCCTGGATCATGTCGCCGAGGCCCGGGGTGGCCAGCGTCAGCCGCGTGCGGGCGGCGGGCGCGATGCAGTTGCTCTTGACGCCGTAGCGGACGAGCTCCTTGGCGCAGATCTGGCTCATGGTCGCGATGCCCGACTTGGCCGCCCCGTAGTTGGCCTGTCCGGGATTGGCCAGCAGGCCGGAGGTCGACGAGGTGTGGACGAGGTTGCGGGGCTTGGTCACGCCCGCCTTGTGCTGTTCGCGCCAGTAGGCCGCGGCCCAGCGGGTGGGCGCGAAGTGGCCCTTCAGGTGGACGTCGATCACCGCGTCCCACTCGTCCTCGGTCATGTTGACGACCACGCGGTCACGCAGGATCCCGGCGTTGTTGACGAGGATGTCGAGGTCACCGAAGGCCTCGATGGCGGCGTTGATGAGCCGCTGTGCGCCCTCCCAGGACGACACGCTGTCGCCGTTGGCGAGCGCCTCGCCTCCCATGCCGTGGATCTCGTCGACCACCTGCTGTGCAGGAGAGACGTCGCCGCCGGTGCCGTCGGCCGCGCCGCCGAGGTCGTTGACGACCACCTTGGCGCCCTCGGCGGCGAAGAGGATGGCGTGCTCGCGCCCGATCCCCCGCCCGGCCCCGGTGATGATCGCCACCCGTCCGTCAAGAGCACCCATGCGTTGCGCCACCCCTTCCTCGTGCGGTGGCGCAGGCTAATCGGGCCACTGAGCCCGACCAAGGTGCACGCGCGGGCTGACCCGACGCCCGAAGAGCCGGCTCAGTAGAAGGTCAGGCCGACGGCCGAGCCCCGTGGGACCTGGCTGCCGAATGGCGGCGCCGAGGCGACCACCGACAGGCTCGGATCACCCACGATGGGACCGACCGTGAGCCCGGCCGCGTTCAGGGCGGCGGTGGCCTGCGAAAGCTTCAAGAGGTACAGGTTGGGCACGGTGACGAGGTCGGCGCCCTTCGAGACCTGGTAGGTCACGGTCGAGTCGCGGGCCACCTGCGTGCCCTGCGGCGGGTTGCTGGAGGCCACCAGACCCGGGGCGACGACAGGGTCGAACACGTCCTCCCCGCGTGCCGGGATGAGGCCCAGGCCCCGGAGCGTCTGCTCCACCTGGTCCGGCGGCAGCCCGTTGAGCTGGGGGATGGTGCGCGGCTCGGGCCCGGCCGAGACGATGACGTTGACCGTGCTGCCCTTGTCGACCGCCGCCCCCTCGGGCACGGTCTGGCCGGCGACGGTGAAGGCCACCACGCTGTTCACCGGGGCGGTCTCGCTGAACTGCTGCCCGGACACGACGAGATGGAGGTCCAGCGGCGCCAGGCTGGTCATGACCTGCTCGACCGGCAAGCCGACCATGGGCGGCAGCACGGAGGGCGTGGGCCCGTCCGAGACGTAGAGCACGAACGACTCGCCCTCGGCCAGGTCTCCCGAGGAGGGTGTGGTCTTGAACACGACGTCGAGGGGCTGGGTGTCGTTCTTCTGACGCACCTCGGTGACGTTCCAGCCGTTGGTGGCCACCCGGTTCCGGGCCTCGCCCACCGGCAGGCCGACGAGGTCGTCCACCGGGTGGGTCGGTGTCGCGGGCCGATGGAACAGCAGGACGCCCGCGCCGACGATCGCCGCGACCAAGAGCACGGCGAGCACCAACATGAACGTGCGCAGGGTGCGGCCTGAGCGGTAGGAGTCCTGGTCGAAGAGCTCGGGTCGACCGGGCGGCGGGGCATCGGTGGCGGCACCCGCGCGGTCGGTGGGGGCGACGGGGCGGGCGCCGCCTGCG
>JBKPRL010000145.1:0-4525 GCA_046734535.1 bacterium | reverse complement strand
CCGTGCTCGGCGGCGCCCTATTCCGCGTCGCCCGGGGCCACGGCGTCACCCGCGCCGGCGCAGGTCATCGACCTGGACGGTGACGCCCGCGCCTTGCGCCGCCGGGGGCTGGTCGTGGTCGTGGCTCAGCTCGTCGCCCTGAACGTGATCGTCATCGCGCTGGCCGGCGACTTCGCCTGGCGGGGCGTCGCCGTCGCCGTGCTCGGACTGGCCGGAGGGCTGGCCTTCACCAGCTGGTGGCGCCGGCGCGAGCTCGGCGCGATCGGACCACAGGGATCGGGCTCCCCGTTCATCCTGCCCCGCCCGGCCGGCGCGCTGGTGGGGATCATCTCGCTGGCCGTCCTCGGCATCGGGGTCGCCTACACCTTCAAGGGTCTGCGCTACCTGATCCTCAAGCCGACCCTCGCCCAGCTGCGATGGTCGGACCTCCTCGGCCTCTCACCCCGAGGCGTCGGTCTGGCGTTCACGATCGGTGGCTTCCTCGTCGCCGTGCTCGGCGGCGCCCTATTCCGCGTCGCCCGCGCGCTCGGCCGCGCGGACACCCGCCGCCTGCTGGCCAAGGACCGCCGACCGCCGGTCCTCTACCTTCGCTCGTTCGACGACGACACGCTGCCGCTCGCGACCATCGCCTCGGCGAGGCGACCCTTCTTCGAGCTGCTGTCGTTTCGCGGTCGGGACCCGTTCGAAGAGGCCGTGGCCTGGGAGCTCGCGACCTATGGTCCGGTCGTCGCCGTCGGGAGGCCGGGCCGATCGCTCGCCTCGCTCGGCGCGGCGCGAGAGCACCTCTCCGACGACACCTGGAAGGCGCAGGTGGCCGGGCGCATGCACGATGCCCGCGCCATCGCCCTCGCCGCCGGCGAGACGCCCGGGCTGCACTGGGAGGTGGCCCAGGTCGTGGCCGCCGGTCATCTGGCCAAGACCGTTTTCATCCTCCCTCCACTCCCGGCCGACGCCCTCGCTCGCCGGTGGACGTTCACGTCCGTCGCGCTGGAGTCGGCCGGCGCGATGGTCGACCAGCTGCCGGTGGACGTCGGCCTGGTGCACACCGTCCAGGTCGGCGCCTCGGGCCGGGTGGCCGTGACCACTGCGCACGACCGCGACGAGGCCTCGTACCGCACCGCGGTCGACCGGGCGATGACCGTCGCGCCCGCTCCGTCGCCCTCCCGACCGGAGGGCGTGCCGTCGCCGCCCCTCGATGCTGGGCTCCCCGCGCCCGTCGGCGCGCCGGCCCCGTCGCCCGTGCCGCCGCCTCTCCTGTCGGCACCGCCGACCACGCCACCCGCTGCCCCGCCCGGTTGACGGCATCAGCCCCGAGAGCGCAGGACGGAGAGCTCGGCGGCGAGGTTGGCCCGGGCCCGGTGCTCGCTGGCCTGCATCGGCGCGGTCACGAAGAGGGCCGGCCGGTCGAGGAAGGCGGTGAGGACGGCGGCTCGGCCCGTGCGCCAGCCCTCGTCGTCGATGTGCGCGTACTCGGCCCGCACCCCCGTCACGTAGGCCTCGTAGCGTCCGGGGTCGGCGGCCAGGATGGCCAGGTCGGCGTCCAGCACGACCGCCGTCGTCGGTGATCGGTCCGGCGGGAGGCGGTGGTCGGTGGTGGCCACGATCGACGCGCTCACCGCGCTCACGCAGGCCGGCGCCACGCCGAGCTCCGCGAGCTCGCGCTCGGCCAGGGCCGCGCTGGCGGCCTCGTTGGCGCCGGGCACGGCCCGCGGGTCGTAGACGGCGTCGTGGAAGAAGAGGGCCAGGCGGACCGCGGCGGCATCGGCGGTGTCGACCTCGGCCAGCAGATCATCGGCCGTGGCCAGAGCGGCCGCCAGATGGCTCACCGTGTGGTAGCGGCGGTGGGGCTCGCGGTGACGAGCCAGGAGGCGGTCGATCGCGTCCTCGACCTGCGCCGGACGTGGTGGGGCGGCGTCGGGCGCACGGCCGTCGCGGATGGCGGCCTGCCACTGCGCTCGCAGCCGCTCCTCCACCCGTGCGAGCCTACGGCGATGGCCGTGCTCGTCGATGAGCCCCTCTGGTGGTGGCGAGGGCGGCGTTGGTGCCACCTCGTCAGCGACGAGAGCCTCGACGAGCTCCACGCCTTCGCCGCACGCGCCGGGATCCCGGCGCGTGGCTTCCAGGGCGACCATTACGACATCCCGGAGGAGCACCGCCCCGACGTGCTGGCCGCCGGCGCCATCCCCGTGCCGAGCCGGGAGCTGCTACGGCGGCTGCGGGCCGCGGGCCTGCGGTTGTCGCCGGCGCAGCGGCGAGGGCGCCCCGCAGGTTGAGCCGCGACCGGCGCCCCGCCAGAGCAGGGGGAGGCCAGATTGCTCCCGCAGCGACGACGGGCCGTCGGGGCCGATGACGAACCAGTCCAGCAGCTCGAGACCGCCCTCCTCGAACAGCTCGAGCAGCTCGAGCCCGCGGTCGCGGTCGCTCCGCTCCAGCGCGGTGTACGGCTCGGCGGGACGCACGGTCGCGAGGACGACCGCGTGCACCGCAGGAGATCGCTCGGCCACCTCGAGCACGAGCGCGGCGATGTCGAGCACGTCGTCGGCGGCGGAGGTCCCGCTCACGATGAAGCAGGTGTGGCCGAGGTGCGCGTCGTCAGCGAGCACGACCACCGTCTCCGACCGGTGCGGCCGGCTGATGGCCAGGTCGAGCAGCTGCAGCGTGGCGACCTCATCGGTCAGCCGTGCCGGCGGTGCCGACGGGTGGTGAAGGGTATGAGGCACGCGGCCTCCTCACGCTCGGAGATCGGGCGGGGAAGCCTGCCGGGCACCCTACGGAAGGGGTGCTACACGGTCACTTGTAGCGGAAGGTGATGCGGGCCTTGCTGAGGTCGTAGGGCGACAGCTCCACCTGCACCCGGTCACCGGGCAGCACGCGGATGTGGTTCTTGCGCATCTTCCCGCTGAGGTGGCCCAGAACGGGATGGCCGTTGTCGAGGAGGATCCGGAAGTGGCCGCCCTTGAGCGCCTCGGTGGCCTGACCCTCGAAGACGATGGCGTCTTCCTTCTGCTTCGGCAAGTGAGCTCCTGACGTTTCGTTCGACGGTCACTCTACGTGGGAGAACCCGGCCTGCCACGACATGGGGGCACCGGCGCCGCTGTCGACGGTGCAGACTCACCGGCCGTGATCGTCCTTCGGGTGATGGCCACCGTCGGCGGCGTCGCGCTCGTGTTGTGGGCGCTGTTGTCGGCGATGAAGACGATCGTGCTGCCGCGTGCCGAGGCGTCCATCGTCGTCACCACGCTGTTCATCAACCTCCGTCGGATCTTCGACGTGATCTGCTCACCCAAGCGCTCGTATGCCTTCCGGGACCGGGTGATGGCGTACTACGCGCCGACGGGTCTGCTCCTCCTGCCCGTGACCTGGGTGACCATGGTCCTCCTCGGCTACACGGGGATCTTCTGGGGGACCGGGATCAAGCCGCTGTCGGAGGCGCTCGCCATCAGCGGCTCGTCGCTCTTCACCCTGGGCTTCGACCGTCCGGGCAGCATCGGCCACATCGTCGTCTCGTTCAGCGAAGCCCTGCTCGGCTTGGGCATCGTCGCCCTCGTGATCTCCTACCTCCCGTCGATCTACGGAGCGTTCAGTCGCCGGGAGACCCTGGTGGCCACGCTCGAGGCCCGCGCCGGCCTGCCGCCCAGCCCCGCCGAGTTCCTCGTGCGCTACGCCCGCATCGGCTGGCTGGACAACCTCGACGAGGAGCTGTTCGCCACCTGGGAGACCTGGTTCGCCGAGATCGAGGAGAGCCACACAAGTCAGCCGTCGCTGAACTTCCTCCGGTCGCCCCACCCCGGGCGGAGCTGGATCACCGCGGCCGGCTGCGTGCTCGACACGGCCGCGATCTCCAACTCGCTCATCGCGAAGCCCCACGACGCCCGCGTCGACCTGCTGATCCGCAGCGGGTTCCTCTGCCTGCGCCGCATCGCCGACTACTTCGGCATCGGCTACGAGCCCGACCCTCGGCCGGATGACCCCATCTCGGTCACCCGGCGGGAGTTCAACCTCCTGTGCGTGGAGCTGGAGGCGGCCGGGGTCCCGCTCAAGCCCGACCGCGACCAGGCCTGGCGGGACTTCGCCGGCTGGCGGGTGAACTACGACACCGTCCTCATCGCGCTGTGCGTGCTCGTCATGGCGCCGCCGGCGATCTGGTCGAGCGATCGGGCGAGCGGCACGCAGGTGCGGATCAGGGCCCGCCGGAAGTCGTTGCTCCGCCGCTAGCGCTGGTCGCGAGCCGGCCCCGCCGACCGCCGCTCCCGCGGGGCTTCTGGCGCGGCCCGGTCTCGTCGGTGCGACGATCTCGCGCCAGAACGCCGACTGCCGACGGCCGTCCGGCGCCCGGGTGCTGCCGACGGCTCGTCCGGTGGCCGGTGCTCCCGAGGGCTTCTGGCGCGGCCCGGTCTCGTCCGTGCGAGGATCTCGCGCCAGAAGGCCTTCGGCCGACCGCGGGCGGCCGAGCGCGGCCGCTGCCGGCCGGCTGACGGCCGTCCAGGCGCCCGGCCGCTCCCCGCGCGTCAGAGCTTGTTGGGCC
>JBKPRL010000144.1:0-2409 GCA_046734535.1 bacterium | reverse complement strand
GAGGCCGGTCTGGCCGACCCAGGGCTCGAAGCCGGCCTGGATGCTGGTGAGGTACCAGTTGCGCTGGGCCTGCCCGCGGTTGATGGCGTCGGTGTAGAAGTCGTTGACCGTGAAGTTCATCGAGTTGGTCGCGGATGTCCGTACGTACGACACGACGTTCCAGCCGACGTTGCCGAACCACACGTTCCAGGTGGCGCCGGCGATGTGGGCGGTGCCCATCAGAGAGCCGACCGGCTGGATCGAGCCCTGCTTGTTGAGCCAGATCATGATCTCGGCGCCGGTGTTCTGGCCGTCGGTGCGCGGGGTGGGGTCGAACCAGATGTCGTACGCCGCGTCCCACACGCCGCCGCCCGGGAAGGTCATCCCGACCGAGGTGCGGATCCCGGCGAACGTCGATGTGCTCGCCTGCAACGGCAACCCGCTGTTGACGCTGCAGTTGGCGTAGTGGCATCCATAGTAGACAGACGGGTAGGAGCCCGGGGCGCCGTTGGTGGCCTTGTTGTGGCTGGCGGTGGTGACGGTGAAGCCGGGGCCCGACTGGTTCACGTCGATGCACTGGGTCGTGTCGTCACCCCAGTTGTTGTTCTGCACGATGTAGCGCCCGCTGGTGACCTGGGTGCTGCCGAACTTCTCGCAGATGGTGGGGGCGGCGGCGGCGGGCAGGGCCACCACCACGCCCACGACCGCCGCGCCGGCGGCCAGGAGGCCGGCCGCGGCGAACGTGACGATGCGACGTCTCATGATGCTCCTCACGAAGGGGACAGGGCGGCCAGCCTTGTGATCGACCATAGAGACACGTCGACGGCATGCAAGAATGGCCGTGAAAATAGCGGTGAAAGGCCGTCCAGAGGCTGAAAGTTTCGCCCCGATGCCGGGAGGGAATGCGCTCGCCGTGCTGGTGCTGACGAATGAGCTCGCGGGCCGGACCGAGCAGGACGCGGTCGCGCTGGCGGTGGCCGTGCTCGAGACCGCCGGTCCGGTCGAGGTGGTCGAGTGCCTGGAACCGACCCAGATCGACGACCTGCTCGACCGCCGGGGCGACCGCCCGCTGGTGGTGTGCGGCGGTGACGGCTCGCTGCACAACACGCTGCGGGCCCTGTGGCGCCGCGGTGAGGCCGGCCGCTGCCCGGTCGGGCTGATCCCGCTGGGCACCGGCAACGACTTCGCCCGCGGGGTCGGCATCCCGCTCGACCCGGCCGAGGCGGCGAAGCTGATCGTCTCCGGGACGCCCCGCACGGTGGACCTGGCGACCGACGACTCCGGCGATGTCGTGGTCAACGCGATGCACGTCGGGGCCGGGGCCGATGCCGCGGTACGGGCGAGGCCGCTCAAGCCCTACCTGCGCATCGCGGCGTTCCCGATCGGGGCGGTGCTGGCCGGGATCCGGGCGCCCGGGCTACGGCTGCGGGTCGAGGTGGACGGCCGGGCGGTGGTCAGCGGCCGGCGCCGGGTGCTGATGGCGGGATTCGGCAACGCCCCCAGCATCGCCGGCGGCACCGCCGAACTGGCCCCGGGCGCGTCGGTGACGGACGGCGTGCTGGACGTGGTCGTCTCGACCGCGGTGTCCCCGCTGGCTCGGGCCGGCTACGCGCTGGCGCTGATGCGCGGCACCCACGCCCGCCGCGAGGACGTGCTGCGCTTGACCGGCCGCACGGTGAGCATCGCGGGCGAGGAGTTCCACGCCAACGCCGACGGCGAGATCAGTGGACCGCACCGGCGTCGCGTGTGGACGGTCCGGCCCGGTGGGTGGCTGGCCTACCTGCCGCGACCATGACGAAGGTCGCCGTGATCATGAGGTTGCCGTCAGAATAGAGCGCGATCATGACCGGCAGATCATGATCGGCGAGAAGGACTAGGCGACGATCTGGAGCTCGTGGGTGGTGTTGTTGAAGCGCCGCCCGCCGTCGGGCGTGACCGTGACGATGTCCTCGATGCGCACCCCGAACTGCCCCGGCAGGTAGATCCCCGGTTCGATCGAGAAGCACATACCCGGTACGAGCGTCTGGCGCTCGCCCTCGACCATGTACGGCGGCTCGTGCGTGGTCAGCCCGATGCCGTGGCCGACGCGGTGCACGAAGAACTCGCCGTACCCGGCGTCGGCGATGACCTTCCGGGCGACACGGTCGATCTCCTGGCACTCGACCCCGGGCCGGACGGCCTCGAACGCGGCCTGCTGCGCCGCCTTGACGATCTCGTAGACGCTGCGCACCTCGTCGTCGGGCGGGCCCACGGACACCGTACGGGTGGTGTCGGAGCCGTAACCGTCGCGCAGACCGCCGAAGTCGAGCACCACGGCGTCGCCGGTCTCGATGGTGCGCGGGCCGGCCTCGTGGTGCGGGTTGGCGCCGTTGGGACCGGAGCCGACGACCGTGAAGTCCACTTGGGAGTGTCCGTGCTTGCGCAGCAGGG
>JBKPRL010000143.1:0-27320 GCA_046734535.1 bacterium | reverse complement strand
ACCTCGGCTTCTGGCGCGAGATCGTCTCGCCGATGCGACGAACCCGCACCAGAACCCCCCGCGACCGCCGGCCAGCACGAGCCCCGTCCGGCTCGGCGCGGAGCCGGGTCTACGTCAGGGGGCGGAGCCGGCGGTGACGGTGGGGACGGGCGTGACCGGCGCGACCCCTGGCGGTGGAGGCGGCGCAGCGGTCACCGGCGGCGGGGCGACGCCGATGGTCGCGAAGGCCCGATCGACGTACTTCCGGATGCGGTCCGTGTTGGAGGGCGTGTTGCCGCTCACCATGACGGCCCACGTGATGCCGTCGGGCCGGCGGATGACCATCGAGCGGGCGTTCTCGACGGTGCCCGTGTGCCCCCACGTGCCGTCCGCCCAGACCCGCAGGCCGAGGCCGTACCACTGGCCATCGTGATAGACGACGCCCGGCTGGGGGGCCTGCATCTCGCTCACCGTGCCGGCCGACAACGGGTGCCAGCCGGGGCGGCTGCGGTCGAGGCCGTCGATGATGCGGACCAGGTCGGTCGCCGTGCCGATCCAGGCACCGGCGCCGGCCAGCGCCTCCATGAACGTACGGCCCGGTGTGGTGGGGTGCGCCACGTCGCCCGGCTGGACGTCGTAGGTGCCCGCCATCCGCATGTCCTCGATGCCGAGCGGGTGGAGCACCCGGTCCTGCACGACGGCGGCATAGGGCTTGCCGGTCACGTCCTCGACCAGCAGGCCGAGGAGGCAGAAGTTCATGTTGCTGTAGCGGTAGACCGTGCCGGGCGGCCCGATCAGACCGCTCGTGAGGCCGCGCCGGGCCGCGTCCTCGCAGGTCGCCGCCCCGCCGCCGAAGAACGTCCGGTCGTACTCCGGCATCCCCGAGGTGTGGCTGAGCAGCTGGCGGAGGGTCACTGCGGCCATACGCCCGTCCGTGAAGGCCACGCCGAGATGGGTGGCCAGCCGGGCCAGCACCGGCTCGTCCAGACCGAGCTGGCCGGCCTCGACCAGCTCGAGGATGGCCGTCGCGGTGAGCAGTTTGGAGTTGCTGGCCAGCCGGAAGCGGGACGCGGGCGTGGCCGCTTCGGCGGTCGCGGGGTTTGCCATCCCGAACGCCGCGGTGTGCAGCATCTTGCCGTCCTGGGCCACGGCGACCGAGATGGCGAGCGCGCCGTTGCCGAGCAGTCCCGAGCGCAGGCTCTCGTCGAACGCGGCGAACTGGCCGGGGGCAACCGTGCCGGCGGTCGTGGGACCGGCAGTCGAGCCCGGGATGCCGGAGGTGTCGAGGGTGGTGGGCGGCTCGCTGTCGGAGGCGCCGGCGAGGGCCTGCTGGGCGAGGGTGACCGGCGGTCCCGTGGTGGTGGAGGCGAGCGCGACGACCCCGACCGTCGGCGGCGACTGCGACAGGCTGGCCGACGCGGCGAGCGCGCCGGCGCCGGCCACGAGCAGCCCCACACTGAGCGCCGCGCCGAGCGCGAGGAGCCGAGCGCGGGCCCGCCGGTGCGAGGACACGCCCGCGATGGTCGCGCACGGCCACGCGGCGATCGCGGCACCTCGCACCGAGGGGGAGCGCAGGTAGCGCGCGAACATGGGCCGCATGACCCTCGTGCACCGCGTCCTGCCCCCGTCGCCCTACCTCTCGCTGGACGAGTACGAGAAGGCCGGCGGCGGGCGAGGGCTCGAGAACGCCCGGGCGGTGGAGCGGGTGGCGATCATCGACGAGATCGAGGCGTCGGGGCTGCGCGGCCGCGGCGGTGCCGGCTTCCCGACCGGACGCAAGTGGCGCAGCGTCGCCGGGTTCGCCTCCGACGTCCTGGCCACGATGGTCGTCGTCAACGCGGCCGAGGGCGAGCCGGGCACCCTCAAGGACCGCACCATTCTCCGCTTCAACCCCTACGAGGTCATGGAGGGTGCCCTGATCGCCGCCTGGGCCATGGACGCGAGGACCATCGTCATCGCCACGAAGGCGTCCTTCACCGAGGAGATCGCCCGGCTGCGCGGTGCCATCGACGAGATGACGAAGGCGGGCTGGACGGACGACCTCGAGATCTCCATCTTCGAGGGGCCGGAGGAGTACCTGTACGGCGAGGAGACCGGGCTGCTCGAGGCCCTCGACGGCCGGCCCCCCTTCCCCCGCATCGCGCCCCCCTACCGCCGGGGCGTGGTCGAGGTCGTCGAGACCGATGCCGACGCCACCGCCGACAGCGGGCTGGCCGCCCACGTCGAGATGGCCGGCGACGAGACCGACGCGCCGCCCGTGCTCGTCGACAACGTCGAGACGATGGCCAACGTCCCGAAGATCATCGCCCGCGGCGCCGCCTGGTTCCGCACCGAGGGCACGGACCGTTCACCGGGAACGCTCGTCTGCACGATCACCGGCGCCACTCGCCGCAGCGGCGTCGGGGAGGTCCTGATGGGGACGACACTGCGCGACGCCATCCAGGAGATCGGCGGCGGGCCGGAGGAGGGCCAGACCATCAAGGCCGTGCTGATCGGTGCGTCGAATGCCGTGCTCGGCCCGGAGCAGCTCGACATCCCGCTGACCTACGAGGACATGCAGGCCGCCGGCAGCGGACTGGGTTCAGGGAGCTACCTCGTCTACGACCAGCGCGACGACATGGTCGCCGTGGCGGCGGGGGTGGCCCGCTTCCTGGCCGTCGAGTCCTGCGGGCAGTGCACGCCATGCAAGCAGGACGGGCTGGAGATCTCGGACCGGCTCGCCAACGTCTGCGCGGGCACCGCCACCGCCGCTGACCTGTCTGCCATCGACCGCCGTCTGGGCACCGTCGTCAACGGGGCCCGCTGCAACCTCGCCCAGCAACAGCAAACTGTGGTGGGCAGCATCCTGGCCCGCTTCGGCGACGAGGTCCGCGCCCACCTCCAACCGGACGCGGATCCCGTCGTGCCCGAAGTCGTCGTCGACCTGCTCGACATCGACGAGGCCGCACAGGCCGTCGTCGACGAGCGCTTCCGCGACAAGCAACCGGACTGGACCTACGACGCGACGTGGAGCGGCAAGTCCCCCGTCGACCGCTTCACCGACCACCGGGCCGTCCAGCCGTCCGACTGAGCGGACGCGCCTCGCTCGCCTCAGACGAACGGGTCGGGACCGGTCGGGCGACGAGCCGGCTCGGGTTCGAGCGGCGCGAAGGCGCGGTAGCCGTCGCGTTCCAGCTCTTCGGCCAGCTCGGGCCCGCCGGAGGCCACGATGCGGCCCTTGACCAGGATGTGCACGAAGTCCGGCTTCAGCTCGTGGAGCAGGCGGTTGTAGTGGGTGATGGCCAGCACGCCGAGGTCGTCGTCGTGCGTCGCCGCCTCGACCCGCCGAGCGCAGGCGCGCAGAGCGTCGACGTCGAGTCCGGAGTCCAGCTCGTCGAGGATGGCGATGCGAGGGGCCAGCACGGCGAGCTGCAGCGTCTCGTTGCGCTTCTTCTCACCGCCCGACAGGTCGACGTTGAGCGGCCGTTCCAGGAAGCGCTCGTCGAACCCGATGCGGGCGGCCTCGGCCCGCAGCGTGGCCACCAGGTCGGTGGTGTCTCGTCCGCGGGCCCGCAGCCCTTCGATGAGCACGGCGTCGAGGCGCACGCCCGGCACCTCTGTCGGGTACTGCATGGCCAGGTAGAGCCCGGCCACGGCCCGCTCGAAGGGCGCCATGGCCAGCACGTCCTCGCCGTCGAGCGTGACCGACCCGCCGAGCACCTCGTAGCCGGGCTTGCCCATGACGACGCCGGACAGCGTCGACTTGCCCGCGCCGTTGGGTCCCATCACTGCGTGGACCTCGCCCGACGCCACCTCCAGGTCGATGCCGTGGAGGATCTCGGCGCCGCCGGCCGCCGCACGTAGCGCCTCGATCTGGAGGGTCGTCATGAGACGACCACGACGATCTCGCCGTCCTCGACGCGGACGTCGTAGACCGGTACGGGCTGGGTGGCGGGCAACGTCTGCGGCTCGCCGGTGACCAACGAGAACGTGCTGCCGTGCTTCCAGCACTCGATCTCCCGCTCGTCCTCGAGGATCTCCCCCTCGCTGAGGGAGACGTTGGCGTGGCTGCACGTGTCGCCGATGGCGTACACCTCGTCGCCGATGCGGACGAGGGCCACGCTCCGGCCGTCGACCTCGACCTTACGAGCGGTGCCGGGCGCGAGATCCTCCAGCGGACCCACGGACACGGCGGTGGGCATCAGGCGTCCTTCCGATCCAGCTTGGCCATGACCTGGCGGCGCAGGGCAGGGACGAGGTCGGGCGCGGGCAGCTGGTCCAGCACCTCGTCGAAGAAGCCCAGCACGATCAGGCGCTCGGCCACGCTCGGCGGCACGCCGCGACTCTCCAGGTAGAAGCGCTGCTCCTCGTCGATCGGGCCGACTGTCGACGCGTGGCTGCAGCGAACGTCATTGGTCTTGATGTCCAGGTTGGGAACGCTCTCCGACCAGGCCTCGTCGCTCAGCTTCAGGTTGCGGTTCGTCTGGAAGGCGTTGGCGCCCTTCGCCTCGTGCCCGATCTCGATGAGGCCCGTGTACACGCTGCGGGATCGCCCGGCCACCGCCCCCTTGAAGAGCAGGTCGCTCGTCGTGCGGGGACCGAGGTGGGTCTGGATGGTGCGGAAGTCGTGCATCTGGTCGGCCTCGGCGAAGAACACCGCGATCTGGCGGGCGCTGGCGCCCGCCCCGGCCAAGACGTTGTCGGTCCGCACACGGGCGTAGTCGGCGCCGAGCGCGACCGCTCCCATGACCGACGTCGAGTCGCGCTCGCCGACCGCGCTCTGGCTGCCGATCTGCCACACCCTTGATCCGAGCTCGTTGACGGCCAGGTAGCGCACCCGCGCCGACTGACCGGCCCGGAGCTCCAACACCGGCGCCAGCAGCGCCCTGGCGTCCGAGGTGGAGGTGAACCGCTCGACGACCGTGATCTCGCTGTCGGCGCCGGCGTCGACCACCAGCCGGGGGAACGCCGCCGTCCCCTCGCCGGTCACCTCGTGGGTGACGACGACCGGGTCGATCACGGCCTTGCCAGCCGGCACCGAGATCACCGTCGGCTCGCCGAAGGCACTGTTGAGCTCCGCGAAGACATCGACGGGGTCGACCATCACCGAGCCGACGAGATCGCCGGCCGCGCCGGGCTCGACCAGGAGGCCGGCTCCTCCGGTCACGGTCGTGGCGAGCGGACCGGGCCGAAAGGACTCGAGGTCGAGCTCCTCGATGCGGCTGTAGCGCCAGATCTCCTCTTCGGTCGTCGGCCACGGCGCCGCCTGGAACCGCTCGGCCGCCGCCACCCGCCGGTCGACCAACCAGGACGGTCCGCCGAGCGCACGTGCAGTGTCAGCGGTGAAGGTGGGCACGGGCGGTCAGCATCTCCGTCGTCGCGGGTGTCGATGACCTGGGAATTCTACCATCGGCGTAGGGGAAATTCGGAGCCCGCCGACGGTGTCGTGGCCGCCGGACCGGCCTCACTTGCGACGGAAGCGCTTCCAGCCCCGCTTCTTGCTGGTCTGCACCTCGGCGAGGACGTCCGGGCCGATGGCGTTGATGATGTCCTCGGCCTCGTCGAGCACGGCCGCGGCGGACCCGTCGTCCAGCCCGGGCGGCTCGTCGGGGCTGACGGGCGTGACCAGCGAGCCGTGGGCCCAGTTGACGTCGGCCAGACGGCGCTCGTAGCCGGAGCAGGGGTCCGGGCACCGCCAGGGGGCATCCGGCGCGAGGTCGAGGTTGCACTTCCGGACCGTCTCCCCGTTGGCGTACGTCCTGCTCTCGAAGTTCTTGCACTCCTCGCGCATCGGCATGGGGACATTGTGCCCGGTCGATCGCTCCGTTCCGCATCGTGGTCGGCTGGGAAAAGGCTGGGAAAACCGGCGTTTGACCCTGGAACGGCCGGGTACGCGAAATGTGCGGGCAACGGAAAGGAGGGGCCGCATGGCCTACACCGACACCGAGCACCAGCACATCGGCGCAAAGGTGATCGACAGCCGCGGGCACCAGGTGGGGAAGGTCGATAACGTCTTCTACGACGATCGCACCCTCGAGGCGAGGTGGGTAGCCGTCAACATGGGCGTGCTGCACCGCAAGTCCCCGCTCGTCCCCCTGCAGCAGGCGTACTTCTCGGACAACGGCAGCCTCGTGGTGCCATTCCCCGAGGAGGTCATCAAGCACGCGCCGGTCGCCCATGAGGCGGCGCCGACGTCGAGCGAGGCCGACGAGGTCGCTCGCTACTACGACATCGCCAACCCGTCCGAGAGCTGACCTCTACGCACTCGGGAGGGGCCGGGGAGCCTCCCCATCGCTCCTCGGCAGAGGTGTCAGCGCAGGTTGCGGAGCTCGCGACCTGCGCTGACACCTTCTTCGCGTCGGCGGCGCAGTCGGCGTGAGCGGTCCCCGGGAGCGAGGCGGTGGCCTCAGCCGACCGAGCCCTCCATCTGCAGCTCGATCAGGCGGCTCCACTCGACCGCGTACTCCATGGGCAGGGTGCGGGTGACGGGCTCGATGAACCCGTTGACGATCATCCCCATCGCCTGCTCCTGCGAGAGGCCGCGGCTCATCAGGTAGAAGAGCTGCTCGTCGGCGATCTTGGAGACAGTCGCCTCGTGCCCGATCTGGGCGTCGCGCTCGGCCACCTCCATGTAGGGGAGGGTCCGGCTCTCCGAGTCCTCGTCGAGGATCAGGGCGTCGCACTGCACGTGGCTCTTGCAGCCGTACGCGCCCTCGTCGACGCGGACCAGGCCGCGGTAGGTCGTGATCCCGCCGTCCTTGGAGATCGACTTCGAGACGATCTTCGATGTGGTCTCCGGCGCGGCGTGGATCATCTTGGCCCCTGCGTCCTGGTGCTGGCCGGGCCCCGCGTAGGCCACGCTGAGCACCTCACCGGTGGCCTTGGGCCCGACCAGGTAGACCGACGGGTACTTCATCGTCAGCTTGGAGCCGATGTTGCCGTCGATCCACTCCATGTGGCCCTCGGTCTCCACCCGGGCCCGCTTCGTGACCAGGTTGTAGACGTTGGGGCTCCAGTTCTGGATGGTCGTGTAGGTCACCCGGGCGCTGGGCTTGACCACGATCTCGACCACCGCGGAGTGGAGGGAATCGCTCGTGTAGACGGGGGCCGAGCAGCCCTCGATGTAGTGGACCTTCGCGCCCTCGTCGGCGATGATCAGCGTCCGCTCGAATTGCCCGGCGTTCTCCGAGTTGATGCGGAAGTAGGCCTGCAGCGGCATCTCGCACTCGACGCCCGGCGGGACGTAGATGAACGACCCGCCCGACCACGCCGCCGAGTTGAGCGCCGCGAACTTGTTGTCGCCTGGCGGGATGACCGTGCCCAGGTACCGCTTGACGACGTCCGGGTACTCCCGCAGCGCGGTGTCCATGTCGCAGAACAGGATCCCCCGGGCCTCCAGGTCCTCCCGGTTCTTGTGGTAGACGACTTCGCTTTCGTACTGCGCGGTGACGCCGGCCAGGTACTTGCGCTCGGCCTCGGGGATGCCGAGCTTCTCGTACGTGGCCTTCATCTGCTCGGGCAGCTCGTCCCACTCGGTGACCTGACCCTCGGTGGGCTTGATGTAGTAGTAGATGTCCTGGAAGTCGATGTCGGGCATGTTCACGGCGAACCACGGCGCCATCGGCTTGCGCTCGAAGGTCCGGAGGCTGCGCAGGCGGAACTGGCGCATCCACTCCGGCTCGCCCTTCCACCAGCTCATCTGATCGATGACGTCGGTGGTCAGGCCCTTCTCGGGCCGGAAGACGAAGTCCTCGTCATCGGCCCATCCGAGCTTGTACCGACCGAGGTCGAGATCAACGACTGCCATGGCGTCTCACCGTCCGAACGGGGTTGTGAGGGGCAGGAAGGGGATTTGCACTACGTAGATAGTAACAATTCCCCTGCCGGATCGCACAGGCCCGTCACGGCTCAGTCGTCCAGGGACCTTGCCCGTTCGAGCGCGTCGGCCGGGGCGACGCCGGCGGCGGCCGCGAGCCAACACGCCACGGGTGCGGCCTGGCGGTGGGAGGCGTGGGCAGCGGTGGCCGCGAGGGCCAGGAGGGCGGCGACCTCGTCGGGGTCAGGAACGGGCCGGCCGACGACGGCGGCGAACCGCTCCAGCCAGTCGATCGCGGCGGGGTCGACGTCGCTCACGACACGCCTCGACGAGGGTTCTGGTCAGCGCAGTGCACCGCGACGGTGCGATTCGCTGACCACAAGGATGCCCGCCGGAAGGGTGCCGGCCGGCCGGCGGCGGGCCCGAGGGCGCACTCGCTCATCCGACCGCCTCGAGACGGGCGGGTACGTGCTTGTGCCACGGCGTCCCCGCCAGCCAGTCGCGGTCCTCGCCGGCCGTCAGCTCGTTGGGCGCCACGCCGGCGGCCACGACGCCGCCTTCGGCCGGGTAGTCGACTCCCATCCCGTTGGGGAGCGAGATGTGCCCGGGCTGCATCACCTCCGAGAACTCCACCAGGACCTCCGCCGTCCCCCGCTTCGTGATCACCCGGGCCCGCCCACCGTCGGCGACGCCGATCCGCTCGGCGTCGGCCGGATGCAGCCGCAGCGCGCCGCCGGGGTCCCGCTTGCGCCACGTCGGGTCCCGGAAGATCGTGTTGGCCGTGAAGGACCGCCGCTCCCCGGCCGAGAGGACGAACGGGTAGGCCGGGTCCCTCGCGGGCGGGTCGTCGAGCTCGGCCAGCTCGGCCAGCAGCTCGGCGATGGCCAGGTGGAAGCGGCCGTCCTCCGTGCGGACCCGCCGCCAGCTGTCCTCGTACTCGTCCACCGTGAACCGGATGCCCGACGGGCTGGTCAGCACGGCGTCGAACAGCCGCTCCCCGAGCTCCAACCCCTCACCCTCGAACCCGGCCCGGCGAACCGAGTCAGGGAACGTCATGGCGCAGCGGTGGGCCGCACCCCAGAGGATGGCCGCTGACGCGGCGCCGCCCGGCAGGGTCGGTCCGAGGGTCCGGTACAGGACGATCGGGGCCAGCGCGCCGAGGGTGGGGTTGGCGGCGGTGGCTGCGAAGAACGCGTCCGCGAACTGCGCCCGCCCCTCGGCGGCGGCGGCCCGCAGCGGCGCGAGGTCGTCCTCGGTCACGAGACCCAGCGCTTCGACGAGCCGGGCGTGGATCTCCGGCTCGGGCAGGACCCCATCCGGCGCGGACAGGAGGGGCCGGCGGAGGTGGAAGACGTTGGCCGGGAACTCGAAGTTGAAGAACGTCGCCTCCCACTTCTCGTATTGCGACGGCGCCGGCAGGACGTAGTGGGCGAGGCGGGCGGTCTCGGTCATCGCTACGTCGATGACGACGACCAGGTCCAGCGCGGCGAGCGCTTCCCGCATCCGGCTGCTGTCCGCCAGGGAGTGGGCGGGGTTGCCACTCTCGACGAGCATGGCCCAGTAGCGGGCCGGGTGGTCGGTGAGGATCTCCTCGGGGATCACGTTGCAGGGCACCAGCCCACCGATGATCCGAGCACCGGCGACCGGACTGGCGGCGCCGCCCCCGCCGGCCCTGCCCTTGCCGGTCGCGCCTCCCTTGCCGCCGCCGACGTCGCCCCGCGCGAGCGCCACCATCGAGGTCGGCGCGTACTGCGCGCCTGGCTTGCCGAAGTTCCCGGTGAGGACCCAGACCAGCTTCTCCAGGTAGCTGGCGAGCGTGGAGTGCCGGTTCATCTGGATGCCGAGGTCCTCGTACGCAGCGACGCTCGCCGCGGCCGCGATGCGCCGGGCGGCGGCGCGCAGCAGCTCCTCGGACACCCCGCACACCGCGGCGTAGGCGGGCACGTCGAGTCGCCCGAACGCCGCCTCGACGTCGTCCAGCCCGACGGCGTGCTCGGCCAGCCACGGCCGATCGACCAAGCCCTCCTGGACGAGGATCGCCACCAGCGCGGCCAGGCACCACGCGTCGGTGCCCGGGCGCACGGCGAGGTGGATGTCCGCCAGCTCGGCCGTCTCGCTCCGCCGGGGGTCGATGACGATCAAGGCCCGATCCGGATCGCGCGCGATCTCCTTGAGCGTCGTCCGGGCGTGCGGGATGCCATGGGACTGCCACGGGTTCTTCCCGATGAACAGCGCGACCTCCGCGTGTTCGACGTCGCCCCGCACCATCGCCCCGAGCATCTTGGCGTTGACCCAGAACTCGCCGGTCTTCTCCTGCGCCAAGGCGTTCGAGCGGTAGCGAGCGCCGAGGGCCCGCAGGGTGGCGCCGCTGTACGCGCCACCGAGGTGGTTCCCCTGGCCACCACCGCCGAAGTAGAAGATCGACTCGCCACCGTGCTCATCGCGCACCTGGGCGAAGCGTGCCGCCACCTCGGCGATGGCGGTGTCCCAGTCGATCTCCTCGAACGTCCCGTCGGGTCGCCGGCGGAGCGGGCTGGTCAGCCGGTGACGGCCGTTCTGGTAGTGGTCCAGCCGCAGAGCCTTCTCGCAGGTGTAGCCCTGCGAGGCGGGGTGGGCCTTGTCACCGCGGATGCGCTCGAACCGCCGACCGTCCTCACCGCCGAGGCGCACCTCGATCCCGCAGTTGCACTCGCACAGGATGCAGGCCGTGGGTTGCCAGCCGTTCGACCGGCTGTCGGTCTGCGGCGCGGCCGACCCGGTCGGCGCCGACTCCGTGTGCTCGTCCACCGAGTGCTCGATCGTCGTCACGACATCCCCTCCGTCAGGCTCGCCACCGGACGGTAACCCGACTCCGTTTCGTCACGCAACGCTGGGCGGCGTCGCGGTGGCAGGAGTCACAGGCTCCCGCCATCCGGGACCCTTGACCATGCGGATGTCCCGCGGCCCGATCGTCACGCCGCAGTGCGGGCAGGTCCCTGCCCACTCGACCGGCTGACCGCACTCGCGGTGCAGCACCACCATCGGCGGGCCGTCGGGGCTGAGCCAGCGGTCGCCCCAGCGCATGAGCGCGGCGAGGACGGGGGCGAGCTCACGCCCCATGTCGGTCAGCACGTACTCGTAGCGCTCGGGGTGCTCCTGATAGCGGCGCTTGGTCAACACCCCGTGGTCGACGAGCGTGCTCAGGCGGTCGGACAGCACGTTGCGGGCGATCCCGAGGTCGGCCTGGATGGCCTCGAAGCGGCGCACACCCATGAAGACGTCTCGCAGCACGAGCAGCGTCCACCACTCGCCCACGACGTCGAGCGAGCGGGCGATCGAGCAGTTGAAGTGGCCGACGCTCGATCGCTTCACGCTCTGGAGCCTACGCCGGGGCGTCCACGACGGCTTCCTCAGCGGGCTCGCGCGTCCGACCGGCGGCGGCGATCATCGGCAGGCCCGGAACGGTGGCGAGCGCGCTGGCCACGAGCGCCGCGGGCAGGCTCACGAACCGGCCGATGAGGCCGAAGGCCGGCCCGATGGCGACCTGACCGACGGCATCGGCCTGGCCGAAGGTCGACAGGACCGTGGCCCTGGTGTCCGGTGGGGTCAGCGGCACGAGATACGACGCCAAGAGCGTGTCGCGGACGCTACGAGCGCGTTCGATGACCAGCGACGCGAGGGCCGCGACGAGGAACGCGCCGGCGAGCCCGAACACCAGGAGACCCGCGATCTCGAGCGCGGTCAGGCCGAGGAGCCAGCGGGTGTGGCGCGCTGCGGTCTCGGCTGGGCGGCGCCGCTCGACGAGGGGCGGCACCAGGATCCCCAGCACGGCGGACGTGGTCGTGAGGAGCCCGAACCACACCAGCGGTGACCAGCCGAACCAGCTCGGCATGCCCACCGGTCCCAGGAGCTGCGCCTCGTACAGCCGGTCGTAGGCCTCGCTGGCGCCGCCGACGACCAGCGCGAACACCGCGAACCACACGAGCACCCGCCGCGACCACATCGCGCGTACGCCCGTCCGGCCGATCTCCGCCAGATGTCCCCACGTCGAGCGTTCCTGACGGGGCGAGGGCCGGAAGCACGCCTCTCCCATGGCGACGGTCAGCCACCCGGTCAGCAGGAGCTCGAGCGCTCCGGCGACGAGCAGCGGCGTCCGCAGCGACCAGCCCGCGAGCAGCCACGCGCACGGCAGGGCGACGAGCGTGGCGATCGAGCCGAGCCGGCTGAGGCGCAGGAACAGGCTCGACAGGGCGCGGGTGTCCGGCTCACCGAGCTCTCCCGCCAACCATGCGGTCGTCGCGCCCGACGTGAAGGTGTACGCCAGCCCCCACAGCACCTGGGCGGTGACGACGCCGGTGAAGCTCGGCCAGGACGCCTCGAGCAGGAAGCCGAGGCCGATGCCGCCGTGACCGATGATGACGGACAGGCGGCGGCTCAGGGCGTCGGCGACGACACCGGTCGGCACCTCGGCGAGGAAGACGGTCGCCTCCATCGCGGAGCCGACCAGCACCAGCTGGAGGGGATCGAGCCCGACCGTTTGCAGCCGGTACAAGGGTGCGATGGTGAAGCCGATGGTGCCGGCCGTCGCGGTGATGGCGACGATCGTGACCATGACGGCGCGAGGCGGGCGCGGGCGGCGCACAGGGACCTCCGAAGGGCGCGTCGAGACCAGGGCAGGTGACGCTCGCGGGGAGCGTCACGGAGGCGGGGTCAGCGCTCAGCCATCACGGCAGCGAGGCTAGGGCACGGGCGCGAGCGGCCGCCCAGGGATTTCGGGCCGCCGGGCGTCGGGGCGGGCGAGGCGACTACTCGATCTCGATGAAGATGCACTCGCCCGGGCAGTCGAGCGCGGCGTCGATCGCCTGCTGGTGCCGCCGGCCCGGCACGCGGGCGAGGCTCCCCGAACCGCCCGGGTCGTTGAGCGCCCAGCCGGACTCGGCCACGTAGGCGATGCCGTCCTCCAGCTGCACGAACACGTCCGGCGCATGGTCGACGCACAGGCCGTCGCCGGTGCAGAGGTCTTGGTCGATCCACACCCGCACGAGGGCAGGCTACCGGGCCGCGATGGCGCCCGCCCCGACCGAGGAGCGACCTCACTACGCTGCCGGCGTGCTGGAGCCACCGGTCGCCAAGAGGGTCGCGCACACATGGGATCGGCCGACCGGTCCGGCCGACGACCCGTGGGCCTGGCTGGCCGATCCCAAGGACCCCGACACGCGTGCCTACCTGGAGGCCGAGAACGCCTACGCGGACGCGTGGCTCGGAGAGCACGCCCCGCTCGTCGATGCCATCTTCGACGAGATCAAGGCCAGGACGCAGGAGACCGACCAGACGGTCGCCGCGCGCAAGGGGCCGTGGTGGTACGCCACTCGGACCGTCGAGGGCCTCGCCTACCCCATCCACTGCCGGGGCGGGACGGCAGCGACGGCCACGGAGGTCGTGCTCCTCGACGAGAACGAGGAGGCCGGCGAGGGCTTCTTCGAGCTGGGCGCGTTCGACGTGAGCCCCGGACACGGCCTGCTCGCGTGGTCGGCGGACCGCAACGGTCACGAGGTCTTCGAGATGCGCATCCGAGACCTGGCCACGGGCACCGACCTTCCAGACCGGCTCGAGGGCACCTACTACGGCACGGCGTGGTCGGCCGACGAGCGCTACCTGCTCTACACCCGTCCCGACGACGCCATGCGCCCGTACCAGGTGTGGCGCCACGAGGTGGGGACGGCCCAGGTCGAGGACGTGCTCGTGTACGAGGAGCCCGACGAGCGCTACAACGTCGACCTCGAGCTGTGCCGGAGCGGCGCCTACATCATCATCACCAACGAGGCCAACACCTCGACCGACGTGCTCGTGCTTCCCGCCAGCCAGCCCTTGGCCGACCCTCAGCTCGTCGCCGAGCGCCAAGCGGACATCGAGTACCGGCTGGACCATTGGGGCGACCGCTTCGTGATCCTCACGAACCTCGACGCTCCCGACTTCAAGGTCGTCAGCGCACCGTGCGACAGCCCGACGCTCGCCGAGTGGGTCGATCTCGTGCCCCACCAGCCGGGGCGTCGCATCACGCAGGTCGAGCCGTTCGTCGACCACCTGGTGTTGCACGAGTGGTCCGAGGCGCTGGAGCGCATCCGCATCCTCCGCAGCGACGGCTCCGAGCGGACGCTCGCCTTCGACGAGCCGGTCCACTCCGTCGCCATCGGAGCCAACCCCGAGTACCACACGCCGACGGTCCGCTTCACCTACGAATCCCTGGTGACGCCGCCGTCGGTCTACGACGAGGACGTCACGACGGGTGATCGCCAGCTGCTCAAGCAGATCCCGGTGCTCGGCGGCTACGACCCTGCCGACTACGACTCAGCCCGCGAGTGGGCGACGGCGCCCGACGCCACGTTGGTCCCGGTCGACGTCGTCTGGCGGCGGGACACCGCGCGGGACGGCACGGCACCCCTGTCGCTGTACGGCTACGGCGCCTACGAGTACTCGCGTCCGCCGTGGTTCTCGATCGAGCGCCTGTCGTTCCTCGACCGCGGGGGCGTCTGGGCGCTCGCCCACCCTCGTGGTGGCGGCGAGCTCGGCCGGTCCTGGTACGTGGACGGCAAGCTCCTCGACAAGCGCAACACCTTCACGGACTTCATCGCCTGCGCCGAGCACCTGGTCGGGCAGGGCTACGGGGCGCCGGATCGGGTCACGGCCCGCGGCGGCAGCGCCGGCGGCCTGCTCGTCGGAGCGTGTGTCACCTTGCGGCCGGAGCTGTTCGCCGGCGCGATCGCCGCGGTCCCCTTCGTGGACGTGGTCACGACGATGCGCGACCCGACGATCCCCCTCACCGTCACCGAGTGGGACGAGTGGGGCGACCCGCGGGCTGAGCCGTATGCCAGCTACATGCTCGGCTACTCCCCCTACGACAACGTGGTCGAGGGCGGCAGCTACCCGGCGCTGTACGTGACCGCGGGGTTCAACGACCCTCGCGTCATGTACCACGAGCCGGCCAAGTGGGTAGCCAAGCTCCGGGCCACGGCGACGACGCGCGGCCCGCTGCTCCTGCGCACCGAGCTCGGCGCGGGGCACGCCGGCCCGTCCGGTCGCTACGAGATCTGGCGGGACGAGGCGCGCATGCTGACGTTCCTCCTGGTGGTCTCCGGCGTCAGCAGCTGACCCGCGATCGGCGGGTGTGGTCGGTCACGTCGAGATGGGCGGCGGGCTGAGCCGCTCAGGCGGGGCGGACGGTGCGGCGCCGGCCTCTGACTGCGGCCTCGCTGACCGGCCCGACGACGGCGAGCGAGCGGGGTTGGTCGACGACGCGCTCGATGACCCGCTCGACGTCCGCGGCGGTGACCGCCCGCCAGCGCTCGACCTGCTCGGCCACGGGGCGCACGGTGCCCGTGGTCGTGAGCAGGGCCCCCAGGCGGGCCATCCGGCTGCCGGTGTCCTCCAGGCCCATGACATACGCGCCGGTCAGGTAGCCGACGGCCACGTCCAGCTCCTCGGGCGTAATGCCTCCGGAGCGCAGCTTGTCCAGCTCGACGCCGATGAGATGCAGCACCTCGGGGACCTGGCCCGGCCCGGTGCCGGCCGCGATGGTGAGCGCGCCAGCGTCGGCGTACGAGGAGGTGCCGGAGCCGACGGCGTAGGCCAGCCCGCGCTGCTCCCGGATCTCCTCGAACAGGCGGCTGGACAGGCCGCCGCCGAGGATGTGGTTCATGACGTCCAGCGCCTCGCGGTCGGCGTCGAGCCGGGCCAGGCCCCGGAAGCCCAGGGCGATCTGGGCCTGCTCGCTGCGCCGGCGATCGACGACGACGGGGTGTGGTTCGACATGCGGGGCCACCCGAGCGGGCGACGGCGCCGGTTCGGCGGCGGGGAAATGCCGCTCCACCTCCGCCACGACGTCGTCGTGGTCGACCGCCCCCGCGACCGCCACCACCATCACCGATGGTCGGTACCAGCGGCCGAAGAACTCACGCACGTCGTCAGGGGTGATGGCCTCGACGGTCTCCGCCGTGCCCGCCGTCTCCCGACCGAGGGGATGGTCGGGGAAGAGTGCTTCGGCCAGCAAGCGGTGGGCGACGTCCTCCGGGAGGTCGTCGTCCATCGCCAGCTCCTCCAGGATGACCTGGCGCTCGTTGTCGACATCGCCGTCCCGCAGTGCGGGCGCGGTGAGCACATCGCCCAGGAGCTCGACGGCCAGCGGCAGGTGCTCGGCCGGCACCCGGCTGTAGTACGCGGTGTACTCCTTGGCCGTGAAGGCGTTGATGTCGCCGCCCACCCGGTCGACGGCTGACGCGATGTCGCGCGCGCTGCGGGCCTCGGTCCCCTTGAAGAGCAGGTGCTCGAGGAAGTGCGACACGCCCGACAGCTCGTCGGGTTCGTCCCTGGCCCCGACGCCGACCCACACGCCGGCTGCCACCGAGAGCGCCGTCGGGACGCGCTCGGTGACGACCCGCAGCCCCGAGGGAAGCTGCGTGACGTCGGTGTGGGGCTGGCGGGGACCCTTCTTGACGGCTCGGGCCATCAGAGCGGCGGCAGGAGCCGCGCCAGCTCAGCGGTGCCGGCGGGGGCGGCGGTCGCCGTCGCGGCGGCCACCGTCGCCCGATGGGGCACCGGCCGGCTCGGGACCGAGGTCACCGAAGACCTCGCGGGCCTCGGCGTCGAAGGCCTCTTCGAAGGAGACGTCGGCAGGGGTCGACGACGAACCCTCGCTCGACGAGCCGGAGCTCGAGGACGGGCGGGGCGCCCGCTGCTCGCGCTGGCCGCTGTCACCAGTGCCCTCCGCGACCTCTCCGTCGTCGCCGACCGGCGTCAGGCTGACCTTGCCGCGGTCGTCGATGTCGTCGACACGGACCTGGATCTCGTCGCCGAGGTCGACCACGTCCTCGACCCGGTTGATCCGCTTGCCCCGGCCCAGCTTGGAGATGTGGACCAGGCCGTCACGGCCCGGGAGGATGTTGACGAAGGCGCCGAACTTGGTGATGTTGACCACCCGGCCCGTGTAGATCTCGCCCACGTTGGCGGTCGGCGGATCGATGATGAGCAGGATCCGCTCCTTGGCCGCCTCGACCTTGAGGCCGTCGGTCGAGCCGATGGTGACCGTACCGACCGAACCGTCGTCGTCCACGGCGATGTCGGCCCCCGTCTCCTGCTGGATCAGGTTGATGACCTTGCCCTTGGGCCCGATCACCTCACCGATGCGGTCCAGCGGGATCTGGAACGACGTGATCTTCGGCGCCGTCTCGCCCACCTCGGGGCGGGGCTCACTGATCGTGGCGTTCATCACGTCGAGGATCTGGAGCCGGGCGTCCCGGGCCTGCCCGAGGGCGGCCTTCAGGACATCGGCCGGGATGCCCTCGATCTTGGTGTCGAGCTGCAGGGCGGTCACCACGTCAGCGGTGCCGGCCACCTTGAAGTCCATGTCGCCGTAGGCGTCCTCGGCCCCGAGGATGTCGGTCAGCGTCGTGTAGGTCCCGTTCTCGTAGATGAGGCCCATGGCGATGCCGGCCACCGCGGCCTTCACCGGCACGCCGGCGTCCATCAGCGAGAGCGACGAGGCGCACACCGACCCCATGGAGGTGGAGCCGTTGGACGACAGCACCTCGGAGACGAGGCGCAGCGTGTAGGCGAACTCCTCCTGGCTCGGCACGACGGGGAGGACCGCCCGGGCCGCGAGGGCGCCGTGGCCGATCTCCCGCCGCTTCGGCGAACCGACCCGGCCCACCTCACCGTTGGCCCACGGGGCCATGTTGTAGTGGTGCAGGTAGCGCTTGGTGGTCTCCGGCGACAGCGTGTCCATCAGCTGGTTCATGCGGGGCATGGCCAGCGTGCAGACGTTGAGCACCTGGGTCTCGCCCCGCTGGAACAGGCCCGAGCCGTGGGCCGTGGGCAGCACGGCCACCTCGGCCGAGACCGGGCGCAGGTCGGCGAGACCGCGGCCGTCGATGCGGACGCCGTCCTCGACGATCCGCCGGCGGACCAGCTTCTTGGTCAGCGAGCGGACGGCCTCCTTGATCTCCCGCTCCCGTCCGGCGAAGGGGCCGGGCTCGTCCTTGCTGCCGGCCAGCTCGGCCACGACCTCGTCCTTGACGGCGTCGGTGGCGGCGTTGCGCTCGGCCTTGCCGGAGATGGTCAGGGCCGGGGCGAGCTTCGACGAGGCGACCCGCTCGACCGCCTCGAACACGTCGTCGGCGTAGTCGAGCATCGGCGTGTACGCCATCGTCTCGATCGGGCCGTGGGCCGCGACGACCTTCTCGACCAGCTCGCGCTGGAGGGCGATCGCCTCCTTGATCCAGACCTTGCTGGCCTCCAGCCCGTCGGCCACGACGTCCTCGGTGACCTTGGGGGCGCCGGCCTCGAAGTACGAGAAGGCCCTGGTGGTCCCGCCGGCCTCGACCATCATCACGGCCACATCGCCGTTGTCGAGCTCCCGGCCGGCCACGACGAGCTCGAACGTCCCGTCATCGCCCTCGGCGTATGTCGGGTGGGGGATCCAGGTGCCGTCCTGGCTGTAGGCCAGGCGGACGGCGCCGATCGGGCCCTCGAAGGGGATGCCCGAGATCATCAGCGCGGCGGAGGCGCCGTTGATGGACAGGATGTCGTGGGGGTTCTCCTGGTCCGCTCCGATGACCGTGATCACGATCTGGGTCTCGTTGCGGAAGCCCTTGGCGAACGACGGCCGCAGCGGGCGATCGGTGAGCCGGCAGGTGAGGACGGCGTCCTCGGTGGGACGGCCCTCCCGCCGGAAGAACGAGCCGGGGATCTTGCCGGCCGCGTAGGCCCGCTCCTCGACGTCGACGGTCAGCGGGAAGAAGTCGATGCCCTCCCGCACTGACGAAGCGGCGTTCGCGGTGGCGAGCACGCTGCTGCGACCTAGAGAGACCTGGACGGCTCCCTGCGACTGCAGGGCGAACCGGCCGGTCTCGAAGGTGAGGGTCTTCTCGGTGCCGGAGACCGGCCCGCTGACCCGAATGGCCTCAGCCATGGTGGGTGTTCCTTTCCGGCCTCCCGGGTCTCTCCCGGGCCGACCGATCCGGGAGCGGCGGGTCAGTTCCCAGTCGGCAACCCCTCGATCTCGCCTCGTGACCGAGCCGGGGGACCAGCGACTGACAACCGACCAAGCCGCTCCGCGACGCTCGCTGGCGCCGCTGGGTGGTGTCTGTTGTTGCTTCTCTATGGAACGAGCGGGCCCGGGGACGGGTCCGCTCGTCAGGGGTGGTTCAGCGACGGAGGCCGAGCTTGGCGATGATCGCCCGGTAGCGCTCGACGTCCGTGCCCCGTACGTAGTCCAGCATGCGTCGCCGGCGACCGACGAGCATGAGGAGGCCACGACGGGAGTGGTGATCCTTCTGGTGGACCTTCAGGTGCTCGGTGAGCTGGTTGATCCGGTCCGTCAGCAGTGCGATCTGGACCTCCGGGGAACCGGTGTCGCTCTCGTGCAGGCGATGGCCTGCGATCGTGGACTGCTTGTCTGCCATGTGATGGTTGTCCTTCGCTGCCGTTCCCCGGCGTCGGGGAAGGTCGCACCGCCGGCGTGTCCGAGGTGCATCTCGCCGCAGCTGGGGGCTCCGTGTGGGTCACGACGAACGTGGCTACGACGAGGAGCCCGGCCGCAACGGACCCTGGGAGGATACCAGGGAGGCCCGCCGTTAGCGTGCCGGGCCGTGCGAGGGCAGCCGGGAGGGCGGTCGCGGTGGCGGTGACGACCGGCCTCGGTGTGGAGCTGCGGGGCGTGTCCAAGCGCTTCGGTGCGACCGCAGCCCTCGACGGCATCGACCTGGCCATCCCGCCCGGGCAGTTCGTCACGCTGATCGGCCCCTCGGGTTGCGGGAAGACGACCCTCCTGCGCCTCGTGGCCGGCCTGGCCGGCCCCGACGGTGGGACGGTCACGGTCGGGCACGAGGCACCCCGCGCCGCGCAGACGGCTCGGCAGCTGGGTTTCGTCCCCCAGTCGCCGGGGCTGCTGCCGTGGCGGACGGTCCGGGCCAACGCCCGCCTGCTCGTCGACAGCGGGCGCGGCCGCGCCGGACTCCCGCCGGGGGAGATCGACGCCCTCCTGGAACGGGTCGGTCTGCGGGACTTCCTCCGCGCCTACCCCCACGAGCTGTCCGGCGGCATGCAGCAGCGGGTGGCGCTCGTCCGGGCGTTCGCCCTCGACGCACCGGTGCTGCTCATGGACGAGCCCTTCGCCGCGCTCGACGAGATCACCCGGGCCGAGATGCGCTACCTCCTCCTCGAGCTGGCCGAGGAGCGCCAGGCCACGGTGGTGTTCGTGACCCACTCGATCGCGGAGGCCGTCATGCTCTCCGACCGGGTGGTCGTCATGACCGGCCGGCCGGGCCGCATCGAGGCCGACCGGGAGATCCCCCTGTCCCGACCCCGACATCCGGAGCAGGAGGAGACGGCCGAGTTCTTCGCCGTCGAGACCGAGCTCCGGCGGGCGTTGCGGACGGGGCGCCAGCCGTGAGGCGAGCCGGGCGGCTGGTGGCGCCGATCGTCGGCCTGGTGGTCTTCTTCGGTGTCTGGGAGCTCCTGGTGCGCGCCTTCGACGTCCGCAGCTTCGTGCTGCTCCGGCCGTCCACCATCTTCTCCGAGCTGCTGCACCACCCCCGCTTCTACTGGAGCAACACGCTCGTCACGGCCAAGGAGGCACTCCTCGGCTACCTGGTCGCCCTCGCGGTGGCGCTGTTGTGGGGGGCGATCATGGCCAGATCCCGCTTCCTGGAGCAGGCCTCCACGCCCGTGGCGGTGCTCATCCAGGTCACGCCCATCGTCGCCTACGCCCCGTCGGCCGTGCTCTGGCTGGGCCGCGGCCTCAAGCCGATCGTCTTCATCACCGGGCTGATCTGCCTCGTCCCCCTGCTGTTCGGGGTGACGACGGGGCTGCGCTCGGCGGACCCCGCCGCGCTCGATCTGATGGCCGTCGTCGACGCCCGGAGCTGGGAGGTCGTGCGCCGCGTCCGGCTGCCGTACGCGCTGCCCTATCTGTTCTCGGCCACCCGCACATGTGTCGGCCTGGCGCTCATCGGGGCGGTGCTGGCCGAGTGGTACGCGCTCGTGGACCGGGGCCTGGGTCGCCGCATCCAGGAGGCCATCGACTTCAACCAGTCGCGGCAGCTGTGGGCATCGATCTACGCCGTCGCCCTGCTGGGCGGGCTGGCCATCGTGGTGCTCAACGTGCTCGAACGCCGCCTCCTGCACTGGCACGCGTCCACCCGCACGGTGCGCTAGCCAGACCTCGGGAACCGGCGAGCGACCGCCGACGTATCACGAGGCGAGTCGACGACTCTCATTCAGCAACCGAAGCCGCGGAGGTGAGCCCGATGCCCAAGCCCGAGACGATCAAGCAGCTGATCGGCCAGGACGTGACCGTCCACTGCGTGGGTGGCGGCCGGACCCGCGGCCACCTCCTCAACGCCAACCGTCGTAGCCTCTGGCTGGTGGCGGGCGACGAGGACCGCTTCATCCCGCTGGTCTCGGTCGCGCAGCTCCGCGCCGCGAGCTGACCGAGCGAGCTGCGCCCGCCGGCAGCCGCTGGGCCGCCGGTCGCGGGCAACGTCCTGCTCACCTCGGAGGTGGTCACCGATCCACCCGGGAGGCGGGCAAGATCGTGACAGGTTCGAAGGCGGACCGCTGGGTGCGCCGAGGGTGGCGGTCCGGGTAGGGTCGTCCCCGCTCGGCTACTCGGGTCCGGAACCACCTTCTCGCTCGGTCTCCGGGGGCCCGCCGGGCGCTGGCACAGACCAACCGAACCCGTACCCTCGGAGGCTCGCATGGCGCGCCAGCGCACACCCCTGCTCACCGCGGCCGTCGCCGTCGCCCTCGCCGCGTCCGCACTCGCCGCCTGCGGCAGCAGCAACGACGGCGACTCGGCCGGCTCGCCGCTCACGGCGCCGTCGACCGGCGAGGTCACCGCGGCCGGCATCCCACCCGCCCGCTGCGCCGCCAACAAGGCCGCGGGCCGGATCACCTACCTCTCGGGCTTCGACTTCTCGGCGTCGGCTTCGATCGTCGAGGTCATCGTCGCCGAGCAGAAGGGCTACTTCGAGAAGATGTGCCTCGACGTCGACCTCAAGGCCAGCTTCTCGACAGCCAACTACCCGCTCGTGGCCGCCGACGAGGCCCAGTTCGCCAGCGCCGGGTCCTACGCCGAGATCGCGGACTACGACCAGGCCAACGACGCCGGGCTGGTCGTGGTGGCCATCGACGGCAAGACCGCCATCGACTCGCTCATCGTGAAGGAAGGTGAGGGCACCACGCTCACCGACTTGGCGGGCAAGACCATCGGCGTCAAGGGCAAGCTCCCGCCGTCGATCAAGGCGATGCTGGCCAAGGCCGGGATGGTCGAGGGCAAGGACTACACGACCGTCGGCATCGAGGGGTTCGACCCGCTCGTGCACATCCAGCTGCCGGGTCTGGCGGGCTTCCCCGGCTACAAGTCGAACGAGCCGGGCACGCTCGAGCGGGCCGGCATCCCCTTCACGCTCTTCGATCCCTCCAAGGACGGCATCCCCGGGTCCTTTGGCGTGATCTACACCAACGCCGGGTTCCTCGCCGGGCATCCGACGGCGGCCCAGGACTTCGTGCGGGCATCCATGCGGGGCATGGAGGACGCGCTGGCCGATCCGCGTGCGGCTGCGCAGGCGGCGGTCGACCTCATCAACGCCAACGGCAACAAGAGCTTCCTCTCGCCCGAGGGTGAGCAGTTCCGCTGGACGACCGAGTCCGGACTCGTCACCCAGTTCACGCCGAAGGGCCAGCCGGTCGGTCTCATCGACCCCGCCGACCTGCAGGCCCAGATCGACGCCTACGACGCGGTCGGCATCTTCACCGAGAAGCCGACGGTCGAGGGAACGTACGACTCCTCGCTCATCGCCGGCGTCTACGGCCCCGACGGGAAGGTCGTCTGGCCGGGAGGGTGAGCGCCGTCGGCCGCCGGGGCCTCGGCCGGGCCGTCAGGCGCCGAGAACGCGGCGGGTCGACTCGATGTCGTGCTTGAGCTGTGCGACCAGCGCGTCGATGCCGTCGAACTTGCGCTCGCTGCGCAGGAAGGCCTGGAAGCGGACCCGAGCCGGCTCGCCGTAGAGGTCGTCGTTGAAGTCGAGCAGGTGGGCCTCGAGCAGGGAGTGGTCGGCGTGCTCGTAGAACGTGGGCCGGCGCCCGAGGTTGATCGCGCAGGCGTGGATGGAGCCATCGGGCCGGAGGTACCAGCCCGCGTACACGCCGTCGGCAGGGTGACACATGGCGTTCGGGACCTCGACGTTGGCGGTCGGGAAGCCGAGAAGGCGGCCGCGCTTGTCGCCGGTCACGACCGGGCCCCGCGACTCGTAGAGGTGGCCGAGCAACCGCGCCGCCACGTCGACCTCACCGCCGGCCAGCGCCCGCCGGATGGCCGTCGAGCTCACGGGCTCGTCGACGCCGTCGGGGCGCTCGACCAGGCTCACCGGCTCGACCTCGAAGTCCATCTCCCGCCCCAGCGTGCGCAACAGCGCGACGTTGCCTTCGCGGTGGCGGCCGAAGTGGAAGTCCTCGCCGACGACGACGGCCTTCGTGGCCAATCCGTTGACGAGGACCTCCTCGACGAAGTTGTGGGCGGACTCGTCGGCACGGGCCTGGTCGAAGGCGAGCACGACCGTGGCGTCGAGGCCGGTCTCGGCCAGCAGCTCCAACCGCGTCGGGAGGTCGGTGAGGAGGCGCGGGGCGGACTCCGGGCGAACGACGCTGGCAGGATGGCGGTCGAAGGTGACGACCACGCTGCGGGCGTCCAGCGCGGCGGCCAGCTGGCGCACCTGGGCGACCACGGCGGTGTGGCCGAGGTGCACCCCGTCGAAGGCTCCGATGGTGATCACCGACCGCTCACCGGGCCACGGCGGCTGGCTGAGGTCGTTGATGACCTGCACGGACGGGCACGCTACCCGGGCCGGCCGCGACGCGGCACACCACATCAGCGCCCCTCGCACGGCTCCCGCGGCGGTCAGGCGCCGGCGAGGACGACGGCGGGCGCGGCGCCCTCGGGATGCGCGTCGTACACGGCGAGCAGGGTGCCGTCGGCGGCCAGGAGCACCCACGGTGGTGGCCCGGAGAAGGCAGGCAGGCGCCGTCCGTGTCGGACCAGCGACGCGGTCTCCTGATCGACGACGACCCGCTCGTAGTCGCGCAGCGCCTCTGCGGGCGCCAGGAGCTCGGCCGTGTCAGGGGACGCGGCGTCGGCCTCGGTGAAGGAGCCGATGGCGGTGCGGCGCAGGTCCCGCAGGTGAGCGCCGCCGCCGAGCAGGTGCCCGAGGTCCGCGGCGAGCGTTCGGATGTACGTGCCCGACGAGCACTGGACCTCGATGCGGTAGACGAGCGGGTCGTCCGTCGAATCGACATCGAATCGGTACACGGTGACCGGCCGGGCCTCCCGTTCCACCTCGACGCCCTCCCGGGCCAGCTCGTGGAGGCGGCGACCGCCCACCCGCCGGGCCGAGACCATCGGCGGGACCTGGACCACGGTTCCGCTCAGGTGCTCGGCCACCACCGTTCGGACCGCGTCGACCGTCACGTCGCCCATGGCGTGACGGGCGGTGACCTCGCCGGAGGCGTCGAGGGTGGACGTCTCCACGCCGAGGACGACCTCGCCCGTGTAGGTCTTGGGAAGGTCGGTCAGGTAGCGCAGGGCGCGGGTCAGCGAGCCCACGCCGACGAGGAGCACGCCGGTGGCATCCGGGTCGAGGGTGCCCGAGTGCCCCATGCGGCGCTCGCCGAGGCGGTGGCGGAGCTGGGCGACGACGTCGTGGCTCGTCACGCCGGCGGGCTTGTCCACCACGAGCAACCCGTGGAGGACGGGAGGCCTACGCCGGGCCAGCGTCGCGCTCCGCCGACGGCTCGGGTGACGGTCCCTGCTGCACACCGCGCAGGATCCGTTCGATTCGCTCGGCCTCGCGGATGACCTCGTCCGGGCGGAACTGGAGCACCGGCGTCTTGCGGGCGTGGATCTGGCGGCCGACGGCGGATTGGAGGCGCACCCGCCAGGCCGCGAAGCCCTCCAGCACCTCCGGGTCGCCGCCCTCGCCGGCGACGGAGTCGTAGTAGACGATGGCACGGTTCAAGTCGGCGTCGACGTCCACCGAGGTGACGCTGACGAGCTCCAACCGCGGGTCGTCGATGCGCTCGAGCTCCTCGGCGACGACCTCGCGCAGCAGCTCGCCGAGGCGGGCCGTCCGCGGGCCCTTGCCGCGCGGCGGCGCCGGCCTGGCCCGGTTGCCCTTGCTCATTCCAGCCACCTCCGGTCGGTCGTCAGCACGTCGATCTCAGGGTGGGACCAGATGAAGCGGTCCACCTTGTCGATGATCTCTGCGGCCTGGCCGGCCGTCGAGGCGACCACGGCGAAGCCCAACCGGGCCCGTTGCCACTGGTCCTGGAAGGCGATCTCCGACGCCGAGACACAGTACCGGCGCCGCGCCCCGTCGAGGAGGGACTTGACCACCTGCCGCTTGTCCTTCAGCGACCGCGAGCCCGGCACCCTCAGCTCCACGTCATAGGCGAGAACGAACATGTGATGGCGCTGTCATCGTGTTCCGGTCAGCGGAGCGCACCTCCGAGGTGCGACCAGAACGGCCAAGCCGACTAGGTGCGAGCTATTTCCCTGTCCTCGTAGGTCTCGATGAGGTCGCCCTGCTTCAGGTCCTGGAAGTCCGACAGGCCGATGCCGCACTCGAAGCCCTCCCGCACCTCGCGGACGTCGTCCTTGAAGCGCTTGAGCGACGTGATGCTGCCCTTCCAGATGATGACGCCGTCCCGCAGGAAGCGCACCTTGGTCCCCCGCGTGATGACGCCCGAGCGGACGTAGCAGCCGGCGATGGCGCCGACGCGGGGCACCCGGAAGATCTCCCGGACCTCGGCCTCGCCCGTGACGACCTCTTCGTACTCCGGTGCCAGCAGGCCGACCATGGCGCGCTCGATGTCCTCGATGATCTGGTAGATGATCTCGTAGGTCCGGATCTCCACGTTCTCGGCCTCGGCCAGCTCCCGGGCCTTGCGGTCGGGGCGGACGTTGAAGCCGATGATCGTGGCGTTCGTCGTGGCCGCGAGCGTGATGTCGTTCTCGGTGATGCCGCCGACGGCTCGGTGGACGAACACCGGCCGCACGTCCTCACGCTCCAGCTTGCGCAGGCTCTCCGTGAGGGCTTCGAGCGAGCCCTGCACATCGGCCTTGAGCACGAGGTTGAGGGTGGCCACCTCGCCCTTCTGGATCTGGGTGAAGATGTCCTCGAGTTTGACGCCCTTCTGGACCCGGGCATCGGCCCGCTGGTTCTTCACGCGGGCGCGCTGCTCCCGGGCCTCGGCAACGGTGCGGGCGGTCTTCTCGTCCGGAGCGGCGCGGAACTCGTCGCCGGCGTTGGGCACGGACGACAGGCCGAGCACCTGGACCGGGGTGGACGGCCCGGCCTCCTTTATCTGGTTGCCCTTGTCGTCGAGCATGGCCCGGACCTTGCCCCAGGCCGCTCCGGCCACGATCGGGTCTCCGGTCTTGAGCAGGCCCTTGTCCACGAGGATGGTCGCCACCGGACCCCGGCCCACATCCAGGTTGGCCTCGAGGACGACGCCCTTGGCTCGTCCGGTCGGGTTGGCGGTGAGCTCTTCGAGCTCGGCCACGACGAGCAGCTGGTCGAGCAGATCGTCGACGCCCAGGTTCTGCTGGGCCGACATCTCGACGGTGATCGTGTCGCCGCCCCAGGACTCCGGCACGAGACCCTGCTCCGCGAGCTGGGTCAGCACCCGCTGGGGGTCGGCGTTCTCCTTGTCGATCTTGTTGACCGCCACGACGATGGGCACCTCGGCCGCGTTGGCGTGGTTGATGGCCTCGACCGTCTGGGGCATGACGCCGTCGTCGGCCGCCACCATCAGCACGACGATGTCGGTGACCTGCGCGCCTCGAGCCCGCATCTTGGTGAACGCGGCGTGGCCGGGCGTGTCGATGAAGGTGATCTCGTGGCCGTCCCGCTCCACCTTGTAGGCACCGATGTGCTGGGTGATGCCGCCGGCCTCCCCGGCGACGACGTTGGCCGAGCGGATCTTGTCGAGCAGGGTGGTCTTGCCGTGGTCGACGTGGCCCATGACGGTGATCACGGGCGGGCGGGTGCGCTGCGCCTCCTCATCGTCGTCGTCATCGTCGTTGAAGAGGGCCTGGAGCTCCATCTCCTCCTGCTGGCCCGGCTCGACGAGCAGCAGCTCGGCCCCCACCTCGAGGCCGAACAGCTCCATCTGCTCGTCGGTCAGGGCCATGGTCGCCGTGATCATCTCGCCCTGCTGGAGCAGGAAGCGGACGACGTCGGCAGCCGTGCGGTTCAGCTTGGGGGCGAGCTCCTGCGCCGACGAGCCCCGCTCGACGACGATCGTGCCCTCGGGAACGGGCGCGTTGTTGGGCGTGTAGCTGGCCAGCAGCTGCTGCGGCTGCAGCTCCTCACGGTTGCGGCGGCGCCGGCCGGAGCGCTTGCGCTGCGGTGGGCGACGGCCACCGCCGCCGGGGCCACCGGGACGGCCGCCGGGGCCGCCAGGACCTCCGGGGCCACCAGGGCCACCGCCGGGACGGCCACCACCTGGCCGGGGG
>JBKPRL010000142.1:0-14430 GCA_046734535.1 bacterium | reverse complement strand
GTCCGTCCACTCGTGGGGGGCCGAGATACGGTGTGAAGGGCTTGTAGACGATCTGGCCGCCGTGCGCGTCGGCGAAGTCGGCGGCCGCCGAGAGATCGCATAGGTAGCGGGTGGCCGGTGTCGCCAATCCGACCTGGTCGGCGACGACGAGCTGGGTGAGCTTGTCCTCCCACATCGCCACGCTCGTGGCCGGGTTCACGCAGAACACGCCGGCATACTCGAGTGCATGCCACAGCCCGTGGGACAGCTTCGACCATTGCGCCAGCACGAAGCGGAGCGCGTTCGCATCGTGGCGAATCGCATCGAGCCGCGCCTCGTGTGCGTTCGGCACGGTCGATCTCCACAGGAGGGCAGCGCTCACGTCGTCGGCCGAGACCGAGCGCGCATCGGGGCGCGGAACATCGAGCGTGAAGGGGACACCGATCCGAGCGAGCTCGAGGGTCGCTGCATCGATGGTCACGACGTCGGCACCACGGCACGCAAGTGCTCGTTCGAGGACGACGACCGTTGGATCTTCTCGATGCCCGGTCATGATCAGGATCATTCGCCATCGCCTTTCATCGACGAGGGAGGAGGGAGGGTGTGCCGCCGGCCCGCGCGCCGGCGGCACGCTTCTGCTACCCGACGACGATCTGGTCGTGGTCGTCGCACCCAGTGGCCGTGCCGCCATTGCTGATGAGGCATCCGACGACATCGAGGCCTTCGACCTCGCAGTCCTCGAGGTAGCGAAGGCCGAACACCGGGCTCGCCTGCTGCTCTGTTGGCTTGTTCATGGTCTTCCCTTCTTGTAGGGGCTCGTCGAGCCCGTCGACGGCGCCGGATGCGCCGCCGTATCGACGAATACGTCAAGGAAAAGATTCGGTTCGCGAGCCCGCTGTGACCTCTGTCGCTTCTCCGTCTGAGCAGCCGATCCATGCTCGGTACGTGTCCTGATATCCGCCGCGGGGGATCCGTGGTACGCCACATGCCGCTGCGCTGGCCGCCACGCGGCCGACTCGACGAGGCTGTCTAGACCCACCGCCGAGGAGATCGGCGCATGGCAGACGAACTGGTTGAAGCGAACGGCCGGAGTGGAAGCCGGTTGTCGAGCTGGTCGCCGGCGTGGGCGCGACGCAGTGGCATGACGACACTCCATGCGCGGAGTGGGACGTGTGAACACTCATTCACCACCTTCTGTACGAGCAGTACTGGGTGCTGTCGGTGCTCGACGGCCTGACATCGAGCAAGTGGGCGATCGGTTCGACGGCCATCTGCTGGGTCTCGACCGGTCGAGCTGGCCCAACTTGCTGGCGTCAGCGGTGGAGGAGGCCCACCAGGCGGTGGCAGGGCCGGGCGCCCTCGACCAGACGGTGCACCTTCGTTCGGCGACTGTCAGGCGCGGGGGTATGGGATGCAACTCACCGCCGACCTCGCCATCCATTCTTGGGATCTCGCCCGGGACGAGGGGCAGGACGACACCCTCGACGCTGGCACCGTTGGGTTGCTGCTCCCATGGGCGCAAGCGACCGCTCACCGGTGGGCAGGACTGGGACTGTTCGCGCCGCCATCCGATGTCGGCCCCGACGCGCCGGCCGAGGTCCGCCGCTTGGCTCTGGTCGGCCGTTCCCGCTGAGCGGACGGTGGGCGCCGGCAGGGTCGGCGAGCGAAGCTCACGGCCAGCTCATCCCGCTGCTCGAGGAGCGGGTCTTCGACGTCTACCGACTCGGTCGAGGGTCGCTGAAACCGGGCGCGCTGACCGGCGACCGACCATGGCGTCGCTGACGCTCGCGTTGAGGAGCGGCGGCGCTACGAGAACTCTGCAATGACGTCCTGGAAGATCGACAGGGCTGGACCGATGCCGTCGCCAAGAACGGCATCGATGATGCCGAGTCCGTCAACAACTGCTCCTGCCCTCGCGTTGATGCGTTGGAACTCCTCATTCGCGCGGACTGCGGCGATCTGCTCGTTCGACCCGCGAACGAGGATGAAGCCCGCGAGATCACCGCCGTGCGGGCCGAGGAGGACCGTCTCGAACCCCTCGATCGCTCCACTCGCCTGCTGCGCGGTCCAGAAGTTCACGGCGTCCCCGAAGACCCCCAGCCCCTTGGCCTCCCGCCCCCGCACGACCTCACCCCAACCGATGAAGAGCCCAGCTTCTGCCATGACGATCCCCTTCCGCTCTGGCCGGGCGCACGGTACGGGTCCGCTGGCGAGGCGTCAACGGGCAAACGATCCCGCCTGAACTCAAAGGACCGCGATCGGCAGTGGACCGCATTGGCTCCTCGTCGCTGTCGAGGTCGAGAGCGACCTAACGCCGGGTAGTCCGCCAAGTTCGGTCGGCGCACTTCCACGGCCCACGGCCTAACGATGACTCCCGTGGGCCGGCCCTCGCCGTCGGCGCCCCTGGCGAGCCGGTTGGTAGAGGTTTAACGCGTTGGACATCGGCAACCGGAATCGGGCGGACTCGGCGGGCGTCGTCCAGCAGCCGGCCGGGTTGCTGATCCGGCTGACGCCGACCACCTGCGACGTACACCCATCGCCCGCCGGAGCAGCATTACTCGCCGATGCCGTACGCGAGGCCCGCTAGCTCAGTCACAACCCCGAGGTCGGGCTCGTCGCCCGGCAGCGACCTCTGTGAGCCGCGAGGAAGGGGCCGACGAGGGTTCCGGCGGCGACATCATCTGGATCGTCGATCCTAAGCTAGTGAGTCATCCGCTTTGCGAGACTGGGTGCACATTGTTTGTTTGGCGCGACCAGATCGCGCTCGATCTTTGCACAGGCCCCGCACGACCAGCTGGTCGTCGCGCGGACGCCGGAGATGGGCGAGACCAAGTTCGTGCGGTGGACCATCTCGGGCAGCGATGGACGCCCCTCGTGGAAAGAGGCACTCAAGCGGCTGACGTGAACCGTCGTACCCAGGCTCGCAGTCCGACTCCCAGCACGACGCGTCCGACCCCACGCACGGTCTCCGTGGTCGTCGTGAGCGCTCAAGCGAGCGACCGGCGTGCGGCGCGGGCGGGATCACCACCAGAGCGGTCGGTATCACCAACATAATGGCCGCACTGGGCGGTCAGCGCCGATTTCGCCGCGCTCGGTATCGCCGTCCTTTCTCGCCGCCAGCGAGGAAGGGGGTGGGGCGAGGAGTGCACTGGGCGGTCGAGCTCGTCCAGTTGGCCGCCGGGGTGGAACCCGAGGCGGCGATCGCAACGGTGACTTTCGTCATGCATGGCCTCATGGCCCCCGCCCCAGGGCGGTGCGCCGCCAGCCGACCTGCGCCGAAGTGCGCGCTCGCCGTCTCGACGAGCTCCGCCTCGTTGTCGATCAGGCGATGGTGATGACGATCGCCCCGACGTGTTCCTTGCGGCCGAACATCTCTTGAGCTGCGCCGATCTCATCGAGGGGGAACGTCGCGGCGACCGGTGGACGTACAAGGCCGGCGTTCACCAGCCCCACCAGGTCGGCGAAGACCTGCGGCTCGAAGACGGTCGCCCCGATCAGTTCCAGGTCGTTGAGGTACAGCGTGCGGAGGTCGAGCTCGACGATGGGCCCTGCGATCGCCCCCGACGTGACGTAGCGTCCGCCCCGCCGCAGGACGTCGAGCCAGCCGCCGAAGTCGGCGCCGCCGACAATGTCGCCCACCACGTCGAGTCGGCCGCCGGCGGCATCGCGGCACCGCTGCGGCGTGCCGTCGGTGCCTCGTGTCACGACGGCGTGGGCCCCGAGCGCCGCCACGGCGTCCCGCTTCGCCGCGCCGGCGACGGCGACGACGGTGGCGCCACGCAGCGCGGCCAGCGAGACCAATGCGGTTCCCACGCCACCGGACGCGCCGGTGATGGCGATGCGCTGCCCGGCGCGGAGCTCGACGCGGTGCAGCATGTGCGCAGCCGTCGACCACGAGCACGCCAACGCCGCCAGCTCGACATCGCCGAGCTCGTCGAGCACGATCGGGTAGACGTTGGCTGCCGGCACCGCGCAGTACTCGGCGAATCCACCGTCCAGCTCGCTACCGAGGTAGCCCGCACGCGCCCAGTCGCCGGGATCGTCCGGATCACGCAGCCACGGGTCGACCACGACGCGCCGTCCGAGCAGCCCCGCGTCGACGTCGCTCCCCACCGAGACCACACGGCCGAACGGGTCGGCACCCTGTATGCGCGGGAAGGTGAGCCCACCCCGCCCCCACGTCGAGTCATCGACCCGGGCCTCGGCGAACCCGTCGCCCGAGGTCCCCCCGGTCACCGATCGGCTGTACCAGCCGACCCTGGTGTTGATGTCGGTGTTGTTCACCCCGCACGCCGACACCGCGATCAGCACCTCATCCGGACCGACCGACGGGACCGGCACGTCATCGCGAACGACCAGCACCTCAGGGCCGCCGCGCGCCGTCAGCACTGCGGCGCGCATGGCGGCGGGCAGCTCGGTGGTCGCAGCCGTCGGCCCGTCGTTCATGACCTCTCCGTGTAGCACGCGACGGCCTCGCCGAGCGCGCCGACGCCGGGAACGGCGCCGATCCCCGGCACGTTCGGGCGGCCCACCAGCAGCCCTCGCTGCGCGCACCGCCCTCGACCGGGTCGGGCATCAGCCCGCACCTTCCCGTACAGACCATTCGACCCGTGCCAGCAACAGCCACCCGATCGTCACCGGCAGTCGCCGTGGGATCTAGGCGCCAGGGCGCCAGGGCCAAGCGGTACTGGCCGATCCCGCGTGGCGATGTGACTGCCGGCGGCGTCCAGATTGCCGCCCCCAACGACGATGCCGACAGCACCGCGCGGACGCCGGCCTGACGGAAGCGTGCGATCCGCGCGAGGGTGCTGGGGCATCCCCCGTTCGGACCTGCCCAGCGCGCGCCATCTGTGTGAGGCGCTTCTGAGTTCGCGCGACGGATGGGCGTGAAATCAGTCCGCATGGTTGGGCTCCGGGCGGGTGGTTCTTCTGGCGGTTCGGCGGGCGGTGTCGGCGGCGGCGAGACCGTCCCGGCGTGCTTGCGACACCAGTACAGGTCGCGGGCCGTTTCCGGGTCCGTGACCGATCTGGCTCGCCGGATCGGGTTGGAGTCGTTCCACGGACGCTACGACGCGTGGCTGCGTCAGAGGCGCGAACCGCCGGGCGTTGTAATCGAGGGCGCGGGTGAGCGTTGTAGAGATCGAGGCGACGTCGTCGAGACCCGAGGTTGGGAGGCTGATGATGCGGAACCCGGCCATGCATCGATGGCGTGCAGCGGCGGCCGGCCTGGTCGCGCTCGCGGTGGCCACTGCCTGTCCGCCGCCTCCGCCGCCCCCGCCCCCGCCTCCACCCGTACCCCCGGTGCCGGTCGTCACCGGCAGCGCCGTGTGGGGCATGAACGAGACGACCGGCGCGATGAAGGACTCGTTGGGCCCGCCGTTCCAGAACGGGATCGTGGCCGCCGGTGTCGACCGAGATGGATCCAAGTACCACTTCCCGGGCTGGCAGAACAACGTAGATGGCGCGGGAAACCTGGTGGGTACGGTGTCGGCCACCGACGGCCAGGTCACGGTGGCCGATCCTCAGCACCTGATCGAGCCCAAGAACGGCAAGTTCAAGATCTCCGGTGTCATGCAGTCGGCCCTCGCGTTGACCACCGGTCAGCTGCCCAACGGCGTCGTGGGACAGAACTTCAACGTCATCCAGAAGGCCCGCTCGGTCGATGCCGGTGGCTTCTGGAAGGTGGAGATCGGCACCCACGACAACCGTCGCGGCGCCCTGATGTGCACGCTGGGCGACGGCGACACCACGGTCACGGCGATGTCACCCGGTCCGGCGACGTTCGCCGACGGTCAGCCGCACAGCTTCGCCTGCTGGCTGAACCAGAACACGCTGGTGGCCGAGCTCGACGGCCAGCAGGGCACCGTCGACACCTCCCAGGTCAACAACGTGGATCCGTCCGGACGGTTCAGCACGGAGGTGACCTTCGGCAAGAAGCCCGGCTCCATCGACCCCGAGGACTCCTTCGCCGGCTGGCTCCACGAGGTGCAGGTCAGCATCGGCTGACCGCGCCGGAAGGCGGCGGCGGGCCGCAGCTCGGACGGCTCAGCCGATCGGGGCGGGCTTGATGAACTGAGCCTCGAGCTGGAGCACGACCTCGTCGGCCACCATGGGGACGCCATAGCTCACCTCGAAGGCGCTGCGGCTGATCGTGGCGCCGGCGATGAACCCGTAGCGCGTGGACTGATCCATGGGGAAGACCTGCGAACCGTTGTACGTCGTGCTGAACGTCACCGGTTGGGTCACCCCATCGATGGTGAGGTTGCCCGCCAGGGTGTAGCCCGAGCCCGACCTCGGTGATCGAGGTGGACTGGAAGACCATCTGGGGGTCGTCGGCGACGTCCAGGAAGTCGGCGCCGTGCATGTGCTCGTCGCGTGGAGCCCGGGGTCCACGGTCAGATCCAGGCGAAGAAGCCGGGGCCTCGTGGGTGGAGCATCAGAAGTGCCTCGGTGTTGGTTTGCGTCGGCCCTCGTCGACGGACGCCGGTGCAAGCGATCTGGGAGTTAGGTCGATCCTCAGGCGGGAGGATGTTCGTGGTCCCGCCGCTCGGACAGTCGGGCAGAGTACGCGGCCGCTTCGGAGCGGCGGCTCATGCCGAGCTTGGCCAGGAGGTTGGATACGTAGTTCTTGACGGTCTTCTCGGCCAGGAAGAGCTTCTCACCGATCTGGCGGTTGGTCATCCCATCGGCGATGAGGTCGAGGATGCGCCGCTCCTGGTTGGTGAGTCCGGCGAGCTCGTCCGGCGCGGGCGGGTGGCGGATCCGCTCGAGAACCCTGCTGGTCAGCGAAGGGTCGAGCAGAGATTCACCCCGACCGACTCGACGCACGCCGTCAACGAGATCGGTCCCACGCACCTGCTTCAGCAGGTAGCCGGCCGCCCCCGCCATGATCGCGCTGAACAACGCCTCGTCGTCAGCGAACGAGGTCAACATCAAGCAAGCGATCTCGGGGTGCTTCGAGCGGATCTCACGACAGACGGCCACCCCATCACCGTCGGGGAGGCGCACGTCGAGGATGGCGACATTCGGGGTGGTCGCCGGGATGCGTCCGTACGCCTCCTCCGCCGTGCCCGCTTCGCCAACCACTTCGAGGTCGGTCTCGGCCTCGAGGAGCTCACGGAGGCCGCGGCGGACGATCTCGTGGTCGTCGAGGAGGAACACGCGCACGGTCACCGTCACATCCTTGCGTGCGGATCGGGCGAAGGCGGCCCAGTGCGTCCTCGTAGTGTTGGCGCGTGCCCGAAGTGGCCGGTCCCCGCAGCCTCCGTGAACTCCTCGGGGCAGTGCTCGCCCTCGGTTCGGATCTCGATCCTCCCAGCATGCTTCGGCGGATCGTCGAGGCCGCGGTCGGGCTGGTCGATGCCCGCTACGGCGCGCTCGGTGTGCTCGACGCCACCGGCAGCCGCTTGGCCGAGTTCATCACGGTCGGGGTCGACGACGACGTGCACCGGCTCATCGGTGATCTCCCCGAAGGACACGGGATCCTCGGTCGGCTCATCGTGGATGCCAAGCCGTTGCGGCTGCCCGATCTGAGCGAGCATCCCGCGAGCTTCGGGTTTCCGCCTCACCATCCGCCGATGCGATCGTTCCTCGGCGTGCCGGTACGGGTGCGCGACGAGGTGTTCGGGAACCTGTATCTGACCGACAAGACGTCCGCTGAGGTGTTCACCGACGTCGACGAGGAGCTCGTGGTCGGTCTGGCGGCTGCGGCCGGGGTGGCCATTGAGAACGCCCGGCTCCACTCCAGGGTCCAGGCGCTTGCGCTGGTCGAGGACCGCGAACGGATCGCCCGCGACCTGCACGACACCGTCATCCAACGTCTCTTCGCCACCGGCCTGTCGCTGCAAGGAACGGTTCGGCTCGTGCGGACCGACGCCGACGCGGCCGTGACTCGCATCGAGTCTGCGGTGGATGATCTCGATCTCACGGTCAAGCACATCCGTTCTGCCATCTTCAAGTTGGAGTCGTCTCGGCTGGCCTCAGGTGATGGCCTGCGACGCACGGTGCTGGCACTCAGTCGGGAGGCCGCCGGCGCGCTCGGGTTCGAACCGCGATGCTTCTTTGACGGTCCAGTGGACAGCGCGCTTCGAGACGACCTCGCGGCCGAGCTCCTTGCGACGCTGCGCGAAGCGCTGAGCAACGTCTCCCGTCACGCCAAGGCGACCTGCGTGGAGGTCGAGCTCATCGTGACCGATCAGGTGGTGTTGCGGGTGATCGATGACGGGATCGGCCCCCCAGCCCTGAACACGCCCCGCGGCCATGGCCTGAGGAACATGGAGTCCCGCGCCTCACACTTCGGCGGCCAATTCGAGCTGACGGCCGCTTCCCCCAAGGGCAGCGTCTTGGAATGGCTGGTCCCGAGAAGTTGACGGCACCAGTGGTCGCCGTCGGGCCACTGGGGTGACGGGGGCATGCGCCCACTCGATGGCGTCACCGAGTTCGAGTCAGGCGAGGACCCAGCTGCGTCGCCAGCGAGCCGGTGGTGGTGCGCCGACCAGACACGAGCTCGGTGGAGATGGCGATGACCACTTCGTCTCCGGCGGCCGCCCAGTGGGCAACCGGCACTTGTCGAGCACTGTCGAGCTCAGTCGGGTCACTGACCTCCGCGGCCACGCCGGTGACGGCGACGCTCCAACCCGAGTGATGGATCGGATCGAAGTCGTCGACCTCGAAGGCCACAACAACGTCCTGGAGCGCGACATCGAGCTGGCTGCCCCGAGCGGTGCGCACCAGGATGCGCTCGCGTTCAAGGTGAAAGCTGACGGGCAGCACCCTCGGCAGCGCGCCTGACGTGAACGCGATGCGACCGAGCGTCGCCGACGCCAAGAGGTACAGACAATCCTCACGGCTGAGGACCTCTAGTCCGTTGCGGTCGACTTCCATGGGCTTGCAGCATGACGCCGCACGGTGTTCGGCGGCAGGGCCGAAGGTCACCTGCCGTGGGACGGATCGGACTCGCTCGTCGGGAGCTGTGTGTTCGGGTCCCAGGTCCAGCACGACGTGGACCACACCGGCCTCCGTTGCCGATCCGACGAGCAGTCCCGAACGGCCGAACACCTGTCGCATGCGGTGGTTCTCGCTGAGCATCTCTGCCACGAACCGTGTGATGCCTTCCGCCCTTGCTCGATGCAAGAGCCGTTCGTCGGCGACGACGAACGCAACCTCGGCGTCGTCCGTGCCCGGGAGGCGGTCGAAGCGGCCCACCGCGACGATGTGGGCACCGTCGAGCACCACGAGCGCCTCACGGTCGTGATGGTCAACGTGGGTGAACCGCTCGACCTCGTTCGGCGTCAGGTGGGGTTCAGGAGGAAGAACCGCAGCCGCGCGGTCTCGTTCGTCAGCCCTTCGTGGAAGCGAACGAGCGCGTCCCCATCTGAGGGTGGGATCGGACGGATGCTGAAGGTCCTACCTTCGAGCAGCTGTACAGCGCTGCGGTCCTCGTTCACGTCTCACGCTCCCAGGTCGAGCTCGTCGCCCTTGTGCTCAATGGCATCGAACAGGAGATGGGAACCCGGCGACAGAGCCGAGTGTCACATGATGTGGTTGGTCGGCGGGACATCCAACGGCGGGGATGCGAGTGACCTTCGCCTCTTCCTTCCTGCCCTTCGCCCGCCCATCGTTGACGGCATGACGACCAGGAGGTTGGCCATGAAGGCGTTCGTTTATCACGGACCCGATCAGAAGGCTTGGGAAGATGTCCCCAGGCCCATCATCTCCAGCGACACGGACGCGATCGTCCGCGTCGACGCCGTCACGATCTGTGGCACCGATCTCCACATCCTCAAGGGAGATGTTCCCGCCGTGACGAACGGTCGGGTCCTAGGGCATGAGGCGGTGGGGACGGTCGAGGCCGTCGGCGCCGGTGTCAAGACGGTCAAGGTGGGCGACCGGGTGCTCGTCTCGTGCATCACGTCGTGCGGTGCGTGCCGCTTCTGTCGGGTGGCCCGCTACGGCCAGTGCCTCGGCGGGGGAGGGTGGATCCTTGGCCACCTGATCGACGGCACCCAGGCGGAGTACGTGCGGGTGCCGTTCGCTGACACCTCCACCTACCAGGTGCCGGCCGGGGTGGCAGACGAGCAGATGCTGATGCTGGCCGACATCCTGCCGACCGGCTACGAGGTGGGAGTCCTGAATGGCGCCGTGCAGCCCGGAGATGTCGTGGCAGTCGTGGGCGCGGGTCCGATAGGACTCGCCGCCATCATGGGCGCTCGGCTGTTCAGCCCCAGTCACATCGTGGCCATCGATCTGGCGGACAGCCGGTTGGAGGCCGCGAAGGCCTTTGGCGCCGACATTGTCGTCAACAACGGACGAGAGGACGCGGGCGCGATCATCGCCGAGCTGACGGGTGGGTTGGGCGCCGATGTGTCGATCGAGGCCGTTGGCGTGCCGGCGACGTTCGAACTGGCCGTCCGGCTGGCCCGGCCCGGCGGTCACATCGCCAACATCGGTGTTCACGGCGAGCCGGTGACCTTGCACCTCGAGGAGCTCTGGATCCGCGATGTCACCATCACGACAGGCCTGGTTGACACGTGCACCACCCCGACGCTGCTCCGGCTGGTACTCAGCCAGCAGCTCGACGCCGGTCGGTTCGTCACCCACCACTTCACGTTCGATCAGTTCGAGGAGGCCTACGACGTCTTCGCCCGCGCCGGCGAGACGGGGGCCCTGAAGGTCGTCCTGACCCGGACATAGAGGTGTCGCAGGTCCGCTCGTTCTGTGACCTTCGTCCCTACTGGCGGCCGGCTTCGGAGCGGATGATCACCACAGCGCCGCGTTCGGTGGTCACGGCGATCCGGTTACCAGCTACAAGGAGAAGAAGACAATGAAACGCAGAACTCTCGATGTCGTCTTCAGCATCGGCGGGATCGCACTCGCGGGTCTCTTGCTCGTGCTCGGACTCGTCATGAGCGGCAACGCCAACTTCGCCAAGGGCTACGTGAAGGACCAGCTGAGCCAGCAGAACATCACCTTCCCGACCAGCGACGCCCTCAGTGCGGAAGAGCAGCAGTCAGCGTGCCTTGTCAAGTACGCCGGCCAGCCGCTCACCACCGGCAAGCAGGCTGAGTGCTACGCCAACGACTTCATCGGCCTGCACGTGAAGTCCGTAGCCGACGGCCAGACCTACGCCGACCTCGGTGCGCCTCAGAGCGATCTGCGAGCCAAGGTTGCCACAGCCCAGACGGCCAACGACCCCGCGCTGCCCGCGCTGCAGAAGCAGCTGGCCGACATCACGACCCAGCGTGAGACCCTGTTCAAGGGCGAGACGCTCCGCGGCCTGCTCCTCACCTCATTCGGGTTCAGCGTCTTCGGCGTGAAGGGCGGGCAGGTCGCGACGGTGGCCTACATCGTCGCCGCACTGCTGGTCCTGCTGTCCATCGCCGGCTTAGTCCATGCCATCAAGACACCGAAGGACAAGGCCTTCGCGGCGCCTGGCCCTGGGCACATGAACGGCAGCAAGGCGGATGACAAGCAGCTGACGGGCGTCTGAACCTCATCGGGCGGCTGGTCGCAGCCGAGGCAGCGAGGGCGGCGGACCACCAGGGTCCACCGCCCTCGCTTCGCGTCACGGCGCTTCCGACGGGCCTACGTTGCCGGGCATGTCCGTCGCATCCAGTGTGGAGGTCCTGGAACACATCGACCCTGGTGCCGACCTCATCGTTCCACCGGCGGTCCACGGCTCCTATTGCTCGTCGAGCGGCGGTCAAGCCGACTGCGCCCGGGGCGCCATGTACCCCAACGGAGGCCAGGGCTTCGTCGTGTTGAGATCCACCGCGCGGGGAGGGACGATCTCCAAGACCGTCGCTCAGCTCGACCCTGGCGACGTCGTCACGACGCTCAAGAACACGGTCGACAAGGTGGTCACCGGGTGGGGTGTCGCCGAGCTGCGCGGCCGTTCGTTGCGCGAGCGGGCCGCTTCCCTCATCGCCATCGCTCACCCTGACCACCGCGACCGGCTCACGTTCGACGCACGGCGCGTCGGATACCTGTGAGACCTACCCGGGATCCTCCGTTGGGGACCTTCGGCCCTAGACAGCTCGACGAGGCGCGACGAGCCTGAAGGAGTGACAACCGACCTCGGCACCGGGATGACGATCCTGACCCCGGATGCCTGCTGGCCGCTGTTGCGCAATGCCGAGGTGGGTCGGCTGGCCGTCGTGATCGGTGATCATCCCGAGATCTTCCCAGTCAACCACATCGTCGACCATGGCACGCTCGTGTTCCGCTCGGCCGAGGGCACGAAGCTGGCCGGCGCAGTGCCGGATCGGCCTGTCGCTTTCGAAGTCGACGGCTACGAGGCTGCCTCGGGCGAGGCGTGGAGCGTGATCGTCAAGGGTCAGGCGACGGAGATCGAGCAGATGCACGAGCTGTTCGAAGCTGCGGATCTGCCCTTGTTCCCGTGGCACGCGACGCCGAAGCAGCATTTCGTGCGCATCGTGCCCGATGAGGTCAGTGGGCGCCGCTTCGGGGTCGTGGATCCATGTCAGTGGGGGGCTCGCGCCACGGCCGTGCGCCCCGCCGCGGCTGAATGAGAGGAACGCCATGAGTGAGCAAACAACTGCCCTGGTCTGGATGGACGATTTGGATGGGGATGTCTGCTGGCGGCTGATGGCCGGCCAGCCGGTCGGGCGCGTCGGCTTCGTGTGGGACGGTCGGCCCAAGGTGCTGCCGGTGAACCACGCCGTCGACGAGGAGACGATCGTCGTGCGCACCGCACACGGCACCATGCTGGGCGGGCTCGACAGCGACGAGATCGTGGCGTTCGAGGTCGACGGCGTCGACAACGCCGACGAGACCGGATGGAGTGTGCTCGTCGAGGGTCGTACGGCGGAGGTCACCGCTCCCGCCGAGCTGGACCGGCTCGGCCGGATCGCCCTCCATCCCTGGGCGCCGGGCGAGCGGGACCGTTGGCTCCGGATCGTGCCCACCTCCGTCACGGGCCGGGCCATCAGCCGGCGGCGCTCGAGTCCGTAGGGCCTGCTGCCTCCGACGTCGTCGCGCGGAGGCGACGGACCTAGCGTGACGAACGCTTGCCGGTTGTCGGCTTCTTGGCCCCGCCCTTCGTAGAGTCCGCCGTCTTGGTGGCAGCCTTCTTAGCCGTGGCCGGTTTCCTGCTCGTACCACTGGTCGGCGGGGCCTTCTTCGGCGCTGCCTTCCTGGCCTCAGCCTTCTTGGTCGTGGCCTTCTCAGCGGAGACGCGCCCAGGTGCCGCTGGCTTGCGCGTCGCCTTCGGCGCCCGCTTCTTCGACGGTGCGAGTACGGTCAGTGTCCCTGGTGCCGGGATCACCGTCGTCTCCTGACCCGCTGGCCATCGCACCCGTATCATCGATCCCGTCACTACGGTGACAACGCCTTCTCGGTCCGGGCCCCTGGCTGACGACAGCCGAATCCGATCTCCCACCTTCACCATGAGCGGCAAACCCCACGCGCTCGATCGATGTCGACGCCGCCCACTCTACGCTGCGATTGCGCCAGAGCGAGAGGGATCACTTGTTCGTCCCGAGCGGGCAGTGACGGCTGGATCCGCAACTTGCTGCAGGGACCCTGCGCGGGTCTGGACGATCGCGCTGTACGCGTCGGCGCCGACCAGCCCCAGACGGCACGAGGCCTCAATGTCAGCGGAGCTGGCTTCAGGGGTACGTCGCCTGCCATGGCATCGAGGTTGCGTCCCGTGGTGCGTCACCCCATCGTCACGATCGGCTGGGGTGGCGACAGCGGGATGGGCGTGGCGTAAGCGACACCGGCTCGCCAGCTTTCGATCGCTCGCCATGTCTGCTCCTGGGCGCGTGAGGCGCGGAGGGCACCGCAACCTTGCGACGGAACTTTGACTTTCGCGGCTTCCTCGTCAGGGACGCAACGGGGCGACAGATCCGGGACGCCCGTTTGCCTGAGGGGGACTGTCCGATTGGTTGTGTAACCGGACGTGAGCATGGTCAGTTGGCGGCGGCGATCCGGTCGCCGTAGTGGATGGTCAAGGTATTCAGGATCTTCTTCCAGGCGTTGATCTTGCCGGTCGGGTTGGTCCGGTTGGGTCTCCGTTCGGTGGCGACGAGGTAGAGCACCTTCGAGGCGGCTTGCTCGGTCGGGAAGTGGCCTCGATGGCGGACGGCCTTGCGAACCGGGCGTTGAGGCTCTCGATGGCGTTGGTTTCAGGTATGACATCTCTGGCGCCTCGGCCCGGTGCCGGCTCGGGATCTACGGTCCGGTGGTCGGGTTCGGGGGTTCGGAGGAACCAGCTAGGGCCGGCCGCTCTACACGTTGAGCTGCGAGCTCGAGTTAGTACTTGGCCGCCCCTGCGACTGGCCCGACTGCGCTGCGAGCGCGAATCCGTTTCTGTCGTTCCGCCCGGCGGGTTCCTCGATCCAGCCAGTAGAGGAGCCAGCCATGGGATCGATCGGCATGGACGTGCACCGGTCGTTCGCCCAGATCGCTGTCGTCGAGGACGGCCTGTGC
>JBKPRL010000141.1:0-9396 GCA_046734535.1 bacterium | reverse complement strand
GCTCCGGAAGCCGGAGCTCCGAGTGCACGCTTGCATCTGCAACCGCTATGGGGCCGGCCCGCGCCGTGGCCGCACGGGCACTTGTCTGCACCCGAGCGATTCGTATACAGTATTCCCCACGAGTCCGGGAACCTGAGGAGGGCACATGGAGCTGCTGTCGAGAGAGGACTTCCGGACCGCACTCGAAGGCGCGATCCGGGGGCGCGAGGCGCGTGACGCGTCGTTCAGCCAGGCGTGGGCCAACGGCCTGCTCAGCCGGGATCACCTCGCGCGATGGGCGGAGAACCACTACCACTACGTGGGGCCCTTCGCCGACTACCTCGCCTACATCTACGCGAACGCGCCGGAGACCGCGACGGACGCCAAGGACTTCCTCCTCCAGAACATGTACGAGGAGGAGGTGAGCGACATCCGCCACACGGATCTGCTCATCCGCTTCGGTGAGGCGTGCGGTACGACGCGCGAGCGGATCGAGGACCCGCGCAACATCAACCCGGTGACCCGGGGGTTGCAAGGCTGGTGCTACGCGACGGCGTTCCGGGAGCACTTCGCTGTCGCGACCGCGGCGCTCGTGGTCGGGCTCGAGTCCCAGGTGCCGTCGATCTACCGCCGGCAGTACCCCGTCCTGCTCGAGAAGTACGGCTTCACCGAGGAGGAGGCCGAGTTCTTCGAGCTGCACATCACCTCGGACGAGGTCCACGGCGAGCGCGGCTACCAGATCGTGCTCGACCACGCGACGACGCCGGAGCTGCAGCAGCGCTGCATCCAGGTGGTGCAGGACGGCGCCGAGATGCGCTTCGCCTACACCAAGGCGCTCTACGACACCTACGTGGCCAAGGACCTCGACGGCGTCGCGCTGACGGGCGCCGAACCCGCGATCGCATAGCCCGACGTCCGATCGGGAGCGGCCGATGCCGACGATCGAGTTCCGCACGAGCGGGCGCACCGTCGAGCTCGGGGACGGCGAGGAGGTCAACCTCCTCCGCACCTCCATCCGGCACGACTGCGGCGTGCCGTACAAGTGCGCGAGCGGGAACTGCGGCACCGATCGGGTCCTCGTCGAGCGGGGGGCCGAGCACCTCAGCCGCATCCGCCCGAAGGAGCGCGACCGGCTGGGCGACGACGTGGACCGGGGCTACCGGTTGGCCTGCCAGACCTACGTCAGTGGGGACGTGACGGTGTCGTGGGACACCGCGCCCGTCGCTGAGAGCACGCGGCTGCGCGAGCGCTGGCTGGCCGGCACTGTCGGCGCTGAGCAGGAACGACGGACTGAAGGAGGCTGAAGGTGGACTGGGTGTCGATCGGGCCCGTGGCCGACCTGCGGCGACGCAAGCGCACCGTCGTCGAAGTGGGGGACCGCCAGATCGCCGTGTTCTGGCACGACGACGAGGCGTACGCGCTGGACAACATCTGCATCCACCGCCAGCGCGAGCTCGCCAAGGGTGTGATCCTGAACGGCCGCGTCGTCTGTCCCGGCCACCAGTGGTCCTACGACCTGCGCACTGGCTACGAGCAGACGATGGATCGCTACCAGCCGTGCTTCCCGGTCAAGGTGGAAGACGGCGAGGTGTTCGTGGGCGCGGACGAGAGGAGCGAGGCATGTCGACCTTCATCTACCTGACGAACTGGACCGACCAGGGTGCGCTGGACCCGAAGAGCGCGGTCGAGCGCGCGTCGGCGGCGGTCCAGGGCCTGGAGTCGATGGGCGTGAAGATCTTCGAGGTGTACTGGACGAGCGGGCCGTACGACCTCGTGATGGTGGCAGAGTGCGACGACGAGGCCACGGCCTACGCCGCCGCGCTCGACATGGGGTCGCGCGGGAACGTCCGCCCGAGCTTCCTGCGCGCCTTCGACCGGAGCGAGATGAGCTCGATCATCGCCCGGCTGCCGTGAGGACGCTCGACCGCGCGCCCTGCGGCGTCAGGCGGACGGTGCCCTCCCGAGGCTCTGCTGGGGGATGCCGCGGTTGAGCGAGAAGTGCGCGTGGACGCAACGCCAGGCCTCCTCCGACGCGGGCCGCGCGAGGACCAGGCTCGCTCGGCCCGGACGCGGGAACGGGCGGCCGCCGGCGTCGAACCCGGTCGAGGTCCAGGTCACCGCGACGGCCGCGAGCGCGCCATCGGGTGACACGAGCGCGTGCATCGATCCCACGTCGAAGTGGAACTCCTCGATGGTCGGCCAGACGAACCGCCACTGCTGGTCCACGAGCACGTCGAGCCCGACGACCACGTCGCGCAGGGAGGAGAAGCTGACCACCGACCGGTCGAACATGACCTCCGCATCGTCGAAGCGGCGGGCGCGGACGTGGTCGCCGAACGTCCGGACCCACGCCGCGAGCTCCTCCCGCTCCTGGCCGTTCGCCTCGAACATCGTGTGCCTCCCGGTCGGCCGCTCACTCTCTGGCGAAGGTATACAATATGCCGTCGTGCTCCGGAGCACCGGAACAGGGATCGTGGTGGACGTCATGAGCGAGGAGGAAGCGTGACCGACGCGACCAACGCGGAGCAGATCTCCGGCGGACACCTCGTGGCCAAGGCCCTGAAGAACGAGGGCGTCGAGGTCATCTTCACGCTCTGCGGCGGCCACATCGTCGACATCTATGACGGCTGCCTCGACGAGGGCATCGACATCATCGACGTCCGGCACGAGCAGGTCGCCGCGCACGCCGCCGACGGCTACGCCCGCATGACCGGCCGCCCCGGCGTCGCCGTGGTGACGGCCGGTCCGGGCACGACCGACGCCGTCACCGGCGTGGCGAACGCGCTGCGCGCAGAGAGCCCGCTGCTGCTGATCGGCGGCCAGGGCGCGCTGGCGCAGCACAAGATGGGATCGCTGCAGGACCTCCCCCACGTCGACCTGATGGCGCCGATCACCAAGTTCGCGGCGACCGTCCCCTCGACCGGGCGGATCGCCGACCTCGTGAGCGCCGCCTTCCGGGAATGCTGCAACGGGGCGCCCGGACCGTCGTTCCTCGAGATGCCCCGGGATGTGCTCGACGGCAAGGTGGACGCCTCGACGGTGCGGATCCCCTCGCCAGGCCACTACCGGGCGTCGACGCGAAGCGTCGGCGATCCCGACGACGTCGAGCGGCTGGCCGATCTGCTGGTCGCCTCCGAACGGCCCTGCGTGCTCCTGGGCAGCCAGGTGTGGACGTGCCGCGCCGCCGACGCGGCCCACGCGTTCGCCCGTGAGCTCAACATCCCCGCCTACATGAACGGTGCCGGCCGCGGGACGTTCGCCCCCGGCGACCCCCACCACTTCAATCGAACGCGCCGGATGGCGTTCGACCAGGCCGACGTGATCGTCATCGTTGGCACGCCGTTCGACTTCCGCATGGGATACGGGCAACGACTGCGTGCCGACGCGACCGTCGTACAGATCGACATGGACTACCGCACCGTCGGCCGGAACCGTGACATCTCGCTCGGCCTCGTCGGCGACGTCGGGCGCATCCTGGCCGCGGTGACGGCGGCGGCGAGTGGCCGCATCGACAACGGCGCGACCCGCCGCAAGCCGTGGCTCGACACGCTGCGCATCGCCGAGGAGGCCGCCTATCAGAAGCTCCTGCCCGACCTCCTGTCCGACTCGGTGCCCATCAACCCCTACCGGGTGGCGTACGAGCTCAACGAGCTGCTGACCGACGACACGATCTACATCGGCGACGGCGGGGATGTCGTGACCGTGAGCGCACAGGCGGTGCTCCCTCGCCGGCCCGGCCAGTGGATGGACCCCGGCCCGCTCGGCACGCTCGGCGTCGGCGTGCCCTTCGCGATGGCAGCCAAGTACGTCCACCCCGAGAAGGAGGTGCTGTGCTACTTCGGTGACGGCGCCTTCACCATGACCGGCTGGGACCTCGAGACGTGCGTGCGATTCGGGCTGCCCTTCCTCGGGGTCGTCGGCAACAACTCGGCGATGAACCAGATCCGGTGCGGCCAGATCGTGAAGTACGGCGCGGAGCGAGGCGAGGTCGCCAACAAGCTCGGCGACGTCCCGTTCGACCGGTTCGCGGAGATGCTCGGCGGCCACGGTGAAGAGGTCCGGCAGCCGGACCAGATCCGCCCGGCCCTGGAGCGGGCCCGGGAGGCGGTCGCCAGTGGCACGCCGGCCCTCGTCAACATCTGGGTGGACATCGACGTGTGGGCGCCGGGCACCAAGAACCAGACGATGTACAAGTGAAGGGCGAGCGAGGTTGACCATGGCCGGCCGGGACGGGAAGGCACTCGAGGGGATCCGCATCCTCGACATGACCCATGTGCAGATGGGTCCGTCGGCCACGCAGATCCTGGCCTGGTTGGGCGCCGACGTGGTCAAGGTCGAGCTCCCCGGCCGGGGCGACATCACCCGCCAGCAGCTGCGGGACCTCCCCGACGTCGACAGCCTCTACTTCACGATGCTCAACTGCAACAAGCGCAGCGTCACGATCAACACCAAGACGGCCGAGGGCCAGCGGATCTTCACCCGTCTGATCGAGCAGAGCGACGTCCTGGTCGAGAACTTCGGTCCGGGCGCGCTCGACCGGCAAGGGTTCTCCTGGGACGCGGTGCACGCGATCAACCCTCGGCTCGTGTACGCCTCGGGCAAGGGCTTCGGCCCCGGGCCGTACGAGCACTGCAAGGCCTATGAGACCGTGGCGCAGTCGACCGGTGGTGCCATGAGCACGACCGGTTGGGAGGACGGCCCGCCGACCAGCACCGGCGCCCAGATCGGGGACTCTGGCACCGGCATCCACCTGGTGGCGGGCATCCTCGCCGCGCTGTTGCAGCGCGAGCGGACCGGCGTCGGCCAGCGGGTCGAGGTGACGATGCAGGACGCCGTGCTCAACCTCTGCCGCGTCAAGCTGCGTGACCAGCAGCGGTTGGCTCACGGGCCGCTCGGGGAGTACCCCAACCGAGCCTTCGGTGACGCGGTTCCCCGCTCGGGCAACGCCTCCGGCGGCGGCCAGCCGGGCAGCGCGCTGCGGTGCCGGCCCGGCGGTCCGAACGATTATCTCTACGTGATCATCCAGCCGCAGGGCTGGGAGCCGCTGATGAAGCTGGTCGGTCGCGAGGAGCTCATCGCCCACCCGGACTACGCCACCCCGGCGGCGCGGCTGTCGCACCTCGACGAGTGCTTCTCGATCATCGAGGGGTGGACGATGGGCCACACGAAGCTCGAGGCGATGGGGACGCTGAACGACCTCGACGTGCCCTGCGGCCCGATCCTCGACACGAAGGAGCTGCTGGAGGACCGCTCGCTGATGGCCCGCGGGATGATCGTCGAGGTCGAGCACCCCGAGCGCGGCACCTTCAAGACGGTGGGCTGCCCGCTCGTCCTGTCGGACTCCCCGGTCACGGTCACCTCCTCGCCGTTGCTCGGCGAGCACACCGATCTCATCCTCTCCGAGCTGCTCGGGATGACCGAGGACGAGATCGCGGAGGCCCGTTGGGCCGGAGCCGTTTGACGCCCGCACATCGACAGGAGACGAGATGGAGATCATCGGGAAGGCCCTCGGCTTCGACCCCGTGGCGGAGGCCCAGCTCGCGGAGCGCGCCGGCTACGACGGCGTCCGGGTCATCGACCACTTCTTCAGTGGGATCGCCCCGGAGCCGCAGCGCGCCGTGTCGCACGGCATCGCGGGGCTCGCGGCGGCGGCCGCCGCCACCGATCGGGTGCTGCTCACGACGACGATGCTGTCGGCTCCCATCCGCCATCCGGTCGAGTGCGCGCAGGCGATCGCCACCATCGACCGGATCTCGGGAGGCCGGGCCGAGCTCGGCATCGGCGGCGGCTGGAACCGGGCCGAGTTCGAGTCTGTCGGCATGGAGCTCGGCACGCCGCGCGACCGCGTCGATCGGCTGATCGAGGCGGCGACGATCTGTCGGCACATGTTCGAGCACAAGGGCGCCGTCGATCTCGAGGGACGCTTCTTCCTCGCCCGGACGGACGCGGCGTGGCCGGCCACGCCGCACGTGCCCGAGGTGATGGTCGCCGCGGGCGGCCGCCGGACGATCACGCTGGCGGCGGCGGTCGCGAACCGGGTCGACCTGCTGGAACACATGCCGGACGGACGCCCTGTGCTCGACGAGGAGCACGTCAACAGCCTCGAGCACCTCACCGATCGGGTCGCCCTCGCCCGAGCTGCCGCCGACCGGGCCGGCAACGACCTTCGGCTCTCGGCCACGGTGATGCTGCTGGTGGCCGAGGACGCGGCCGCCCGGGAGCGGGCCCGGACCGAGCTCGCGCCGATCGCCAGCTCGACCATGGACCTGCTCGAGCTGGAGCACCTCCGCATCATCGACACCGGCGACGGCACGCTGGACCGGCTGCGCGCGCTCGCGGGGCTCGGGATCGACCGGCTGCACATCCGCCCGGCCGACGAGCGGTCGCAGCGCTGGCTGGACGAGGCGCTCCCCGACCTCCGAGCCCTCACGCCGGCAGCCTGACCGCCTCCCCCCTGGTACCGTTCGCGCTGGGGGCCCGCTGATCAGTCCGACGAGGAGCTGTCATGTCCGATCGCGTGCGCGGCGACGTGATGCTGGTGGGGAGCATGCCCTACCCCGACGCCGAGACCGTGCTCCTGAAGTCGGGACGCGCGCTCTCCGGCCACGCGGGCTTCCTGCCCGATGGCGAGGTCGGTGAACGCAAGAACTGGGTCGGGATGTTGCCCGAGTACATCTACAGCAAGCACCCCGACCTCGAGGAGACGATGGCGCCCCCCGGGCACACCCTCGTCCAACCCGAGCGCGGGGCCGAGGGGCCGCCCCTGGAGGAGATCCCTGGCATCTGGAGCTTCCGGGTCAAGCCCGGCGTCGACATCAGGTTCGACGATCTCCGCTACGGCACGTACGCCCTCGAGTCCTACCGCGTGTTCCGCCGGCTCCGCGACGACGGGACCATCGACGACGGCGTCCGCTTCCAGCTGTGCCTGCCCGCGACCTGCAGCGGGATCGACTGGAACTTCGAGGAGCCGGACGACTGGCCTCGGCTGCACCGCGCCTACAACGACCGCATGCGCGAGGAGATCGCGCTGGCCCTGACGGAGATCCCGGCCGGCGATCTGGTCGTCCAGTGGGACGTGGCGTGGGAGTTCGTCGACATGGCGATCGGCGACAAGCGCCTCTTCGCCTTCCATCCGCAGCTGACCGCGGAGGACAAGTTCCAGCGCTACGCCGCCCAGCTCGACGACCTGTGGCAGGACATCCCCGACGAGGCGTTGCTCGGCTACCACTGGTGCTACGGCACGTGGGGCGGCTGGCCGATGGTCGCGATGGGCGATCTGTCGCTCTGCGTGCGGATGTCGAACGAGGCGGCCCGTCGCACGGGCCGGCGCCTCGACTACGTCCACATGCCCGTCGTCCGGCGGCCGACCGCGGAGTTCTTCGCGCCGCTCGCCGACCTCGACATCGGCGACGCCGCCGTGTACCTCGGCATGGTGCACCACACCGACGGCATGGACGAGTTCCGTCAGCGGCGCGATCTCGCCCGGCGGTACCTGCCCGAGTTCGGGATCGCCGGCGTGTGCGGCTACGGCCGGGTCGATCCCGACGAGCTCGACCAGGTGCTCGCCGTCCACGCCGCCTGCGCCGCCGAGCTCTGACCCGCGCGACCGGCTCCCGCGGCGTTCCGGTCAGCCGGGTGCACCTCGGAGGTGCGATCCGCTGACCAGAACCGGGTGAGGGACCGAGGCAGCGCGCGGCCGGCTCCCGCCACGACGTACCGTGCGGCCATGCGGATCGGGCTCTACGCGATCAACTACGGGACCTGCGCCGATCCGGACTCGCTGGTGCGGGTGGCGCAGCACGCCGAGGCCGCCGGGCTCGACTCGCTGTGGGCCGGCGAGCACATCGTCCTCCCCAGCCCGCAGCCACCCGACTACGCGATCGCGCCCGAGATCCCGTTCCTCGACGCGGTCGTCGCGCTCGCGCTCGCCGCCGCGAACACGACGTCGATCACGGTCGCCGCCGGGATCCTGGAGCTGCCGCTGCACCAGCCCGTGCTCCTGGCCAAGCAGCTGGCCAGCGTCGACCAGATCGCCCGCGGGCGGCTGGTCGTCGGCATCGGCGTCGGCTACCTGGCCCTGGAGTTCGCCGCGCTCGGCGTTCCGCTCGAAGAGCGGGCCACCCGGACCGACGAGCACTTGGAGGCGATGCGGGCGCTCTGGACGATGCAGGCGCCCGAGTTCCACGGCCGCCACGTCGACTTCGTCGGCGTCGACGCCCATCCCCGTCCGGTGCAGGCCGGCGGCCCGCCGATCATGATCGGTGGCAACAGCGCGCTGGCCCGCCGGCGGGCGATCACGACCGCTCGCGGTTGGATCCCGGCCGACTTCGACCTCGACGCCACCCGTGAAGCACGCCGGGCGCTGGATCGGGACCTGGACGAGCTCGACCGGCCCGCGTCGCTCGGGGCGTTCGACTTCACCGTCATCTCGCCCAAGAACCGGCTCGACGCCGCGCTGGTCGACGGCTACCGCGAGCTCGGCGTGGACCGGTTGATCGTGCTTCCCGGCCTCGACGTGCCGCCGGAGCGCCGCTACCACGCGGTTCCCGTCGACGACATCTTCCGCTCGATCGACCACGTCGCCGCGCTGGCCGCGGCGTAACGGGTCTCAGCCGGCGCTGAGGTCGATGGCGTTGATGCGCACCGGCTCGACGGTGATGACGAACCGTCGCCCCTGGCCGGCGTCCATGGCGCGAAGGTCGGCGCCGCCGTACTTGGCGCCGAGCCGCTGCGCGAACGCGTAGTCGTCGTCGGGCTCGATGCGGGCGTCGCCCCGCACCTCGAGGTAGCGGACCGGATTCGCCGCGTCCTGGATGTGCACGCCGATCACCGGGTTGGCCTGCAGGTTCTTGGTCTTCTGGCGGTTGCTGTGGAGCGAGAGCCGCAGCTGCCCGTCCTCGGCGAGGAACCACACCGACGACAGCTGGGGCCGCCCGTCGGGACCGACCGTGGCCACGGTCGCCTGCGGTGCGTCCAGGAGATCAGCGTGGGACTCGGGGACACTCGGACTGGGCATCTTCGTCACCTCCGTGGGATCGTCATTGCTGCACCTGCTCGCCGAGGTAGCTCGAAAGGATCAGCTCGTGGTCGGCACGCAGCACCTCGGCCGCCTCGTGGATGACGAGCTCGCCGTGCGACAGCACGTAGCCGCGGTCGGCCACGGCCAACGCGATGTGGATGTGCTGCTCGACGAGCAGGACCGCGCAGCCGCTCTCCTTGGCGTAGCTCGACACGATCGGGAGGAGGTCTTCGACGATGACCGGTGCCAGGCCGAGCGAGGGCTCGTCGAGCAACATCAATCGCGGCCTGCGGGCCAGTGCCCGGCCGAGGGCGAGCATCTGCTGCTCGCCGCCGGAGAGCAGTCCCGCACGCCGATCGGCGAGGTTGGCGAGGGCCGGGAAGTACGCGTACGCGGCG
>JBKPRL010000140.1:0-10403 GCA_046734535.1 bacterium | reverse complement strand
CCAGCTGCCGCCCGCGACCTGCTCGCCATGGGCCTGCCCGGGGAGCGGGCCGAGCTGCGCGCCGCGGCCTACGGCACCCTCGCCGCGGGGCTCGGTCGGGAGGACGAGTCCCTGCTCGAGCGAGCCCTGGATGATCGAGTGGCTGCGGTTCGCCAGGGGGCGGCGGCACTCCTGGCCGCCCTACCGACCTCGGCGTGGGCGCAGCGGATGGCCAGGCGGGCGGCCCGCATGGTCGAGATCAGTGGTCCGCCTGGGCACGACCGGCTCGAGATCACACTCGTCGCACCCCTCCCTCCCAGCTGGGCTCGCGACGGCATCGATGCGGCCGCGCCGCCGGGCACGTCCCTCGGCATCCACGTCCTCCGCCAGGTCGTGGCCGGGTCGCCGCTCGGCTGGTGGGAAGCGCAGGCTCCGCTCGCGCACCTGCTCGTGCTCGCGGCCGAGCACGAGCTGGGCCCGGTCCTCCTCGCCGGGTGGAGCACGGCCGCGGTCCACCAGCGCGACCCGCGCTGGGCGCGCCTCCTGATCGGAGAGGCCGCCGAGCCAGACCCCGGGCTCGTCGCGGTGCTGGAGCCCGCCGACCTCGAGCGCCTGGCCGTCGAGGTGGGCACGCCCCGTGAGGTCCTCACGCCGGTCGCCCTCGCCGCGTTCGAGGCCCTCCCCGAGCCGTGGTCGGCGGAGGTGCGGTCGGGCGTGATCGACGCGGTCGGCGCGATCTTCGCCGAGCGGCGGGTCGGCCGGCATCACGCGCCATCGCTGCGCCGGCTGGCGCGCACGCTCGACCCGGCAGTGCTCCGCGAGGTCGCGGGGACCCTCGGCCTCCTGGCCCTGCCGCCGCCCCTCGACGGCGTGCGCGACGACCTGGTCGACCTGCTCTGCTTCCGCGCCGCCCTGCGGGACGAGCTGGCCGAGGGAGGAGTCCGATGACGACCGCCGCTGGACCCGTCCTGCGCCCCCACGCCGAGGAGGAGCATGCCGACGAGCTCGAGGCGCTGGCCAAGGCCGACGCGCACCCCCGGCCACCGCACTGGCAGCTGTCGCCGTGGGCGGTCGTCACCTACCTGCTCGGTGGGACGCTCGACGACGGCACGTCGATCACCCCGAAGTACATCGGCCCCCGCCGCGTCGTCGAGGTGGCGGTGGCCACCCTGGCCACAGACCGCGCGCTCCTGCTCCTCGGCCTGCCCGGGACGGCGAAGACATGGATGAGCGAGCACCTCGCCGCGGCGATCTCGGGTGACTCGACGCTCCTCGTCCAGGGCACCGCGGGCACTCCGGAGGAAGCGCTGCGCTACGGCTGGAACTACGCCCGCCTGCTCACCGAGGGGCCGAGCGAGCAGGCCCTGGTGCCGAGCCCCGTCCTGCGCGCGATGCGCGCCGGTGCGCTGGTGCGGGTGGAGGAGCTGACCCGCATCCCCTCGGACGTGCAGGACGCGCTCATCACCATCCTCTCGGAGAAGACCCTGCCCATCCCGGAGCTGGGGCTCGAGGTGCAGGCGACCAAGGGCTTCAACGCCATCGCCACCGCCAACGATCGGGACCGCGGCGTCAACGAGCTCTCGAGCGCGCTGCGTCGCCGCTTCAACACCGTGCTGCTACCGCTGCCGGCCTCGGCCGACGACGAGGTGGCCATCGTCGGGCAGCGCGTGGCCGCCATCGGCCGGGCCCTGGAGCTGCCCGACCTCCCCGCGGCCGACACCGAGATCCGCCGGGTCGTCACCGTCTTCCGCGAGCTGCGGTCGGGCGCCACCGAGGACGGGCGGATCAGCCTCAAGGTCCCGACCGCCACGCTCTCGCCGGCGGAGGCCATCTCCGTCGTGACGAACGGGCTCTCGCTGGCCGCGCACTTCGGCGATGGCGCGGTGCGGCCGGCCGACCTCGCCGACAGCGTGGTCGGCGCCGTCGTGAAGGACCCGGTGCACGACCTCGTGGCGTGGCGGGAGTACGTGGAGGGCGTGCTGCGGGACCGTCCCGGCTGGGCCGACTTCTACCGCGCCTGCCGGGACGCGCTGTGACCCGGCCGGTGGCCGCGCCACCGTTCCTGCCGGCTGGCCGTGAGCCGTCCGCGCGTGAACCGCCGGCCGCGCGTGTGCCGTCCGCTCCGGGTGAGCCGGTGCCGGTCGTGCGCCTGCTCGGCATCCGGCACCATGGACCCGGCTCCGCGCGGTCGGTGCTGGCCGCGCTCGACGCGCTCGATCCCGAGGTTGTGTGCGTCGAAGGGCCGCCCGAGGCAGAGCCGCTGCTGGACCTGGCCGCGGATCCGTCGATGGTCCCGCCCGTGGCCCTCCTGGCCTACGACCCGGGGCGGCCGACCCGCGCTTCGTTCTGGCCGCTGGCCGCGTTCAGCCCGGAGTGGCAGGCCCTGCGGTGGGCGCAGGAGCACGGCCGTCCCGTGCGGTTCATCGATCTCCCTGCCGCGCACTCCCTGGCCGCCCGCGACGAGGACGAGGACGAGGGGTCGGCCGTGCGCGACCCCTTGGCCGAGCTGGCGGCCGCGGCCGGGTACGGGGACGTCGAGCGCTGGTGGGACGACCTGGTCGAGCACGGCGCGGGCGACATCTTCGAGGCGGTCGAGGAGGCGATGGCCGCGGTCCGGGAGACCGGCCCGCCGCCCGGGTCGCGGGACGCTCGGCGGGAGGCGGCGATGCGCCGAGCGTTGGCAGGGGTGGTCGCGGAGGGCTTCGGCCGCATCGCGGTCGTCTGCGGGGCCTGGCACGTCCCCGCGCTGCGCTCCCCGCCGAGCGCCGCGGACGCTGCCGCGCTGCGGGGACTGGCCACGGCCAAGGTGGCGATGACGTGGGTGCCGTGGTCGAGCCGCCGCTTGGCCGCGGCGAGCGGCTATGGCGCCGGCGTTCGGGCGCCCGGATGGTACGACCACCTGTTCCGCCACGGCGGACCGCAGGTCATCGCCCGTTGGTTCTGCGAGGTGGCGCGCGTGCTCCGGGTCGGGGGCTATGCGGCATCACCGGCGCAGGTCATCGACGCCACCCGCCTGGCCGAGACGCTCGCGACGTTGCGCCGCCGCCCGCAGGCGGGGCTGGCCGAGGTGACGGACGCCGCTGCTGCCGTCCTCGGCGAAGGCGGGGCGGCGCCGATGGCCCTGGTCCAGGACGACCTCGTGGTGGGCACGGCCGTGGGCTCGGTTCCCGACGACACACCGATGGTGCCGCTGGCTCGGGACCTCGCCGCCACCCAACGACGCCTGCGCCTCCGGCTGGACGACCGGACGTTGGAGCTGGACCTGCGCCGCCCCACGCAGCTGGCGCGGTCGCACCTGCTGCACCGCCTGACGCTCCTCGAGGTGCCGTGGGGGCAGCTCGTCGAGGGCCGTGGCGCCGCAGGGACGTTCCGCGAGACGTGGCAGCTGCGCTGGGAGCCCGAGCTGGCCGTCCGGCTGGTCGAGCGGAGCGCGTACGGCACGACGGTCGAGGCTGCCGCGGCGGCCTACGCGGTGCAGCGCGCCGGCGAGGAGGCCAGCCTGGCCGAGCTGACCCGCGCCGTCGAGGGCTGCCTCCTGGCCGACCTGCCGGCGGCGCTCGGACCGCTGATGGCCAGCCTCTCCGCCCGAGCGGCGGTCCACGCCGACGTGCCCCAGCTGATGGACGCGCTCGGCCCGCTGGCCCGAGCCCGGCGCTACGGCGACGTGCGGGGCACGGACAGTGGAGCGCTCGACACCGTGCTCGCAGGCCTCGTCGTGCGGGTCGCGGCCGGGCTCCGTCCCGCCTGCACCGGCGTGGCCACGGAAGAAGCAACGTCCATGGCGGGCCGGCTCCAGGCCACACAGTCCTCTCTGGCCCTGCTCGACGACGCCGATCAGCTGGCCAGCTGGTACGGCGCGCTGGCCGGCCTCGTCGGGCCGGCGGAGGTCGCGGCGATGGTCCGAGGACGCGCCTGCCGGCTGCTCCTCGACGCCGAGCAGCTGGACTCGGACGAGGCCGGGCGCCGGCTCGGACGCGTGCTGACGCCGGGCACGCCGCCGGCCGAGGGCGCAGCCTTCGTCGAGGGCTTCCTCGCCGGCAGCGGGACTGTGCTCGTCCACGACCGAGACCTGCTCGCCCTGCTGGACGAGTGGATCGGGCGTCTCCCGGCCGAGGCGTTCACCGACGCCCTGCCCCTGCTCCGCCGGACCTTCGCCACGTTCGAGCCGTCGGAGCGGCGGCTGATCGGCGAGCTCGTTCGCCGGGACGGGGCGCCGGCCACCGTGCCGGCCGTCGACGGCGAGCTCGACGAGGAGCGGGTGGCGCTGGCCCTCGCCACCATGGCCGACCTGCTGGGCGTGAAGCGATGAGGGACTCGGCCGCGCCGACGGAGATCGAGCGGGCGCAGCCGGGGCGCGACGAGCGTCTGCGGCGGTGGCGATTGGTCCTCGGCGGCGAGGAGGACGGGACGGGCGTCGGGTTGCGAGGTGACGACGTGGGGATCGACGGCGTGCTCGCCGCGCTGTACGAGGCCACGCGCGGCGGCGGCGCGGGCGGACGCCGCCACGGCGGCCTCGGCCGCAGCTCCCCGCAGGTCGCCCGATGGCTGGGTGACATCCGCCGTTACTTCCCGAGCACGGTGGTCCAGGTCATGCAGCGCGACGCCATCGAGCGGCTCGACCTCACCCGACTCCTCCTCGAGCCGGAGATGCTCGCGGCGCTGGAGCCCGACATCCACCTCGTCGGGGTGCTCCTGACCCTGCAGGCGTACCTGCCCGACGAAGCGCGGGCGACGGCCCGACGGATCGTGGCCACCGTCGTCGCGGAGATCGAGACCCGGCTGGCCCGGCCGCTGCACCAGGCGGTGAGCGGGGCGCTCCGCCGGCACCTGCGTTCCCGCCGGCCGAGACCGGGCGACATCGACTGGAACCGGACCATCCAGGCCAACCTGCGCCACTGGCTGCCGGAGCGGCGCACCCTCGTGCCAGCGCACGTCATCGGCTTCGGTCGGCTGGCACCGGCGATCCAGCGGGAGATCATCATCGCCATCGACCAGTCGGGCTCCATGGCGGAGTCCGCAGTGCATGCCGGCGTCATGGGCTCCGCGCTGGCCTCCGTCCCCTCGCTGCACACCTCGGTCGTGGCCTTCAGCACCGAGGTCGTCGACCTCACCTCGGTCCTCCACGATCCGGTCGATGTGCTCTTCGGCATCCAGCTCGGCGGCGGCACGGACATCAACCGGGCGCTCGCATACTGCGAAGGCCTGATCAGCCGGCCGGCCGACACCGTGCTCGTCCTCGTCACCGACCTCTTCGAGGGTGGGGTGCCCGGCGAGATGGAGCTGCGCATCGCCGCGCTCGTCCGGTCCGGCGTGACCTGCGTCGTCCTGCTGGCGCTCTCGGACGAGGGTGCGCCCGCGCACGACCACGGCCGCGCCGCCGTCCTCGCCGCGCTCGGCGTGCCCTGCTTCGCCTGCACGCCCGACGCGTTCCCGGAGCTGCTCGCGGCCGCCATCGAACGGCGTGATCTCGATCGCTGGGCTGGCGAGCGGGGCTTCGTGACGACGCCGCGGGTGGGGTGATCAGGCCTTCTGGGTGCCGACCTTCAGGTCGCGGAACGGGGTCACAGCGTCGATCCCCGGATCCTTGGGCAGGCCGAGCACCCGCTCACCCACGATGTTCCGCATGACCTCGTCGGACCCACCGGCGATCCGCATGCCGGGCACCCCGAGGAGGAACGTGCTCCACGCGTACGTCCCCCACTCGCCGGTGTCGGCGACGATGCGGGGGCCGAGGACGCCGGCGACGAACTCGGCCATGCGCCGCATGTTGGTGGTCAGGGAGAGCTTGGCGATGGAGAGCTCCGGGCCCGGGAGCTGACCCCGCTTGACCTTGTCCATCGCCCGCTGGTTCGTGTAGCTGGCGACCCGCAGGGATGAGACGAGGGCGGCCAGCTCGTTGCGGACGATGGGGTCGGTGTCCAGACCGAAGTGGCGCACCATCTCGATGATGCGTGGCGTCATGCCGCCGGCGATGCCACCGCCCCCTCCGGCGCCGATCGACGCCCGCTCGTTCATGAGGGTCGTCAGCGCCACCGACCAGCCCTGGTTGAGATCGCCAAGGCGGTGGTCGTCGCGCACGCGGACCTCGTTGAAGAAGACTTCGTTGAAGCTGGCGCCACCGGTCATCTGGCGCAGCGGCCGGATCTCGACCCCGGGCGCCCGCATGTCGACGATGAAGCCGGTGAGGCCCTTGTGCTTGGGCAGGTCGGCGTCGGTGCGGCAGATGATCTCGCCGATGTCGGAGTACTGCGCGCCCGACGTCCACACCTTCTGACCAGTGATCAGCCACTCGTCGCCGTCGCGCTCGGCCTTGGTCTGGAGGCTGGCCAGGTCCGAGCCCGCCCCCGGCTCGGAGAAGAGCTGGCAGGCCACGACCTCGCCGCGGTAGAGGCGGCGCAGATAGAGGTCCTTCGCGGTGTCGGTGGCGTGGGCCAGGATCGTCGGCGCGACCATGCCGAGCCCGATGCCGAAGAACGACTGGTTCGGCACGTCGTAACGGCCTTCGAGCGAGGCCCACAGGCGCTCGTGCGCCTGGGACAGCTCCCGGCCGCCGTAGCCGGACGGTCCGCTGATCCAACCGAAGCCTCCGTCGAACTTGGTCGCCCGCCACTCCTGGGCCTTGGCCAGCTCCTCACGCTCACGCTCGCGGGCCTTCTCGTCGAAGAGCGTCACCTTGTCGGAGCCCTGGCCCCAGACGAAGGCCTGCTCCTCCTCGCGCCGCGACGCATGTCCGTCGAGGAAGGCCCGAGCTTCCTCCTCGAACACCTCGAGGCTGTTGTCGGCCATGGATGGACCCCCTTGTGTGGCGCGCTGCGGACGGCTCCGCCGGCCGATCGTCGAGACTTGACCTGCGGGTCAATGTAGTGGCCCGCGGCCCGGCGGGTACCGTCGACAACGTGATCGAGACCCCGGCCAGCTCCCCTCCGCCGCCGGCGCCGACGGAGCCCGTGCCGCCGTCCCCGCCCGGTCGGGGCATGAGCAGGGGGCAGGCCAACCTGATCCGCGCCTTCTGCCTCTGGACGGTCTGGGTGTGGGGCACCCGCATCTGGAACATCTGGGGCGACGAGACGCGCGATGCCGGCTTCAAGGCGGTCCACACGGTCCTCGCCGTGATCAGCGTGGCCTTCGCCGTGGCGGTCTGGCTGGTGGTCCGGCGGCTCCGGACGAGAGCGACGGCGCTCCCCGGCCGGGGCGGCAGTCGCTAGCCTGCGCCGCCGTGGGCCAACCCGTCGCCGTCACCCTGCTACCGAGCAGCCAGCCCGGGCTGCTCCGGTTCGAGGCCAACCGCAGCCTGACGGGCATGGGCCACGAGCACTACACCTCGCTCGACCAAGCCGTCGGTTCGGGTTCTGGTCCCACCCTCGCCCGCCGCCTGCTCCAGACGGGCCAGGTCGACTCGGTCCACGTCTACGGCAACATCGTCACCGTCGACCTGCACAAGGGGTACACCGGGGACTCCCTCACCCCGATCATCGAGGATCTCTACACCTACTACCGGGAGGGCTTCGTGCCCCCGCCCCTCGAGCTGCCGGCCGAGGAGGCGCCCGCGGGCGGTGGGGGCGATGGGGCCGCGCCGGCCGAGGGCGGTGCTGCCGTCGACTCCCGCGTGCCGGCCCACCTGCTCGAGCGCAGCCGTCAGGCCAAGGAACGCTGGCTGTCCAAGCAGGGCTGAGGGCCGGCCAGCGTTCGGTTGACGGCGGGGTCTCGGGACTGAGGCCATTCGGTGTGGTGGCGGCCAGCGGGCGGGGATCGACGGTCAGCCGGCGGGGGTTGAACGGACACCGCTGCGGCGCGCTCCGTCCGTGTCGTCCCGGTCTTTAGCACTAACGTCCGGCCGCCATGACGGCAGAGGCCGGACGCCCGCTCACGCTGCACGAGGTCGCCGACCTGCTCGGCGTGCACTACATGACCGTGTACCGGTACGTCCGCCTCGGTCTGTTGGAGGCGGACAAGGTGGTCGGGAGCTGGCAGGTCACCCCGGCGGCACTGGCGGAGCTGCGCGATCGGTCGGTCGTCCCGCCAGGCTCGCCGACCCGTGGGCGCCGCCGGGCGCCGTGGGCCGAGCGCCTCGAGCACCGGCTGGTGGCGGGGGATGCCGGGGGCTCGTGGAGCGTGGTCGAGGCCGCGCTGGCCGCCGGAGCCGAGCTGGACGAGGTGTACCTGGACATCGTGGCGCCCGCACTGCGCACGATCGGCCGGAGGTGGGCCGAGGGCGCGCTCGACGTCGCGATCGAGCATCGGGCGAGTGTGATCACCGGCCGCCTCCTCGGCCGCCTCGGCCCACGGTTCCAGCGTCGAGGGCGGAGTCGGGGGACGGTCCTGCTCGGCGCGCCGGCCGGCGAGCACCACGCGCTGCCGGTGGCCCTCCTAGCCGACGTCGTCCGGGGACGGGGGTGGGACGTGTCCGATCTCGGCGCCGACGTGCCGGTCCGTTCGTTCGCCCGCGCCGCGGCGGCCAGCGAGCGGCTGCGGATGGTCGGCGTGTCGATCAGCACGCCCGAGTCGATGCGCGCCGGCGGGGAGACGATCGCGGCCCTCCGGGGCGCGCTCGATGGGGTGCCGATCCTGGCCGGCGGCCACGCCGTCGTCGACGAGGCGCACGCCCGGGCCATCGGCGCCGACGGGTGGGCGCCCCATGGGCGGGCGGTGGCGGCTCTGCTCGAGTCCCTGAACGGCTCGGCCGGGGATCGCGCCGGCGACCCCTTCGGCTGAGCCGCCACCCGTCGATCCCGCCGGGGTCGAACGCCTCGGGCACCGCTTGTGACCCGAACACCTGTTCGCTACGATCGTTGCCATGGCGCGGGCGACGGCGACGGCGACGGCTCCGAGCGCAGGCGCCCTCGGTGCGGTGGGCCTGCGGTCGCAGCCCCTGGTGCTGGCGCGCGAGCAGGTGCTGCCCGTCCTGCCCGCCTTCGAGGGGTTGCTGCCGGAGCCCGGCCTGCGGCGGGGCACGGTCACCCGGACCCACGGCCCGGGCGCCACCTCGCTCGCCCTGGCCCTGCTGGCCCGCGGCACGGCCGAGGGGTCGTGGGTGGCGGCCATCGGCCTGCGGGACCTGGGGCTGGCCGCGGCGGGAGAGCTGGGCGTGGTCCTCTCGCAGCTCCTCCTGGTCGACGCCCCACCCGGGCCCCAGTGGGCCACCGCGGTGGCGGCCGCGCTCGACGGGGTCGACGCGGTCCTGCTCGAGGTGCCACCGCGGTGCCGGGAGGCCGACGCCCGCCGCCTCCAGGGCCGCCTGCGGGACCGCGGGGCGGTGGTGGTCCTGGTCGGGGCGGCCGGCCCCTTCCAGCCCGATCTGGTGGTGGCCGGCTCGACCCCGCTGTGGCACGGGTTGGGCTGCGGCTGGGGGCACCTGCGGGCCCGGTGCCTGCCGGTCGAGGTCTCGGGACGCCGGGCGGCCAGCCGGTCCCGGAGGGCTCGGCTCTGGCTGCCGGATCCCGACGGCGCGGTCCGCCTGGAGGAGTCGCCGGCCGCCGAGCATCCGGCGGCACGGGCCCGTCGTCTGGAGGAGGGGGCGTCGGCCGCCGAGGACATGAGGATGCCAGGGGAGCGGGGCCGGGAGGTCGTCGTCCCCTTCCGCTCGCTGGACGCGAGCAGCGAGGTGGCCAGCTGATGCCCCCGCCCGGGCCTGCGCCCGACCGCCTGTCGCCGCCTCGGCTCACCCCGCCCCGGCTCGTCGTCGCCCACTGCCCGGACTGGCCGGTGGCTGCGGCCGATCTGGCGGCGACGGACCCTGACGCCCCGATGGCCGTCATGGCCGCCAACCGCGTGGTGGCCGCCGCCCTGTCCGCCCGGGCGGAAGGGGTGAGCCCCGGGCTGCGCCGGCGGGAGGCCCAGGCTCGCTGTCCTCCGCTGGCCCTCGTCCCCGCCGATCCCGCGCAGGAGGCCCGGGCCTTCGAGGACGTGCTACGGGCCATCGAGCGCTTCACGCCCCTGGTCGAGCTGACCGAGCCGGGGACGGCGACCTTCGGTGCCCGCGGCCCGTCCCGCTACCACGGAGGAGACGAGGCCTTCGCCGCGCTGGTGGCCGAGGCCGTGACGTCGGTCCTCGCCGGCCGGGTGCGGGCCACCGGTCCTCCGGGGGTGGGGGTGGCGGACGGCCGGTTCGCCGCCACCCTGGCCGCTCGCGCCGCCGCGGCCCAGGCGCTGCGGGGCGAGCCGGGCTGGCTGGTCGTGCCCGACGGTGGCACCGCGACCTTCCTCGCTCCCTTCCCGGTGATGGCGCTGGCCGACGTGGGGCTGGTGGACCGGGACCTGGCCGGCGTGTTCCACCGCCTCGGCCTGCGGACCCTGGCCCAGCTGGCCGCCCTGCCCGCCGCCGACGTCGTGGGCCGCTTCGGCTCGGACGGCTTCCGCGCTCACCAGGCCGCAGCTGGCCTCGACGACCGCCCCCCCGGCACCAGCGCGCCGCCACCCGAGCTGAC
>JBKPRL010000139.1:0-19199 GCA_046734535.1 bacterium | reverse complement strand
CGTCGCCCTCGGCGCGTTCTACGCGCTGCTGGCCCCCCGCCTGGTCGACGCCCTCCTGGCCTGGCCGACCCTGGCCAAGGCCGCGGTCGTCGTCGTGCTCTGCGCGCCGCTCGGCTTCTGCCTCGGGATGTTCATGCCCCTCGCCATCACGCTCGTCGCGACGGACGAGGAGCACAGCTCCGAGTACGTCGCCTGGGGCTGGGCCATCAACGGCTTCTTCTCGGTCATCGGGTCGACGCTGACGACGATCGCCTCCATGAGCTACGGCTTCCGGGCCGTCCTGCTGGGCGCAGTCGCGCTCTACCTCGTGGTGATCGTGCTGATGCGCCGGCTCGTCCGCCGCAAGGCCCGGCCGGCGGCACCGGCGGAGGCGGCCGAGCTCCTGCCCGTCTGAGGGCTTCGCCGCCGCGGCCCGGCGGCGACGCCCGCCCGGGAGCCGACCCGCGGCGAGGTTGTCAGCGATCTACCCACGAACCGGGCAGATCCCTGCCCGCCTCGGAGCGTGTCAGGGATTGATCCGCTTACGAGGCCGGGTCGGGGGCAACCGAAGCCTCGGTCGCGGGCGGCGCGTCGGGCGGCGGCGCGTCGGGCGGCGGCGCGTCGGCTGCCGCTACGGGCGGTGCGTCGGCTTCCGGCGCGGGCGCCTTCTTCTTGGGCGGGGGCACGCCGACCTTGGGGGCCGGGTCGGCGAACTCCGGCCAGCGGCGGCGGCTCACGATCGAGAGCAGTCGCAGCAGCTTCATCGCCTTCTCGTCCTCCTGCGCAGGGCGGGCGATGATCACACCGTCGGCGATCATGCGGCTGATGACCTCCTCGCCGAGCTCGGTGCGGACGATGGTCAGCGTCCAGTCGTTGTCCTCCCCGATGCCGCCGGTGGCGATGTCCGAGTGCTCGGCGGCGAAGTCCGGGCAGCTCTTGCAGCCCTGACGGGTCCAGGCGTGGCACTCTTTGAGGTCGATCTCGTGGTACGAGCCGTCCTTCATCCAGATCTGGAAGACGCCCTTGATGTTCATCTTCACCATGTCGGCCTTCTTCAGCCCGTACTTGGCCTCGAACAGCTCCGGGAAGATGGCGTCGTCGAAGGTCTTCGAGCACAGCAGGCCGATGTTGAAGAGGAAGGGCCGCGACACCTTGCCCGCCTTGCGGTCCCACATGACCGGCGGTGAGCTCGTCTGGCAGCCCATCCCGACCAGGGCCAGCCGGCTCAGCCCGGCCTCCTTGGCGTCACGGAGCGCGAGGGGGTTGGCGCAGTACGTGTAGCGGCTGCCGGCTGTGGCCAGCACCTCCTCCTTCGTGCGCGCCAGGACCGGCTTGGCCTTCCAGGCATCCTCAGCCTCAACGCCGCTGACGAGGGCGGCCTCGATGTAGTCGTGCTCGAGGAGCCAGACGAGCATCGCCGAGACGAACCCGCCGTCCTGCCCGACGCGCTGCTCGTCGGCGTCGACCGCCCGCGTGAGCAGCAGCTGCCGCCAGATGCCGGCCATCTCGTCGGGCTCGCGCACCCGGCCGAAGAGGTGGAGGTCGGCCGCCGGCTCCCATGCCCGGAACCGGGGGCACGCGCGGGTGCAGGTCGTGCAGCCCTTCTCACCGTGGATGCAGTTGTCGAGCCCGAGCTCCTCCTCCAGGTGGAAGGGCAGGTACTTGCCCTCCTCGTGCTCGTAGCCGATGACGTCGTGCGGGCAGGTGACCACGCAACCCGAGCATCCTGTGCACAGCCCGGTGGTGATGACCTCGGCGTACAGCTCCTTCCACTGCGCCGTCCAGCGCTCCGCCTTGGGGGCAGGGGCGGTCGCCGGGGGGTCGCTGGTCATCGTCATGGCCGCCAGCGTAGGTGCGGCAGCGAGACCGGACAGCAGCGGACGCTCGAACTACTGCGGCGGCGCCGACGGGGTGCTGCGCTCGACGAGCGTCGCGACGTGCTGCTCGAGCACGACGAGGTGGGCCCGGAGGTCGGCCAGCTGTGCCTGCGTGTCCGCCGCGGCGGCGTCGCTGGCCGCGGCCTGGTCGGCGGCGGCCTGGTCGGCGGCGGCCGAGCGGCTCACCGACCGGAAGGCGCTGGCCAGGGTGCCCGAGATCACGCCGAGGGTGGCGACACCGGTGAACATGAGGAACGTCCCGGCCACCCGACCCTTTTGCGTCTCGGGGACGATGTCCCCGTAGCCGACCGTGGTGAGGGTGACGATGCCCCACCAGAGCGAGTCGCCGAACGTGGCGAACTCGGGGTTCGCAGGGTGTTCGGCGACGTACGCCATCCAGGCGCAGAAGAACAGCATGGCCAGGGCGAACAGGCCGACCGAGCCCAGCCGCCGGCCGAGCTGTCGCGCCGACTTGCTGACGAAGAACAAGCGCACCAGACGTGCCAGTCGGGCCACCACCAGTATCTGCGAGCCCCCGAAGCCCGGGAGGAGGAACCACGGCGCTGTGATCAGGACGATGACGAGGTCGAACACGCCGACCTTGCTGCGTAGGTAGTGCCGCTCCAGCCGGACGTGGACGAACAGGTCGTAGACGAACACGAACCATGCGACGACGTTGACGACGATCGACACCCGCGAGTCGGTCGCGGCACGGGACGCGGCGACGACGATGGGGAGGAGCGCCGAGAGGAGGAGGGGGACGTAGATCCGCCGCTCGTGCTCCTGGAGGCGCTCCCGGGCTTCGGGGGAACGGGCGTGGTCGAGGACGCGGTCGTCGTCCAGCGGTGACTCCTCCGACGACGGCTCCGGTCCCATCGGCTCGCCATCGTGGCAACTGCGCCGAAGGGGGTGGTGGATGCGGAGGGGCGCCACTGCGCCCGCCTCGCCACTGCGGCTCCGTGCAGACTGGGTCGATGGACCTGCAGCTGACCAAGGACTCGATCGACCTGGGCATCGTGGTGCGCGACATCGACGCCGCACTCGCCTTCTATCGCGACGTGCTCGGCTTCGTGCCCGCCGGCGACAGCGACATCCCCGGCGGGGCCCACATGCACCGGCTGATGTGCGGGTCGTCGATGATCAAGCTGCTGAGCTTCGACCCGCCCCCCGAGGCCGCCAACCCGCCGGGCGCCATCCACAAGGCCTCGGGCTACCGGTACTGGACGATCTCGGTCGCCGATGTGGCCGCGGTGACCGCCGCGTGCGAGGCGGCCGGGGTGAAGGTCAGGGTCCCGCCGACCGAGGTGATGCCCGGCACGACCATCGCCATCGTGGCCGACCCGGACGGTAACTGGGTGGAGTTCCTCCAGAGCACCTGACGCCCGCCGGGCCAGCGGTGGGTGGGGCTACCATGCCCGCCGCGCTGGTGGCTGGTGCCCTCACCATCGAGCCGGCGGTGCACCACACTGTCCGCATGGTCATGAGCGGGGGCCGCCTGGGGACGCTCGCGCGCGCCGCGGCGGCCCGCTCGCGTCTGGGACTGGTCGGGGTCGCGGTGCTCGTGGCCGTCGGCGGTGGCGCGGTCATCGCCACGTTGGCCGCGGCTTCTCGCACGGCGACCGCGCATGACCGGATGATCGCCGCCACCCACGCCTACGACGTCCTCGTCAACCCCGACAGGGGGAGTGAGAGCGCCCTCGACACGAGCGCGGTGGGCCGCCTGCCGGAGGTGGCGGACGAGGGGCGGGGCGACGGCATCGCCCTGATGGACGTCCGGACCGGGTCGATGTTCCCCATCCCCATCGTGAGTGATGGCCACGGGTTCTTCGAGATCGCACGCCCGAAGGTGCTGTCCGGCCGGTTGCCCGATCCGGCCAAGGGGGATGAGGTCTTCGTCGCCGAGGACTGGGCCCAGCACGCCGGGGTCCGGGTCGGCGACGTGATCCCGACGGTCTCCGCCTCCAACGCGGAGATCGCCTCCATGCCGGAGACGGGCTTCTCCCCGACTGCCCTCGTGCAGGCCGCCAAGGACGGCCGCCTCGGCCGGATCACCGACCTCCACGTCGTCGGCTCGGGCGTGTGGTTCGACGACGTCGTCCGCGACGACGGGGAGGACGGCGTCAGCATGGTCCTGACTCCCGCCTACCCGGCCCTCGACGGCACGCCGCTCGACCAGCTGTCGGGCTACTACGGGCTCGAGGTGCGGCTGCGGTCGCCCGGGGACCTGCCCCGGCTCCGGGCCGATGTCGAGGCCATGGTGCCGGACGAGTCGATCGCCTTCCGGACGCTGCCCTCGATCCGCGGGCAGGTGACGCGCACCATCCGACCGCTCGTCATCAGCCTGGTCGCCGTGGGGCTCGCTGGCGCGGCGCTGCTCGTCGCCTTGATCTCCGTGGTGCTCCTGAGGGTCGTTTCGAACCACCGGATCGAACAGGCGCAATGGTGGGTGTTGGGGGCCGTACGGCAGGAGCGCGCGCTCGGGGTGGGCGCCGCCCTGGCGGCGGCCGTCGTCGTGGGGTCGGTGCTGGCGGTGGCGGTCGCGTGGCTGCTCTCGCCGCTCGGACCAGTCGGCGCGGCGCGGGTGGCCGAGCCGTCGCCGGGTCTCCGCTTCGACGGCCCCTTGCTGCTGGGCTCGGCGCTGGTGCTGGTCGTGGTCGCGCTGGCCATCGTCGCTGTCGTTGCGTGGCGAACGACCCGCATCCGCCCGCGCCGGACCATCCGGCCATCCCGCCTCGTCGACCGGGTGGCGTCGTTCGGCCTCCCGAACACGATGGTCGTCGGACTGCGCAACACGATGGCCGGCCCGGAGGCCGTCGTCGCCGCGCTGGTGGCCATCGCGGTCGGCGCGACGGTCCTCACCTTCACCTCCGGCGTGCAGCGGTTCACGAGCACGCCCGCCCTCTACGGATGGAACTGGGACTCCATCATCAGCTGGAGCGGGCCGGAGGACACGTCGGAGGATGCGCTCACGACCTGGGCCCGAGCGGTGGGCGACAGCCCTCGGACGGAAGGAGCGGCGATCGTGTCGGTCACCGACGTCGTCCTCGACGGCACCCCAGTGGTCACGGCGGCGTTCGAACCGGTCAAGGGACACCTCGGACCGACGCTCGCCGCTGGCCGGCTTCCGCGCGACGAAGGGGAGATCGCGCTGGGCGGTCGGACCATGCGGTCGCTGGCCGTGGGCGTGGGCGACGTCGTCGCCGCGGCCGGCGGCCAGCGACTGCGGGTCGTCGGCCGAATCGTCCTGCCCTCGCTGGCCAACTACTCGGGTTCGGACAAGACGGCGGTCGGCGAGGGCGCGGTCGTCACGCCGACCGCCCTGCGTGCGCTGGGCCCCGCCTTCAGCCCGGTCGGGCTGGCGGTGCGGACGGCTCCCGGCTCCGACGTCGACCAGCTGACCGCCGAGCACCCTCCGCCTTCGCCGGACATCGAGCTGCAGGCGGTGGCGCGGCGGCGGCCGTCCGACATCATCCAGCTCCACGCGCTGAGCGAGGTGCCGTTCCTGCTGGCCGGGGTGCTGGCCGCGCTGGCCCTGGTCGTCGCGGTGCACGCCGTCTGGTCGGCCGCCCAGCGGAGGCGCCGCGAGCACGCGGTCCTGCGGGCCCTCGGGTGGAGGCCGCGTGACAGCCGCGCGGGCGTGCTCTGGCACGCCGTCGGGATCATGGTGCTGGCCGTGCTGGCCGGGCTGCCGATCGGTCTCGTCGCCGGCCGCTGGCTGTGGCGCCGGCTGGCCGGCTTCCTCGGGACGGTGCCGGTCAGCGTGGCGCCGCTGGTCACGCTCTTCGTCGCGGCGGCGATCTTCGGTCTCGTCGCGGTGGCCGCGGCCGTCGTCCCGGCGCAGCGGGCTGCCCGCCGGCCGCCCGCGGTCGCTCTCCGGGTCGAGTAGCCATGGGCCCCCGTCAGGCGTGGTCGTGGGCGAGGCGCTCGGCAAGGCGACGAACCTCGAGCCGCACCTCCTCCGGCTCGAGGACCTCGATCCGACACGGGAGCCCCGCCACGAAGCCGGCGATCCAGTCGGCGTCGCCGCCGACGAGGGCGATCGTGGTCGTCGCGGTCTCGCGCTCGATGACACCGTCGGTGGGTGCGATCACCCGGGCGGCGTGCTCCGGCGGAAGGTGGAGGCGGATCCGCGCCCGGAGGGGGTGGACGGCCAGCGCCACCCCGTGGGCCACGAGGGCCGCGGCGTCGGGCGGATCGGCCCGGTCGAAGGGCACGCCGGTCGGACGGGGCTCGCTCATGCGGTCGACCCGGAACGTCCGCCAGGCGTCGCGGTCCCGGTCGAAGGCCACCAGGTACCAGCGTCGCTCGGTGTAGACCAGCCGGTAGGGCTCGACGTGGCGGTCCGATGCCGCCCCGTCTCCGGCCTCGTAGGCGAAGCGCAGGCGCTCCGGCCGCCGGCAGGCCACGGCCACCGGCACGAGCACGTCCAGGTCGACCGGCGGCACCTGACGAGGGCCGAGGGCCACCGTGACCGAGCGCAGCGCCCCGATCCGCTCCCGCAGCCGGACCGGGAGCACCTGGTCGAGCTTCGTCAGCGCCGACAGCGCGGCTGACTCGAGGCCCGTTGCGGCGCCGCCTGACGCCGATCGCAGCGCCACGGCGACGGCGACCGCCTCGTCGTCGTCGAGGAGGAGCGGCGGCAGGTGGCCGGCTGCTCCCAGGCGATAGCCGCCGTACGGGCCGGTCGTGCCCTCGATGGGGTAGCCGAGGCCCCGCAGGCGCGTGACGTCCCGGCGCAGCGTGCGCTCCGTGACCTCCAGCCGCTCGGCCAGGTCGGGACCGGCCCACCACGGCCGGCCCGAGAGCAGGTTGAGCAGGCGCAACAGCCGCGCCGGGGTGACCATCGCCACCAAGGTTCCCACAGTTGCGGACCTGTTGTGTCCGGAACCGCCCGTACGTTCGAGAGGTACCCACGACCGCTCGGAGGACCATCGTGCACCCTGACCTGACTATCGCCGTCGCCCGCGACCGCCACCTCCGCCGGACCGCCGCCATCGAGGCTCGGGCCGGTCATCTCCGGTCCCGGGACGCCGTGTGGCGCCCGCCGATCGTCGCGCCGATCCCGGTCCCGCCCGTCCCGCCTGTCCGGCTCCGGGTGATCGCGGGCGGCCGCCTGTCGAGCGCCCGCGCCACCGGCACCCGTCCCGCCGCCTGAGTGGTTCAGCCGGCCGCGAACCTCGGAGGCTGTCACCGATCTGCCCGATCCCCGGGACGATCGGTGACCACCTTCCTGAGGAAGCGAAGCGGTGGCGGGCGATGCGACGGTCGCCGGGCTCGTCACCGGCCTTCACCTGGGGTCAGGTCTCGATGAGGAGCTGGTAGAGGCGCTTGCGGGTGTCCTCCATGATGGCCGCCGCCTGCTCCACCTGCTCGGAGGAGCCGGCCATGGCCACCTGGCGGGCGGCCAGGTTGACCTGGCGCACCGAGCCGAAGAGGCGACCGGGGCCAGCGCCCCGCGTGCCGGCGGCCCAGGGCGCGCCGCCAGACTCCTCGATCCGGCGCTCGGCCTCGGCGCGGCCGGTGTCGGTGATCTCGTAGATCCGCTTGCTGTCGCTCTCGAAGCTGCGCACCAGGCCCTCGTCCTCCAGCAGCTGAAGGCTGGGGTACACCGAGCCGGGGGAGGGACGCCACGCGCCCTCGCTCTTGTCCTCGATGCGCTGCATGAGCTCGTAGCCGTGGCCGGAGCCCTCGGCCAGCACCGCCAGCAGCGCGGTGCGGATGTCGCCCCGTCGCCGCCGGCCGTCGCGCCGGCCCATGCCCGGGCCGCCGAAGTGCTCGTGGAAGTGGCGCGGTCCGCGCCCTCGTCCGTCTCTCATGGTGGTCTCCTGTTGATCGATGACCGGCGCCATCCTCAGCGACCGGTACGTGTGCGATCACGATATATCGTGAGCGATCTCGACACAACCTCTTGTTGCGACGGCTCTGGTGAGCGCTAGCGGGGGACGGCGTCCCTCGGCTCCCGGGCCGTGATGGAGGCCACCCTGCCCCGACGGGCGCGACCAGCTGGTTGGTGTGAACCGTCCGCTCCCGGCGACCCCGGTTAGCCTCCGGCCGTGACGACGGACGCGGCCGAGGAGAAGGTCCGGGCCCACCTCGAACGGTTGGGGATCGAGCACGAGATCGTGCCCTGCGACCCCGAGCTGGCCGACACCGCGGCCTTCTGCGCCGCCTACGGCTACGCGCCGGAGGAGTCGGCCAACACCATCGTCGTGGTGGGCAAGAGCGACCCGCCCCGCTACGTGGCCTGTGTGGTGCTCGCCACGACGAGGCTCGACGTCAACCGGACGGTGAGGACGCGCCTGGGCGTGAAGAAGGCGTCGTTCGCCGATCCGGAGCAGACGAAGGCCATCACGGGCATGCTCATCGGCGGGGTCACCGCGCTGGGCCTTCCCGAAGACCTGTCCATCTGGGTGGACGAGCGGGTCGTGCAGCTGCCCCGCATCCTGCTCGGCGGCGGCAGCCGGTCGTGCAAGGTGATCGGGCCGCCGGCCCTGCTCACGGCGCAGCCCGCGGTCGAGGTCGTACCCGGCCTGGCCCTGGAGTCGGCTCCCGGCTGAGCTCGGTGCGCGTCGCACCGCACGCGGCCGGGGGCGCGTCGCCCCAGGTGAATGGCGATGTCGGGCCGTGCTGGTTACCATCGTTTCGTCATGAGATCGCAACATCCGCGCTGGCGCGCGCCCCGGGCGCCGCGCCGGCGGGGGGCGGCCCGGCGGATCGCAGCCGCAGTCGGGATGCTCGCGCTCCTCGTCGCGGTGGTCCCGGCTCCCGCCGGAGCGGCCCCGGATCCCGGCACCCAGCGGGCCGAGGTCCGGCGGCAGCGGGCCGAGAAGGCCGCGCAGCTCAACACCCTGAAGGCCAAGCAGGGCCAGATCGTCGAGGCCCTGAACGCCCTCGATGCCAACCTCGCCGCCCAGCAGACGCTGGCCGCGAGGGCGGCCCGGGCCGAGCGGCAGGCCACGGCCGACGCGGCGGCGGCCCGCGAGGCCGAGCAGGCGAAGGAGGCGCAGATCTCGACGCTCGAGGCCGATGCCCGCGCCGTGGCGCTCAACCTCTACATGGGCCGGGCGACGTCGGGCCTCGGCGCGTTGGTGCCCGCGGGCGACGTGACGAGCGCGATGACGACGGAGGCCCTGACCGAGATCGCGGTCGGCGGGGCGCGCAGCAGCATCGACGGCCTCGACGCCGCCCGCCAGGACCTGGCCACGTCGCGCAACGTCGCCGAGCGGGCGCAGGCCAAGGCCAACACGCAGCGCTCGGCGGCCGAGCAGCAGGCCGCTCAGCTGGCCAACGCCATCAGCCTCTCGCAGAAGACGCAGTCCTCGCTCGACGACCGCATCGACCAGAACCTCTCGGAGGCCGCGTCGCTCGCCACGCTCGATGACGCGCTCTCGAAGGAGATCGCCGCCCGGGAGGCCGCCATCGCCGAGCGGCTGCGCAAGAGCCAGGAGGAAGCCGCCGCCCGGGCCGCCGCCAACCCGGGCCTCTCGGGCGGTGGGCGGGCGCTGTCCTCCGGCCGCCCAGCGATCCTGCCCGCGGCCGGAAACCTGGTCACTGTGCACGGCATCACCGTCGACGCCAGCATCGGGAGCGCGCTGGCCGGCCTGATCGACGCGGCGGCCTCGAGCGGCTTCGCGCTCGGCGGCAACGGCTACCGCAGCGCCGACCAGCAGATCGCGGTCCGCCGGAGCAACTGCGGCTCGAGCCAGTACGACATCTGGCAGAAGCCGGCGTCGCAGTGCCGCCCGCCGGCGGCCCGTCCAGGAACCTCGATGCACGAGCGCGGTCTCGCCATCGACTTCACCTGCAACGGTGCGTTGATCAGCTCCTACGGGAGCGCGTGCTACGGATGGATGCGGGCCAACGCCCCGAGCTTCGGCTTCCACAACCGGCCGGGCGAGGCCTGGCACTGGTCGACGAACGGCAACTGACCGCCGGCCCGGGGCGGGCGTCCGGCCTCAGGGCGTCGCGCCGCCGGCGGACGCGGAACCCGAGGCCGACGTGGCGGTGGTCCCGGCCAGGCGGCCGGACAGGTCGCTGCATGCCACGCAGACCTCGGGCGGGATGATGCCGGCTCGCATCAGGACGGCGAAGATCCGGCATCCGAGGCACAGGGCCAGCGCGGATTCGAGTGTCGCCGCCACAGCGACGAGGCCGACGAGGACCGCCGCCAGCTCCGTCGCCCCGGCCAGCCACGCCAAGAGCGCACCGACGGTGAGCGTGGCGCCGATGCCCTGGGCGAAGCGCTTCGGCGGCCCAGGTACCCAGCGTGGTTCGACGTCCAGGCGGGGGACGACGACGCGGGTGACCAGCAGGGCGAGCGGGCTGAACCGAGGACCGGTCAGGACGCGGAGCACGAAGCCCACCGCGAGCGTCACGAGGAAGATGGGCCGGCGGGTCAGGAGGTAGGCCGCGGCCTCCAGCACCACGCCGGCCGCCACGAGACGGGCGACGACCTCGTTGACCGGGTTGGGGAACCGCATCACCGCCGGCAGGGCCACGGACGGCAGGCTAGGCAGCAAATCCTGACTAGACAACTCGGGATTCGCCGGTGGCCGGTAGCGTCCGCGGCGTGGCCCTCACCCTGACCGTCGACCGGGTGCGCTGGCGCGAGCACGTGGCCGCCACCCGGGCCTCCTTCCCCGGTCTCGTACCGGTCGTGAAGGGCAACGGCTACGGGTTCGGGCTGACCTACCTGGCCGAGCTCGTCAGCTCCTGGGGCCCCGCCGCCGCGGGCGAGCTGGCGGTGGGTACGGTGCACGAGCTGGCCGGGCTGCCTGCCGATGGCCCCCGGCCGCTGGTGCTGACGCCGGCGCTGGCCCGCGAGCTGCCCATCGGGGTGGGCCCGGCCGTCCTCACGGTCGGCTCGGAGCGTCACGTCCGTGAGCTGGAGATTGCCGGCCTGCGCCCGCCCGTCATCGTGAAGCTGGCCAGCGCCATGCAGCGCTACGGGGTGACGGCCGGCGACCTGCCCCGGCTCCTGGCCGCGATCGACCGCGCCAGGCTGCCCGTCCACGGGTTCGCGGTCCACCCGCCCCTTGCGGGCTCGGCCGACGACCACGTCGAGGCCATCAGGAGCTGGCTGCCCTCGCTCCCGACCGAGGCGCTCGTGTACGCCTCTCATCTCGACGCCCCGGGGTACGCCGCCCTGCGGGCGGGCCCAGGCGACGACGGCCGCTGGCGGATCCGACTCGGCACGGCGCTGTGGCACGGGGACAAGTCGTCACTCCACCTGACGGCCGACGTCCTCGACGTGCGCCCGGTGCGAGGCGGGGACCGCGTCGGCTATCGGGCGGTGCCCGCGGCAGGCGACGGCTCCCTGGTCATGGTCACTGCGGGCACGGCCCACGGGCTGCGCCCGCTCGCGGGCGGTCTCAGCCCCTTCCACTTCGCCCGGGAGCGGCTCGCGCTCGTCGAACCGTCCCACATGCACACCTCGATGTGCTTCGTCGCCGCGGGCTCGCCCTGCCCCGAGGTCGGTGACGTGGTCGACGTGCAGCACCCGCTGACGCAGACCCTCGTCGATCGCATCGTCGAGAGCTGAGGCCCGGACGTCGGTAGCGTGCTCCGGTGCTCGCGTTCCTCGGCGACCTCCTGCACCACCTGGAGGACCTGTCGACGTCGCCGTGGTTCTACCTGGTGATCGCCGTCATCGCCTACCTCGACTCGATGGTCCCGGTGGTCCCGAGCGAGACCATGGTGATCCTCGGCGGTGTCGCCGCGGGCCAAGGTGACCTGTGGCTGCCGGCGGTCATCGGCTGCGCCATGGTCGGCGCGTTCCTGGGTGACACCTCCGCCTACCTCCTCGGACGGCACTTCGGGCCGGCGATCGAGCGCCGGTTCTTCAAGAAGCCGAAGTCCCAGGCCCGGCTGGAGTGGGCGCGCCGCCAGCTCGAGGTCCGTGGCGGGGTGCTGCTGGTGACGGCGCGGTTCATCCCCGGCGGTCGAACGGTCGTGACGTTCACGTCCGGGCTGACCCGTCAGCCGTTCCGCCGGTTCCTCGGGTTCATCCTCTTCGCCGCCGCCGTGTGGGCCACCTACGCCGCGCTCCTGGGCTTCGCCGGCGGCAAGACCTTCGCCGACAACCACACCGTCGCCTTCCTCGTCGCCTTCGGCTGCGCGCTGGCTGTCTCCGGCGTGATCGAGCTCATCAGGTGGCTGCGCCACCGGGGCCGGGACGACGAGCAGCCAGCCGTCGACGAGGAGCAGATCAGCCGGCGCTGATCGACGAGATCGGGGCGTCGGGGGCGAAGGTGTCGCAGGCGTTCGGGTTGCCGCTCTGGAAGCCCCGCCGGAACCACGCGACGCGATCCTCCGAGCTGCCGTGGTTCCAGGTCTCCGGATCGGTGCGTCCCTGGGTGGCCAGCTGGATGCGGTCGTCACCGACGGCGGCCGCGGCCCGCAGCCCCTCCTCCAGGTCGCCCCCGTCGAGCTGGTCCTGGACGCTGTTGCCCCACACACCGGCGAAGCAGTCGGCCTGCAGCTCGAGGCGGATGGACAGGTGGTTGGCCTCGCTGGGCTGCTGCTGGGAGAGGTCGGTCACCTGCTGGCTCAAGCCGATGAGGTTCTGGATGTGGTGCCCGTACTCGTGGGCGGTGATGTAGGCGGTCGCGAAGTCGCCGCCGGCGCCGAACTGCGACTGCAGCTGGTTCAGGAAGTCGAGGTCGAAGTACACGAGCTGGTCGTTGGGGCAGTAGAAGGGACCGGTCTGGGAGGACGCCGGCCCGCAGCCGGTCTGCGTCGCGCCGTTGAAGAACACCGTCTGCGTGCGCTGGTACTGGGTGTCGAGCGCGCTCGGCGCCTCGTCCGTCCAGAAGTCCTGCACGCTCGTCGTGGCGTCGCACAGCAGCTGGGCCGTCTCCGTGTCGCACGTGACGCCGGTGGACGAGCCCACGTCGCTCTGGTCGAACCCGGACGGGAGGCCGGCGTTGCCGAGCCCGCCCCCGCTGGAGCACTGCCCGGTGCCGAGGAGCAGGGCGATGATGACCGTGATCAGACCGCCGGCGCCGCCGCCGATGGCCAGACCGCCCGGGACCCCCATCCCACGGCGGTCCTGGATGTCGGCGTTCATGGCGCCGGTTCGGCGTAGGCGCACGCGGTCTCCCTCGAAGGCTCGTTGCCGAGCGTAGGTCGTGCCCTGCGAGCGGCCAGGGTAAACGGGCCGCCCTTGGGATCGTGGCGCCTCACCCGGCGCCGCTACCGTCCCCGCGATGTTGATCGGCGTCTTCGGCCTCAACAGCTTCGCGGCGACCGCACCGGAGACCGGGCTCGAGCTGGCCCGCCTAGCCGAGGAGCTCGGCTACGACTCGCTGTGGGCCGGCGAGCACGTGGTCCTCCCGAGCCCTCGGGTGGCTCCCGCGCCGATGGAGCCGACCGACCCCATCCTCGACCCGCTGGTCTGGCTGGCGTTCGTCGCCGCGGTGACGACCCGCGTGCGGCTGGGGACCGGGATCATCATCCTCCCGCAGCGCCAGCCGCTGGTCCTCGCCAAGCAGGCCGCGAGCCTCGACGTGCTCAGTGGCGGCCGGCTCGTGCTGGGTGTCGGCGCCGGCTACCTGGAGCCCGAGCTCCGGGCCATCGGCGTGCCCATGTCGGAGCGGGGCAGCCGCACCGACGAGCACCTCGACGTGATGCGGGCGCTGTGGACGAAGCCGGGGCCGGTCAGCTTCCACGGCCGCTACACGGACATCGAGGGGATCGACGCTCACCCCCGCCCCGTGCAGCGATGGGGTCCGCCGATCGTCGTCGGCGGCCGGTCAGCGGGCGCGCACCGCCGGGCCGTCTCCCGCGGCGACGGCTGGTACGGCTTCCTGCACACGATCGAGGCCGCGGCCGAGCAGGTGGAGGGTCTGGCGCGCGCCGCGACGACCACCTACCGGCCGGATCACCTCGGCCGGTTGGAGATCAGCGTCACGCCGGCCGGACGCGTGGACGCCGACCAGGTGCGGGCCTTTGCCGACGTGGGCGTCGACCGCTTGATCCTCTCGCCGGGGGACCGCCCACCCGAGGAGGTGGCGGCCTACCTGCGCCGCCATGCCGAGCTCGTCGACGTCGCGGGGACCTGAGCCCGTCGCTCAGCCTCCGCCGGCCTCCGCCCTCGCGGCGACGCGGCGGGCCCACCGGTAGTCGGACTTGCCGGCCGGGCTGCGCACGATCTCGTCGACGAACACCACGACCTTCGGCGCCTTGTACGCGGCCAGGCGCTCGCGAACCGCGGCGATGACCTCGGTCTCGCTCACCGCGGGCTCGCCCGGGGCGCGCGCGACGACGAGCGCGACCGCCTCACCGAAGCGCTCGTCGGGCACGCCCACGGCGTTGCAGTCGGCCACGCCCGGGTGGGCGCGGGCCGCCACCTCGACCTCCTCCGGGTACACCTTCTCGCCTCCGGTGTTGATGCAGACCGATCCCCGGCCCAGCAGGTGGACCGTGCCGTCGGCGTCGATCTGGGCGTAGTCGCCGGGTACCGTGTAGCGCACGCCGTCGATCACCCGGAAGGTGGCCGCCGTCTTCGCGTCGTCCTTGAGGTAGCCGCGTGGCATCGCGCCGGCGACGGCGAGGACGCCGGTCCGACCCGCACCGGGAGGGAGGCGCTCCCACGTCGCGTCGTCGAAGAGGACCGTGTTGGGCGTCGCGGTGAAGGCCGCGGTCTCGCCCGGATCCTGGCCCGGGAGGGTCATGTTCACCGCGTAGGGCCCGCCCTCGCTGGCCCCGATCATGTCCAGGATGGCCATCGGCTGGCGGCTGGTCAGGCCCCGCTTGCTGTCGGCGCTGAACGTCGCCCCCGTCGACACCACCCGCTGCACGGACGACAGGTCGTAGGGCCGGCCCGCGGCCTCGGCGGCGGCCAGCGCGGCGACGATCGGTCGGGCGAAGGCGTCCCCGACGACGGAGATCTGGGTCACCCGCTCCCGCTCGACGAGGCGGAGCAGCTCGTCGGCGTCGAACCGCCGCCCTCCGAGCAGCACCACCGTCCCTCCGAGCACGAAGGTCTGGATGGCGAGGAACAGCGCGGTGCCGTGCATGAGCGGTGGCGCGCACAGGTTGACCGGGCTGCGGTGGCCGTCGTTGAGCTCCGCGGCGATCCGTCCGACGTCCGCCGGGGACTCGGGCATGTCGAGCCCCATCGACACGTAGCCGATGAAGGCGAGCGCGCCCCACAGGTCCTCGTGCCCCCAGACGACCCCCTTCGGCAGCCCCGTCGTCCCGCCGGTGTAGAGCAGCAGGGTGTCCGCGCCCGACCGCTCGATGCGGGCGGCCGGCTCGCTCTCCGCCACCAGGTCCTCGTACCAGTGGGCGCCTTCGAGCAACGGACCGCCGTCGTCGACCTGGAGGACGGCGCGAAGCTGCGGGAGCCGGGCCCGTGCGTCGGCCACCCGGCCGGCCAGCGTGCCGTGGAAGACGAGCACCTCGGCGTCGGCGTTGCCCAGCACGTGCACGATCTCGTCGGCCAGGTACCGGTGGTTCACGTTGAGCGGCACCGCCCGCAGCTTGAACGCCGCGTAGACCGTCTCCAGGTACTCCGGGCAGTTGTAGAGCAGCTGGGCGACCTTGACGTCGGGGCCGACGCCCAGTCCCGCCAGGCCGCTCGCCAGCCGGGCGGCCCGCTGGTCGAGCTCCCGCCAGGTGGACCGCCGGTCGCCGACGACGACCGCGGCGTGGTCGGGCAGCTCGTCCGCGATCGCCTCCCAGAGGGTGGCCCAGCTCTCGCTCAGCACGCCCGGGACGGTAGCCCGCACCCCGCTGTAGGGTCCGAAGCATCGACACCGAGGGGGACCGTCCGATGAAGGTGCACGTCGACCCGGACAAGTGCCAGGGCCACAACCGCTGCTTCGCCATCGCACCCGAGCTGTTCGACGTGGACGACATGGGCCAGGCCCACGAGCTGAACGACGGCGTCGTCCCGCCCGGCGAGGAGGAGAAGGCCCGGCTGGCCGCGGCCAACTGCCCCGAGTTCGCCATCACCGTCGAGGAGTGACGCCGTGTCCCGCACGCCCCGGCCAGCCGTGGCCGACTTCGCCACCGACTTCGACCATACGGACCCCGCCTGGGTCAGCGACCCGTTCCCGATATGGGACGACTTGCGGGCGCGCTGCCCGGTCGCCCACTCGGATCGGTACGGCGGGGTCTGGCTGCCGACGCGCCACGCCGACGTCTCGGCCATCGCCTACGACACCGACCACTTCTCCAGCCGGGGCGTCGTGGTGGCCGAGGTCAAGCCCCAGGCCGAGGCGCCGGTCGGCGGCGCGCCGCCGATCACGTCGGACCCGCCGTTCCACGCCTTCGCCCGCCGCCTGCTGCTGCCGGCCTTCGCTCCCCGGCCGATCCAGGCCCTGGAGCCGGTCACCCGGCAGCTGTGCCGCGACCTGCTCGACGGGATCGGCGACGCCGACGCGTGCGATGCCGCGGTCGACTACGCGCAGGACATCCCGCCCGCCGTCATCGCCCGCATGCTCGGGCTCCCGCCCGAGGACGACGAGCTGTTCAGGGGCTTCATCCACGACGTCCTGGAGTCGATCACCGACGACGAGGAGGCGGTGATGGGGAAGGAGGAGGGCCTCGACTCGTACCTCGACCGCCACATCGCGGACCACGTCGAGCATCCCCGTGACGATCTGATCAGCTACCTGCTCGACGTCGAGATCGAGGGCACGCGGCTGTCACCCGAGCACGTGCGGGGGACCGTCCTGCTCCTGCTCATCGCCGGCATCGACACGACGTGGAGCGCGATCGGTGCTGCGCTGTGGCACCTCGCCTCATGCGCCGACGACCGGCGGCGTCTGGCCGCTGAACCCGAGCTCATGGGCCAGGCCGTCGAGGAGCTGCTCCGGGCCTACGCCCCGGTCACGATGGCCCGGATCGTGGCCGAGGACACCGAGCTCGGCGGGCGCCGGATGTCCGCCGGTGACTGGGTGCTGCTGCCCTTCCCGGCCGCCAACCGCGACCCCGAGGTCTTCGAGGACCCCGAGCGCGTCGTGCTCGACCGGGCCGTCAACCGCCACGCCGCGTTCGGCCTCGGCATCCACCGCTGCCTCGGGTCCAACCTGGCGCGCATGGAGCTGACCGTCGCCCTCCAGGAGTGGATGGCCCGCTTCCCGGACTTCGAGCTGGCCGACCCCGACGGCGTGACGTGGTCCGCCGGCCAGGTCCGCGGCCCTCGCCGGCTGCCGCTGCGCCTCCTCGCCCGCGCCTGATCCACGAACCTGGGCCGCCCCCGCCGCCGTTTCCGCAGCGGCCGCGGCCCGCTTCACGGCCGTTCGCCATCGTTCGGTGCCGAAGTGTTCACCTGGAGCTCCGGATACCGGAGCTCCAGGTGCACGGTTGCAGATGCAACGATCGTGAGGGGTCGACGGTCAGACGCCTTCGCCGTGGCGGCCTGCGCCGGAGGCGAAGCGGGCGGCGCCCTGGAGCGTCTCTCCGCTGGCGATGGTGGCCATCCCGAGCTCGTGCTCCTGCAGCAGCGCAGCCGGCTCGTCGAGCCCCCATTGGCGGCGGGCGGAGCGCAGGTCGCTGCGGACGCACAGCTGTGGGAACGCGGCGATCTGTCCGGCCAGCGCTACGGCCTCGGCGAGGGCGAGGCCGTCCGGCACCACCCGGTTGACCAGGCCCATCTCCAGTGCCTCCTCGGCCGGGACGCCCCGGCCGGTCAGGATCAGGTCGAGGGCCCGGCTCTGCCCGATCAGGCGGGGGAGTCGGATGGTCCCGCCGTCCACGAGCGGCACGCCCCACCGCCGGCAGTAGACGCCGAGCACCGCGCCTCGCGCGGCCACCCGGAGGTCGCACCACAGCGCCAGCTCGAGGCCGCCGGCCACCGCGGGGCCCTCGATGGCGGCGATGACCGGCTTGCTCAGCTCGAGCCGGGTCGGGCCCATCGGCCCGTCACCGTCGGGCGCCATCCGGTTGCCTCGGCCCTCGGCCACCGCCTTCAGGTCGGCTCCCGCGCAGAAGACCCCTCCGGCGCCCGTGAGGACGGCCACGCTCAGGCGGTCGTCGGCATCGAAGCGTCGGAACGCCGCCGCCAGCTCCTCGGCGTGCTCGCGATCGACGGCGTTGCGCCGCTCCGGACGGTCGATGGTGACGGCGGCGACGGCGCCCTCGACGGCGTACTGGATCGTCATGGTCCTCACCCTGGCACAGCGCCCGCAGACAGGATCTCTGGCAACGGCCAAACCTGACCGCCCGCTCCGACGTGTCCTCTCCGAACGCCCCCCATCTACGGAGGACACGATGCAACGACGGACCACCCTCGTGATCACCGCCACGGCCGCCGTGGTCGCCTTGTCGGGCGGCGCCGCCTTCGCGGCCGCTGGCGGCAGCTCGTCGGACGACCAGCCTGGCGCGCCGACGAGCACCATCGCGGTCACGCTCCCGACCACGGCCACCACGGCGGGCACATCCACGACGTCGGCCACGACGGTCCCCGCCAGCCTCGGCCCGGCGACCACCGCGGGGACGTCCTCGTCAGTGCCGACCAGCAGCGAGCCCGAGACGTCCGCCTCGCCCACCTCCGTCGAGGATCGACGCGAGCTCGAACCTGGTGACGACCACGGCGGCCAGGGCGAGATCGAGCCCGGCGACGACCGCGGCGGTCACGGAGCCGACGACCCCGGCGGTGATGACCACGGTGGCGGCAACAGCGGCCCGGGTGGCGGCGACGATCACGGCGGCCACGGCGGGGGCTGACCGAACCACGGACGGCACGGCGGGCGACGACGATGGTCCTGGACGGTTCGGGGGTGCTCTCCCTCTCGGCCGGTAGCGTCAGCACCGGGCGTCTGGCCCCTTCGCTCGCGATGAGAGTGGAGGGCCGGGATCGATGCATCGTGACGGACCATGACTTCGACGACTGCTTCCGCGACTCCTACGCGCGCCTGGTCCGCCTGCTCACCGCGGCGAGCGGCGACGCCGAGCTGGCCGCCGACTGCGTGCAGGAGGCCTTTGTGCGGGCCCACGTCCGCTGGCGGAAGATCGGACGCTACGAGGACCCAGTCGGCTGGGTGCGGCGGGTCGCCCTGAACCTGGTCCGCGACCACGCCCGCCGGGCGGCCCGCAAGCGACGCGCCGATGATCGTCTGGCCGCGCAGGGCGAGGCCGAGCAGCAAGGCGCCGTGCCGGCCGACCAGCCCCACGACCTGCTCGCCATCCTGGCCGAACTGCCCCCGCAGTCGAGGATGGCCGTCGCCCTGCACTACGTCGAAGGCCTGCCCGTGCGGGAGGTGGCCGAGGAGATGGGGCTGTCCGAGGGCGCGGTCAAGTTCCACCTGCACGCCGGCCGGGACCGGTTGCGGCGAGGACTGGACGTGGCGAGGGAGGGCGAGCGATGACGGATCCCGACGACGACCTGGCGGC
>JBKPRL010000138.1:0-6470 GCA_046734535.1 bacterium | reverse complement strand
CCGTTGGCGCCGGCCGTGACGGCACCGCCCGTGGCCGCGTCACGCGAGACGCCACCGCCGCTCCCCGTTCCCGTGCCGCCCGGATGAGCGACCCGGCCGGCGTGCCGGTCATCGACGTGGGTCCGCTGCGGTCGGGCCATCCGGGCCGCGACAGCGCCGCGCCGGTGGCGCGAGCCCTGGATGCCGCGTGCCGCGACACCGGGTTCTTCTGCGTCACCGGCCACGGTGTCGACCTCCGCCTGCTCGACGCGCTCGACGGCGCAGCTCGCCGGTTCTTCGCCCGACCGGCCGGCGAGAAGGCCGAGCTGGCCATGGCCCGCGCCGGGAGGGCCTGGCGGGGCTGGTTCCCCCTGGGTGGGGAGCTGACCTCCGGCCGGGCTGACCAGAAGGAGGGTCTCTACTTCGGCGAGGAGCTGAGCGCTGACGACCCGCGGGTGAAGGCCGGCCGTCCCCTCCACGGACCGAACCTGTTCCCGGCCAGCGTCCCCGACCTCGGGCCCTGCGTGCTCGGCTGGATGAGGGCCATGACCGGGCTCGGGCAGCTGCTGCTGCGGGGGATCGCGCTCGGCCTCGGGCTCGAGGAAGATTGGTTCGCGAAGGACCTGACCCGCGAGCCCACGGTGCTGTTCCGCATCTTCCGCTACCCGCCGACGCAGGACCAGGGGTGGGGCGTCGGCGAGCACACCGACTACGGGTTGCTCACGATCCTGGCGCAGGATGACCGGGGCGGCCTCCAGGTCCGCGGCCGGCAGGGGTGGATCGACGTCCCTCCGAGGCGGGGCGTCCTCGTCTGCAACATCGGCGACATGCTCGACCGGATGACCGCCGGCCGGTACCGCTCGACCCCGCACCGGGTGCGCAACGCCACCGGCGGCGACCGCCTCTCCTTCCCCTTCTTCTTCGACCCGGGCTGGGAGGCGCAGGTCCGACCGGTGCCGTTGGCCGAAGAGGCGCCCCCGGACGACGCCGGCACCCGTTGGGACGGCGCGAGCGTCCACGAATGGCACGGCACCTACGGCGACTACCTCATGGGCAAGGTGAGCAAGGTCTTCCCCGACCTCGCCGGCGAGGTCGGCTGACCACACCCTCGGGCTCGGTTCAGGCGGAGGGCCAGGTGTGGGTGAAGGAGCGATCGGACAGGCGGCCGGGCGACCACCGGCCCCACAGGCCGAGAGCGGAGCCGGCCGCCCGCTCGGTCCAGGCCAACGCGGCCGGATCCATGATCCTCCGCACGGTCTGCACGATGCCGCCCTCGTGGACGAGGTAGCCGCCCCACGTGCCGGGGTGGTCCTTCGTCGAGCCCACCTCGGTGACCATGACGCTGCCGTGCTGGCGACGACGGTGCCGGTGGGTGTGGCCCGAGGTGACCAGCGTCGCGGGGTTGGCGCCGTCGATCCGATCGAGCAACCGGCGGGCCGCCGCCGACGGAACGCCCGGCGGGAGGTAATACGGGATGCGGCTGGTCATGAGCTGGTGGTGCAGCACGATCATCGTCGGCGCCCGGTGGCCCAGCAGGTCGAACAGCGGGTCGTCGTCCGCCGGCGGATAGCCGTGCTCGTGGCCCCGGTGGACGGTGTTCACGAGGATCACCCGGAGGCCGCCGAGCTTCAGCTCGGTCGTGCGGTCGTGCAGCGTGATGCCGTGGGCGCCGAGCAGCCGGGCGCCGTCGTCGTGGCGGTGGTTGCCGCCGTCGTGGTTGCCGGGGATGACCCACAGCGGCAGGGGCAGGTCGCGCAGCTCGGCGGCCAGCAGCTCGTACTCGTGCACGCGGCTGTCGTGGGAGACGTCGCCTTTCACGACCAGGCCTTCGGCCCCCCAGGCCTGGAGCTCGGCCAGCGCGGCCCGTAGGCACACGACCGGGTGGGCGGTGGCCGCGTCCCGGGACAGGCGCAGCCGGGGCACATGGCCGAAGCCGGTCTCGCCGAGGTGGAGGTCGGAGACGGTGGCGAAGCGGCCGAGGTAGGCCCCTGGGGGCTCGTCCAGGGTGCGGAGGGTGCCCGCGGGACGGCCGTCGAGGCGCGCCTCGTAGGAGGTGGCGGGCTCCAACCCGTCGATGACCGTCGCGCCGACGCCGCCGAGCGGTTCGACGACGGCGTCGCGCCCGTCGACGGTGACCACCCGCGGCTGGCCGTCCGCGGCGCGGACGACGAGCTGCGCGGCGCGCGGCTCGAGGGCGAAGACCTCGAGCGATGGCCGGGCCGGCCGGCGGCTCACGTCGAGAAGTGGTCGGCGAGGCGTGGCGCCTCCCTGGTGCGCAGGGCGACGTTGACCCGTTGCCGCTCGAGCACCTGCTGGAGGGTCTTGGCGGCCTGCGGGATGTCGTGCTCGGCGAAGAAGCCGGCGACGTCGGCCTCCTGCTCCGGCCGCATCAGGGTCTTGACCGGGTCGACCATCCGGACGATCGACGGGTTCGGGAAGGCGGCGTTGGCGTGGTCCCAGTGCTCGCGCACGAACCGCCAGGCCTGCTCGCCGCGTTCACGGTTGAGGATGCAACGAGCGAGCGCGTAGGGCGCGTTCTGCGTCTTGACGTCCGGCCCGATCAGGAACTCGAGGGTCCTGGCCATCAGCTTCTCGTCCGGGAAGTCAGCCAGCGCATACAGGTACCGGAGCTGCTCCTGCGGCGTGGTCGCCTCCTTGAAGCGCTCGATGTAGCGGTCGTACTCCGCCTCGCCGCCGTTCGCAGCCACGACAGCAACCACGGCCGCGGTGACCGGAGGGTCGACGGATGCGGGGTCGCGCAGCTGCTGCTCGAAGCGCTCGGCGGCCTCGGCCTGCGCGTCGGCGTCGTCGCCGAGCACGGCGAGGGCCCGGATGAGGAGTCCCCGCAGCTCTCCGGTCAGGTCGTCCTCGCCCTCGGCGGCCTGCCACCCGAGCGATTGCAGCCGTGGCCCCACCAGCTCCCGCACGAACGCCCGGAAGCGCTCCCGCGGCTCGCCCTCGACCAGGCGGTCGCACCACCCGAGGCCGGCGACCAGCGTCCGCCACACGGCGACGTCGGGCTCGTCCGCGAACTCGGTGGCCAGCTGGCAGAAGGCGGGAGCGGGCACCGAGCCGGCGACGACTGCGGCCCAGGTGTCGTCGAGCAGCGCGTACCGCTCGACGGTCGACAGCTCGCGTTGCGCGGCCGCCGCGAGCCGGGTGCGCAGCGCGTCGTCATAGGCGACGCGGTAGAAGCCGTGGCCCCCGCAGTTGATCACGACCACGGCGTCGGGCGAGAGCAGCGGCAGCCGCAGCTCGTCCTGATCGAGCAGCACCTTCGACTCCTGGGCCGCGCCCAGGGCGGCGTCGGCGCCGGCCGCCCCGGTCACGACTTGGCGAACGCCGACCGGGATGGCCCAGCGCGTGTCGCCGAGGGTCGCCGCGTCCGCTCCCTCCTCGTCGAAGAGGAAGCGGTGCTGACGCAGGACGAGGGTCGAGCCGTCCGCGTCGAGCGAGGCGGAGACGAGGGGATAGCCCTCCTGCCAGATCCAGCTGTCCATGATGCGCCGGACGGGCTCCCCGGAGGTGGCCTCGAGCGCGTCCCAGAGATCCGACGTCTCGGTGTTCCCGTAGCTGTGCTTGGCCAGGTAGTGGCGGATGCCGTCGCGGAACCGCTCCTCGCCGAGGTACTGCTCCAGCATGCGCAGCAGCGCGCCGCCCTTCTCGTAGGTCAGGACGTCGAACATCCCGTCGGCGTCCGCGGGCGAGACGACCTCGAACTCCACGGGCCGGGTGGTCGTGAGGCTGTCGGTCTCGAAGGCGGCCGTGCGCTCCAGACTGAAGGTCTCCCACCGCTTCCAGGCCGGCCGGAAGGCGTCGCAGGCCGCCACCTCCATGAAGGTCGCGAAGGCCTCGTTGAGCCAGATCCCGTTCCACCAGCGCATGGTCACGAGGTCGCCGAACCACATGTGCGCGAGCTCGTGCGACACCACGTCGGCCACGATCTGCTCCTCGGTCTGCGTGGCCGTCACGGGGTCGACGAGGAGGCCGCTCTCCCGGAACGTGATGCAGCCCAGGTTCTCCATGGCCCCGGCCGCGAAGTCGGGCAGTGCGACCAGGTCGACCTTGTCCGATGGGTAGGGGATCCCGTAGTAGTCCTGGAACCAGCGCAGGGCGAAGCGCCCGACCTCGAGCCCGAAGCCGGCCAGCGCCTCCTTGCCCGGCACGTGGACGAGGCGCATGGGGACGCCGCCGACGTCGACCGGATCGGTCGTCACGAGCGGGCCGACGATGAAGGCGACCAGGTAGGTCGACATGGACATGGTGTCGGCGAAGCGGACGACGTGGCGGCCGTCCGGGCGGATGTCGCGGGAGACCTCGGGCCCGTTCGAGATGGCCAGCAGGTCGTCGGCGACGACCATCGTCACCGCGAAGACGGCTTTGAAATCCGGCTCGTCCCAGCAGGGAAAGGCCCGCCGGCAGTCCGTGGCCTGCATCTGGCTGGTGGCGATGACCCGCTCGTTCCCTGCATCGTCCTTGTAGGTCGAGCGGTACCAGCCGTGCAGCTTGTCGTTGAGCGTGCCCGCGAAGGCCAGCGAGAGACGGGCTTCCGTGCCGGCGGCCACAGTCGAGGGCAGTGCGAACGTGACCCGCTCGTGCTCCTCGTCGATCGTCCAGGGGACGGAGGCCTCGATCCCGTCGAGCGTGACCACCGCGGAGGTGAGGTCGAGCTCGGCCGCGTTGCAGACGAGCTCATCCGTGGCCTCGTCGACGGCGAGCGCGACGTCGGCGGTACCGGTGAAGCTGGCGCGGTCGAGGTCCGGTTCGAGGACGAGGTCGTAGCGGACCGGGTGGACGGCGCGCGGCAGCCGGTGGGGGTTGCTCGTCATGCGACGAGCGTAGGTCAGCCCCCCAGGGCGATCAGGTCGTCCAGGACCTGTTGCGGATGTCCGGCGGTGTCGGTCACGTCGTAGATCTTGCGCACGACGCCGTCCGGGTCGATGAGGAACGAGCGCCGCCGCGGGAAGTCGCGATACTGCTCGTCCGGCTCCTTCACGACGCCGTAGGCCTCGCCGATCGTGCGGTCCTGGTCGGACAGCAGTCGGTACGGGAAGCCCTCTGCGTCGGCGAACTGCTTGTTGTCGGCCGGCGTGTCGAACGACGCCCCGACGATGACCGCGTGGTGCGCCTCGAACTCCGGGCTTCGATCACGGAAGCCCCGTCCCTCGATCGTTCAACCGGGCGTGGCCGCCTTCGGGTACCACCACAGCACGACCCAACGACCGGTCAGGTCGGACGACGAGAGGTCGTTCCCGTCCTGGTCCGCGAGGGTGAACGGTGGCGCGGACGAGCCTTCACTGAGCATGGGGGCACGCTAGCGTCGGGCGCCGTGCCAGTGCTGGACGAGCGCGGGGCGGCGACGCCAGCCCGGTTCCACGTCGTCGGGATCGGCAACGCGCTCGTCGATGTGATCGCCCACCACACTGACGCGTTCATCGAGCAGAACGAGCTCGTGAAGGGCTCGATGACGCTGATCGAGGCCGAGCGGGCGCTGGCCCTGCACGCCGTGCTCGTCGCCCCCATCGAGATGTCGGGTGGCTCGGCCGCCAACACGATGTGCGGCGTCGCCTCGTTCGGCGGCCGCGCCGCCTACATCGGCAAGGTGGCGCCCGACGGCTTGGGGGAAGCGTTCCGCCACGACCTCCATGCGGAGGGCGTCGCCTTCCCCAATGCGCCGGCGAGGGCCACGGTGCCGACCGGCCGCTGTCTGATCGTGGTCACCCCGGACGCCCAGCGCACGATGAACACCTTCCTCGGCGTCTCGTCGCTGCTCGGCCCTGACGACGTCAGCACCGAGGTCGTGTCCTCCGGCCAGGTCGTGTACATGGAGGGCTACCTCTACGACAAGCCTGACGCCAAGGCCGCCTACCGCAAGGCCGCGGCCATCGCCCACCAGGCCGGCCGCAAGGTGTCGCTCACCCTCTCGGACTCGTTCTGCGTCGACCGACACCGCGAGGACTTCCGCGCCCTCGTGCGCGACGAGGTCGACCTGCTGTTCACCAACGACGACGAGCTGCGGGCGCTGTACGGCGTCGACACGCTGGAGGACGCGGTGGCGCGGGTCCGGGGCGACTGCGAGCTGGCGATGGTCACGATCGGCGCCGACGGCTCGCTGATCGTGACCGGCGACGACATCGTGGCGGTCAAGGCCGAACCGGTGGCCCAGGTGGTGGACACCACCGGGGCCGGCGACCTCTACGCCGCCGGGTTCCTCTACGGCTACACGAGCGGCGCCGACCTGGCGGAGTGCGGCCGCCTCGGCTCCGTCGCCGCGGCCGAGGTCATCAGCCACGTCGGCGCCCGCCCCCTGGTTCGCCTCCGCCGCCTGGCCTGACCGGCCCTGGCTGCCTGGCGCTGCGGCCGCGCGGCCTGGCCCGACCGCGCCGCCGACAGGAGCGCTCGTCGTGGGTACCATCGCCGGCGTGTCCGCGCTCGCCCGCTCGGCGCTCCTCGCGCTCGTCCTGCCGGTCGCGGTGGCCGGGCTCGGGGGC
>JBKPRL010000137.1:0-16297 GCA_046734535.1 bacterium | reverse complement strand
CGGTAGCGGGCCAGGAGCGGGAGGGTCAGGCCGGTCACGAGGCGGCGCGAGCGCGCCGGCAGCTCGGTGGTCCAGCCGTCGTCGAGACGCACGGTCAGAGGACCCGAGCGCATCCGGTCCGCGTTGCCCGCGACCGTGTGGACCGTGGTCGTCGCCAGCTCCCGGGCACCGGTGAACGGTGGCGTGAGGTCGATGCCGGTGAAGGCGGCGATCTGCCCGATGGCGGCCTGCGGGTGGTCGGCGAGATCCTCGTAGCGCAGCCGGAGGTAGCGGTCGGAGCGGCCCCACAGCCAGCCAGCCGCGCCGTTCCACAGGTCCCACTGCAACGCGCTCTGGGCGGGGGACAGCCGTAGCATCTCCGTCCGCTTCCCACCGTCGGTCAGGGCCTTCGTCCTGGTCCACGAGTGGGCGACGGCCCGGGGATCGCGCACGATGTGGAGCACGTACAGGTCGATGCCGTCGAGGTGTTGGAGCACGTACCCGAACGAGGGCGGCTTCGACGTGTCGACGATGAGCGACGCGCCCGTCACCTCCTGCGCGGCGCGGTAGACGGCGGTGAGGGCGTCGGGCAGGGCATGGAGCCGGTCCATCAGCCGGTCACCGACGACGGGGGAGGCCAGCATCCAGGGCAGGTGCCTGGTGCGCATGACGCTCGCGTCCTCGGCGACGAGGGCGGCAGGGTCGACGTCCGGCGGGCTGCCGAAGGCCTTCTCGAGGATCGGACCCCACACGGGGCAGCGCTGGATCGGCTCGCCGCATCCACAGCGCCGGCCTTCGATGAGGCCGCGCTCCCACAGGAAGCGCACCTCCCCGGCGGCGAACACGCCCGGCGTGGAACCGAGGATGGTGTTGACCAGGGTCGTGCCGCTGCGACCGAAGCCGGTGACGAGCAGCACCCGTGGGCGGTGCTCGCCCGACGGCGGGCGCCCCCCCGTCACGGTCGCCTCGCCCCGTCCGATCGCCGGGCGCGGGTGCGCCAGCGGGCGACGGGACCATCGCCCTTGCGGGCGATGAGCTCGGCGTACAGCGCCTCCGTCTCAGAGGTCGCCCGATCCCACGAGTACGTGGCCCGGACGCGTGCCGAGAGCGCGGCGGCGCCGGCGCACTCCTCGTCCGGAGGCGCCTGGAGGGCCTCCGTCATCGCCTTGGTGAGCGCCGGGATGTCACCGGTCGCGAAGAGACGGGCACCGGGGCCCGACGCGCCGACGACCTCGACGTGCGGAGGGATGTCGCTCGCCACGATGGAACAGCCGTAGCTGGCCGCCTCCAGGAGGGTGAGCGGCAGACCCTCCAACAGGGACGGGAGGACGAACGCCGCGGCGTTGGAGTAGAGCTCCTCGAGCTCGGCGCCGAAGACGTAGCCGGCCATGATCACGCGGGGGTCCGCCGCGGCCATCGAATGGAGCTCGCTCACGTACTCGTCGGTGTGGCTCGAGCCGCCGGCCAGCACGAGCCGGGTGTCCCCGGGGACGTCGGCGAAGGCGGCCAGCAGGTGCTCGGGTGCCTTCTCGGGCACCAGGCGGCCGACCGACAGCACGTAGCTGCCGCGGGTCAGGCCCCACCGCTCGGTGATCGCCGCCGCTGGGCGCGGATTGACCTCCGGGGTGCCGTTGACGATGTGCACCGTCTCCCGCTCGTACCGCTCGCGGTAGGCGTCCTGGAGCGACTTCGACACGACGATCGTGCGGTGGGGCACGCGGGCACTCAGCCAGGTCCCGAAGCGGAGCAGCGCGCTGGCGCTGCGGCCCCACTTGGCGCGCTCACCGTCGAACCCGTGGATCGTCTGCACGACGCGGGCCCCGGACAGCGCCCGCGCGATCGGGGAGAACAGCCCGGGTCCGACGGCGTGGTAGTGGACGACGTCGTAACCCCGACCGACGGTGGCGCCGGTGGCCGTGGCGCTGGCCACGAACGACTCCAGGTGCTTGGAGTCGACGGTGTGCTGGTGCACCAGGCGCATCCCGCGGTACCGCTCGGGCTCGCTGTCGCCGTAGCCGCGACGGCAGAAGATCACGACCTCATGCCCGTCGGCCGCCAGGCGCGCGCCGAGCTCCTCGACGTGGCGTTCGACGCCACCGAAGGTCGCCGGCACGCCCCGCTGTCCGATCATCGCGATCTTCATCTCAGGCTCCCTTCACGCCGATGTGGCGATAGAGCCCGCTGATTCGTTCCAGGTGCAACGAGGGTGGGAAGTCAACCTCGATCTTGCGGCGACCATTCTGGCCCATGGCGAAGGTCCGGACCGGATCCGAGAGCAGGTCACCGATGGCTGTGGCCAGGGCCTTGTCGTCGCCGGCCGGGACGAGCAGCCCGTCGCGTCCCTCGTCGACGAGCTCGGGGATGCCGCCGAGATCGGAACCGATCACCGGCAGGCCGACGGCCAAGCCCTCCAGCACGGCCATCGGTTGGTTCTCGTACCAGGTGCTGGGGACCAGCGCCACGGAGGAGGCCCGCAGCAGGTCGAAGAGCTGGTCCTTGGGCAGCCGGCCGTGGAAGGTCACCCGGCCGGGCGCGTGGGACGCGGCCAGTGCCTCCAGCTCGGCCCGGGCCGGGCCGTCACCGGCGATGTCGAGATGAGCCGGCTCCGGCAGGTGGGCGATGGCCCGGATGGCGACGTCGATCCCCTTCTCCGGCGAGATGCGGCCCGCGATGACCGCGTTGCCGCCGGGCCCCTGCTTGGGCTGGACCCCATCCAGGTCGATGAAGTGGCGGATGACGTGCATCCGGTCCGGGTAGACGTGGCCGCGCTCCATCTGGCCGGCCAGGAATCCGCTCGGGCAGATGAACGCGTCCACGTGCCGGTACGACCGGAGCAGCGTGTGCACGGTGAGGTCGACGGCCATGGTGGCGCTGGCCAGCAGCGACCCGTTGCGGCACCGCTTGGCCGGCGCGTTCCAGAACTTCCGGCCCACGCACGCGGTGCAGACCTCGCCGTGGTCGAGCAGCTGGTAGGTCGGGCAGACGAGCTTGTAGTCGTGCAGCGTCAGCACGACCGGCACGTCGGCGCGATGGAGCGCGCTCAGGATGGACGGCGACAGCTGGTGGTAGACGTTGTGGAGGTGGGCCACGTCGGGCCGGAACGCCTCGATGGCCGCGGCCATGCCTCGTTGCGCTTGCAACGACCACACCATGCGGCCGACCATCTTGCTCCGCTCGACCACTCCCGGTGGCGGATCGTCGAACTCCACGAACGAAGGGAAGGTGTGCGCCAGCTCGACGTGGGTGTTCTCCGGGTGGTCCATCCCCCAGTAGCCGACCGTCGCCCCGGCCCGCGCCTGGAGCGAGCCGAGGTCCTCCATGTAGCCCTCGGCCCCACCCTTGCGGTAGAGGAACTTGTTGACGTGCAGGACGCGCACCGGTGCTCCGCTCAGGCGTCGATCCCGCCGACGGCGGCGACCGCGCCCAGCACCGCCTCAGCGAGCTCCGACCGGCAGATGAGGAGGTCGGGCAGCCAGGGCCGGGGCTGGTTGTACTCGAGCGGCGAGCCGTCGGCCCGCGACGTGTGGAGGCCCGCACCGGCGCAGACCGCGACTGGCGCCGCCGAGTCCCATTCGTACTGCCCGCCACCGTGCAGGTACACGTCCGATCGACCGAGCAGGATGCTCGTCGCCTTGGCACCTGCCGAGCCCATCGCCACCAGCTCGGCGTCGAGGTGCTCGGCCACCGCGGTGGTGACCGCGGGCGGGCGGGTCCGGCTCACGACCAGGCGGATCGGGCCGTCTGGTCGGTCCGGGACCGGGGTTGCCGGCGAGGAGACCAGCGTGCGGCCGAGGCCGGGCAGGGCGACGGCACCGGCGACGAGCCGCCCGTCCACCCACAGCCCGACGTGGACGGCCCAGTCCGTGCGAGGCACCTCACCGAACTCTCGTGTGCCGTCGAGCGGATCGATGATCCACACCCGCTCGGCGTCCAGTCGGGCCGCGGAATCGGCGCTCTCCTCCGACAGCACGGCGTCCGCCGGCCGCGAGGCGGCCAGCCGCTCGAGGAGGTACTCGTTGGCGTCGTGGTCGCCGGCCTTCTTGAGCTCTTCACCGACCAGGCCCGATGCCCGCAGGTCGAGCAGGAGCGCGCCGGCGCCGGTGGCCAGCTCAGCGGCCAGCAGGACGTCGTCGGCGCAGGTCGTCACGGTCAGATGACGGTAGCCCTGACCTCACGCCGTCAGCGTCGGATCGAGGAGCAACCGCGACCGCCGGTCAGCCCGGCGGGCGATGGTCAGCACCCAGTGGAGCCCCGGCCACGCACAGTGGTGGTCGATGCGTCGGTGGGGGGAGCGCCCGCGAACCCTCGGGCGCGGCGCCGCTCGAGGCCTCAGAGCGCGTCGGTGCCCCGCTCCCCGGTGCGGATCCGAGTCACGGAAGCCACGTCGACCACCCAGATCTTGCCGTCGCCGATCTTGCCCGTGCTGGCCGAGGAGGCGATGGTGTCGACCACCTTGTCGCTGTCCACGGCGTCGCAGACGATCTCGACCTTGACCTTGGGCAGGAAGTCGATGGTGTACTCGGCCCCTCGGTAGGTCTCGGTCTTGCCGCCCTGGCGGCCGAACCCCTTGACCTCGCTGACGGTCATGCCGAGGACACCCGCGTCGCGCAACGCCGTCTTCACGTCGTCGAGCTTGTAGGGCTTGATGATGGCGGTCACGAGGTGCAGCACCGTCGTCGTTCTCCTTGTTGGGGTTCAGGATCCGTTGAGCGCGACGACCCGGCCCGCGGCCACGCCACCGGCCAGGTCCGGCACGGGCTCGGCCGCTTCGAGCAGGTAGCCGCGCGAGCGCACGGTTCGGATGGCCAGCTCGACCGTCGCCAGCCGGCGCCGCAGGCGCAGGACGTGGACGTCGAGGGCGTTGCGCCCGGGGGCGCCGTCGGGCCAGCCCGCCCGGGTCAGGGCCTCCCGGCTCACGACGGCGCCGAGACGATCGATGAGGACCCGGGCGAGCCGACCCTCCACCGGCGGCAACGACACCCACAGGGCGTGGTGCCGCAGCACGCCGTCGTCGTCGAGCGTGGGGGGTTCGCTCCGCGACGACGAGGCTCGGTGGGCAAGTGTCTCCATGCGGGCGCGGGTCTCGGACTGGTCGGCTGACGACCACACCCAGTCCTCGAGGAGATCGGTGACCTGCGGGGGGGCTGAGCCGTCGTCGACCACGAGCAGCCGCGCCCTCGCCTCGCCGGCCAGGCGCTGCCGAAGGTCAGCCTCCCCGGGCCAGCGCACGACCGTCACGTCCACTCCAGCGACCGTAGGGAGCGGACGTTTCCCTCGTGTTTCGCCAATGTGAAGGCCGCCCACCTCAGACCGCGTGACGCGGCACCGTGACTGCGCGTCGCCCCTGCTGAGGACGGGTAGAGTCCCGGCCCATGCCGGCCAGGAAGCAGTACCTCTCCCACCTCCGCAACGTGTCGCTCTTCTCGGGCTGCACCGATCGGGATCTCAGCAAGATCGCCAAGGCGGCCGACGAGGTGAACATCCCGGCCGGCTACACGCTGGCCGACCAGGGCCAGACGGGCCGGGAGGCGTTCATCATCGTCGACGGCTCGGCCACCGTCCGGCGAAACGGGAAGAAGGTCGCGGTCCTCGGCCCTGGCGCGGTGGTGGGCGAGCTGTCGCTGCTCGACCACGGGCCCCGCACGGCAACGGTCACGACGGACTCCGAATCCACCGTCCTCGTCCTCGACCAGCGCCACTTCACGTCGGTCATCGACGAGGTCCCCCACATCAGCCACAAGATCATGGCCGTGCTGGCCGGGCGCATCCGCGACCTGGACCGCCAGATGTACGGCTGATCCTTCGTCGCCAGCCTCCGCGGAGCGAAGGTTGATTCTTCGTCGCCATCCTCCGCGGAGCGAAGGTTGGCTCCTACTCGCTTCGCTCGGCAATGCCTCAGGTCGCGCCGCGGTGCGCCGGCTGAGCCGGACGCACCGGCTTTTGTTCCCGGCTCACGCTGCGCACGTCGTGGGGCGTTGGTCGGGCGTGCCCTTCGCCGCGGCATGGGCCGACGGGTAGGTTCGCGCCTGCCATGAGCACGTCCGTCGCCTCCCCGCCGGCCGAGCCGGCCGCCGCGACCCCGACCGCCGGGGCCCGGCGGCTGCGGCCCCACCAGCTCGTCCTCGGCCTCGGCGTCTTCGCGGGGCTGTTCACCCTGCTGTCCGGCGTCGTGCCGGTGTGGACCGGCTGGCACGACGTCAGCCCCATCTCGCGCGAGGTGTTCAGCGGCGTGCCGGACCCGCTGGCCGTCGCGTTCTACGCCGTGATCCCGGTGCTGCTCGTCTACGTCGCGTACCTCTTCTCCCTCCGGGTCCGGAACTGGGAGCGGGGCACGCCCGACCGCCGGGCGACGACCGGCCGCAACCTCCGCCGCCGCCTGGAGGACTATCGGGCCGGCGTCTACATGCGGACGCTGCTGCGGGACCCCGCGGCCGGCCTCATGCACTCCCTCATCTACTTCGGCTTCCTCGTCCTCCTCGCCGTGACCGCGACCCTCGAGATCGACCACCAAGTGCCCGAGAACCTCAAGTTCCTCCACGGCACCACCTACCAGGCGTTCTCCTTCGTGGGCGACGCCGCCGGGCTCGTGTTCCTGGCCGGGGTCGCGTGGGCCATCGGCCGCCGCTACGTCCAGCGCCCGTACCGCATCCGGATCAAGACCAAGCCCGAGCACGCCGTGATCCTCGGCGTCTTCCTGGTCATCGGGCTCACCGGCTACGCGACCGAGATGTTCCGCATCGCGTCCTGGGGATCGCCCTCGTTCGAGAAGTGGAGCTTCGTCGGGTACCCGCTGGCCACCCTCGTCGACGGCGCGAAGCTGAGCACGCTCGACGGATGGCACCAGGCGATGTGGATCGTCCACGTCCTCGCCTTCTGCGTCTTCCTCCTCATCTTGCCCATCACGATGTTGCGACACATGTTCACGTCGCCTCTCAACATCTACCTGGGGGACAAGGACCGGCCCAAGGGCGCGATGAAGCCGCTGCCCAACTTGGCCGAGACCACGCTCGAGACGTTCGGGGCCAGCGTCGTCGAGGACCTCACGTGGAAGCAGCTCCTCGACACCGACGCGTGCACGATGTGCGGTCGTTGCACGAGCGTGTGCCCGGCCCATGCCACGGGCAAGCCGCTGGACCCGCGAGAGATCGTCCTGAAGGTCGGCGAGGTCATGGCCGCGTCCGCGCCGGTGGGTCCGGTCTCCCCACCGCTCGGGGTGGACCAGGAGATCACCATCTCCGGCTCGTCGCTCTTCGAGCGGATCACGGCGGAGGAGATCTGGGCCTGCACGTCGTGCAAGGCGTGCGACGAGATCTGCCCGGTCGACATCGAGATCCTCGACAAGATCCTCGACATGCGCCGGTACCTCTCCCTGATGGAGAGCAACTTCCCGCCCGAGCTCGGCAACGCCTACCGGGCCATGGAGAACCAGGGCAACCCGTGGGGCATGAGCCAGAGCGACCGGGCCGACTGGGCCAAGGGGCTCGACGTCCCGATCGCCGATCCGAGCGAACCCCTCACGCACGAGTACCTCTACTGGGTGGGCTGCGCCGGTTCCTTCGACGACAAGAACAAGAAGGTCACACAGGCGATGGCGAAGCTCCTGCGCCGGGCGGGGCTCGACGTCGCCATCCTCGGTCCGAGCGAGGTGTGCACCGGGGACTCGGCTCGCCGCTCCGGCAACGAGTACCTCTTCCAGATGCTCGCCATGCCCAACATCGAGATGATGAACGGCATGGGGGTGCGCAAGATCATCACGCAGTGCCCCCACTGCTTCAACACCCTCAAGAACGAGTACCCGCAGCTCGGCGGCCACTACGAGGTCGTCCACCACAGCCAGCTCCTGGAGCAGCTGATCGAGAGCGGCCGGCTCGACGTGTCGTCGGCGACGCTGGCCGAGCGGGTCACCTACCACGACTCCTGCTACCTCGGCCGCCACAACGACGTCTACCTCGCGCCGCGGAAGGTGATCGGCTCGCTCAAGGGCATCGACATCGTCGAGATGCCGCGCAACGGCACGCGGGGCATGTGCTGCGGGGCCGGTGGCGCGCGCATGTGGATGGAGGAGTCCATCGGCAAGAAGGTGAACGATGAGCGGGCCCAGGAGGCGCTGTCGACCGGGGCCAGCCGGGTCGCCACTGCGTGCCCCTACTGCTACATCATGCTGGACGATGGCGTGAAGGCGGCCGGCGTCGACGACGACCAGGTCAAGGTGGGCGACATCTCCATGCACCTGCTCGAGGCCATCGAGGCCGGCGAGCGCACGCACATCGAGCCGGACCCCCACCTCACCGCGGCCGACTGAGACGCGCGGACTGTTCACGGCCGCGCCGTCGGTCCGCCAGCGCTCGGCTGTCTCCGGATCACCTCCGCGAGCGAGGCTGGAGCCGTGCGGAACACGACTGGACCGGCGGCGTCCGCCGGACCTCGGTGGCGACCCGGGTGGGGGTGCGCGCCCTCGACCCGCGGCCGCGACGGGGTCCCGACTTCGTGATCATCGGGGCGCAGCGGGCGGGAACGACCTCGCTCTACCACCACCTCGTTCACCACCCCCAGGTGCGTCCGCCGCTGCGCAAGGAGGTCCAGTTCCTCAGCGTCCACTGGAACCGCGGGCTGCCCTGGTACCACCGCCACTTCCCCGTCGCCCGCGATCCCCAGCTTCGGACCTGCGAGGCCTCGCCGTACTACCTCTTCCACCCGGACGCGCCCGTCCGGGCCGCGGCGGTGCTGCCGGACGCCCGCTTCATCGCCCTCCTGCCGGAGCCCTCCGCCCGAGCGCTCTCGCACTACGCCCCACAACCGCGCCAACGGTGTCGAGCCGCTGAGCGTCGAGGACGCGGTGGCCGTCGAGCGCGATCGCCTCGCCGCCGATCGGGACGGCAGCGCGCACCGGCTCTACTCCTACGTCGCGCGTGGGCTCTACGCCGAACAGGTGACCCGCTGGCGCGGGGCGGTCGGTGACCGGCTCCTCGTGCTGCTGAGCGACGACCTGTTCCGCGACGCCCGCCAGACGTTCGATCGTGTCCAGGCCTTCGTCGGTCTCGATCAGTGGGAGCCCTCGGACTTCCAGGTCTACTCCCCCCCTCGTCCCTCACCTCCGAGGAGCCCCAAACGGCTTCTCGCGGGGTTTCGTGGCCGTGATCGGTACGGGACGCCGCGAGAGCAATGGTCAGGTCGCCGGGTAACCCACGGCGGCGGCGACCGCAGGGGCGAGGCCGGCCTGGTCCTCGGACGAGCTGGATCGCGCTCGCCAGGCCACGAAGCCGTCGGGACGCACGAGCACGGCACCGGAGCTCGTCACGTCGTAGCGCTCGTCGAACGAGGCGCCCTCGGTGGCCAGCTCCGGCCCGCCGACCCGGTGGACGTCCAGCTCGAGGCCGGGGTGCGCGGCCGCGACGGCGGACGCGGCGTCGAGCCACGAGGACCCGCCCTCGCCGGTCAGCAGGACGAAGCGTCGACCGAACAGGTCGAGCAGCGAGGTGCGAGCTCCGCCGTCGCGGATCCACAGGTGGGGAGCGCGAGATCCGGGGCGGCCGCGCGTCGCCCGGGGATCGGCGTGGACCTGGCCGTCGCCGCCCTCGGACGCGACGCCCACCGATCGGTAGAGGTAGCCGAGCTCGATCTCCAGATCCGCGACCAGCGGCTGGAAGTCGGTGGCACCCAGATACGTCGCGGTGCGGGTCACGTAGCGCGTGTAGGCCTGCTCCACGGTCAGGATGCCCACCGGTCGCCGTTCGGCCTCGTAGGTGTCGAGCAGTGCCGGGGCCGCGACGTCCTTGATCACGAACGCGAGCTTCCACGCGAGGTCGTACGCGTCCTGGACGCCGGTGTTGCCTCCGAAGCCGCCGTTGGGCGGCATGACGTGGGCCGCGTCGCCGGCGAGCAGGACGCGACCCGCGCGGTAGCTCCTGGCCACGTCCGAGCTGGCTCGCCAGCGGGCCACGCCGTCGATCCGGACGGGCAGGTCGGGGACACCCGCGCCGACGCGCACGAGCTCCTGCAAGCGGCCCTCGCTGGTGTCGGTGGCGGCATTGGCGGCCGCCGCCGGGTCGGCCACTGGGTCGCCGACGGTGTTCACCACCAGGAAGCCGGACCGGCAGGCCTTGTCGACGCGGAAGAACCCGCCGAAGGTCGGGTTGTTGATGTAGATCACGCTGAGGGGCTTGCCCTCCAGCTGCTCCCGGAGGTCAGCGGTGAAGTAGATGGTGAGGCTGTTCGAGAAGACGCCCCGCCCGTCGAAGGGGATGCCGAGCCCTTCCCGCAGCGTGCTGTGCGCGCCGTCCGCCGCCACCAGGTAGCGCCCGCGCCGGGTCTGCTCCACGCCGGAGTCGACGTCCCGAACGGTCACGGTGATGCCCTCGTCGTCTTCGTCGGCGCCGACGACCTCGTGGCCCTCCAGCACGCCGGCACCCGCCATCCGGGCCTTCTCCCGCAGGATGGGCTCGAGACCGGGTTGGCTGACGAAGAGACGGCGGCAGGGCGTGAGATCGTCGTCCACCCCGACGTTGAGGCTGGGGATGATGTCAGCCAGCTTCTTCCCCGAGAGGTCGTCCATGGCGATGATCGCGCCCTCGGGGAGGAACTCCCGCGCCGACTGCTCGATGACGGCGGGCTCGATGCCCGCGGCGCGGAAGAGCTCGATGGTGCGCACGTGGAAGTGCGCCGCGCGTGGCAACGGCGAGCCGCCCCTGAGCCGCTCGACCACGAGCGACGGAACCCCGTGCTGGGCCAGGAACATCGCGGTGGAGAGCCCCACCAGCCCGCCCCCGGCGATCAGGACCGGAGCGTCGTCGCTCGCCGTCATCTGCGCTCCCCCTGAGCCGGCGCGCCGGGCTCCCTCGGCGGGCCGCTCGCCCGGGCCGGCGGCCGGAAGTTCTCGTGGTAGCGGCTCGGTGTCGGGCCCCGCTGTCCTTGGTACTTCGAGCCGAGCGGCCCGCTCCCGTAGGGGTGGTCGGCCGGCGTCGTCATGGCCAAGAACGAGATCTGACCGATGCGCATGCCCGGGTAGAGGGTGATCGGAAGGCTGGCGACGTTCGACAGCTCGAGCGTGATGTGGCCGTCGAAGCCCGGGTCGATGAAGCCCGCCGTCGAGTGGATCAACAGGCCGAGGCGGCCCAGGCTCGACTTGCCGTCCAGCCGGCCGACCACGTCGTCGCCCAGCGCGACCCGCTCGAAGGTCGAGCCGAGCACGAACTCGCCCGGGTGGAGCATGAAGACCCCGTCCTCGACCACCTGCACCAGCTCGGTCAGGTCCTCGAGGTCCTCTTTCACGTCGATCACGCCGGCGGTGTGGTTGCGGAACACACGGAAGAGCCGGTCCAGCTTGAGGTCGACGGACGAGGGCTGGATGCGCGCCTCGTCGAGGGGGTCGATGACGACCCGGCCGTTGGCGAGCGCCTCTCGGATGCTGCGATCGGAGAGGATCACGAGGCGGCACCCTAGCGACGGTCCCGCCACGCGATCCCCGGCCGCCCGCGGTCCGCAAGGGGGCAACGTCGCCGGCGGGGCACTAGGGTGAGCGCCCACCTCGCGGGTGTAGTTCAGCGGCAGAACATCAGCTTCCCAAGCTGAGAACGCGGGTTCGATTCCCGTCACCCGCTCCGGCACCGGTGGTGCCGCACTGCCCGGGTGCGGCATGCTGCTGCCCATGACGGCCTGGCTGCTGAAGACCGAGCCTGGTGCCTACAGCTACGAGGACCTGGAGCGCGACGGCACCACCCACTGGGACGGCGTCACCAACGCCATGGCCCAGCTCAACATGCGGGCCATGGAGCTCGACGACCCTGTGGTCATCTACCACTCCCAGACCGACAAGGCCGTCATCGGTCTCGGGCGGGTCGTCCGGGCGCCCTACCCCGACCCGACCGACGAGCGGGGCAAGCGGGTGTGGGTCGACGTCAGCGCCGAGCGGCGACTCACCCGGCCGGTCACGCTGACCGAGCTCAAGGCCGATCCCGTCTTTGCCAGCAGCATGCTCGTCCGCCAGTCCCGCCTGTCTGTCGTCCGCCTCGATGACGAGCAGCTGGCGGTGATCGAGCGACGGGCCGGCGAGCCGTCCTCGACCTGACGGCGCGGCCAGGAGCCGACGGCGCGGCCCGGACGCGGAGGCCGGACGCGGCGAGGGACCGGCTGCCGCGTGGCCACGACAGCCGGCCCCTCGTCGACGCTCAGCTCAGGGGTTGCAGGTGAACGTGTTGTTGCCCGCCGACTCGGGGTCGGTGCACAGCGGGCCGAGGTTGGTGGTGGCGTCGAGGCGGCTGATCATCGCCAACGGTCCGGCCTGGTGCTCGCCGTTGAACGGTGTCACGCCCGTGAAGCCACAGGCCGCGGCGTCAGCCGGGCTGTTGAACCAGAAGCCGACGTTGAAGGTGTTCACCGGTGGGACACCGCGGCTGGCGTCGAAGCCGAAGATCTGGTCGAGCAGGATCGTCCTGATCGTGACGTCGCCCTTGCCGTCGCGGTTGGTGTGCAGGTCGGACTGGTACCAGGCGAAGCCGAAGTTCCCGCCGAAGTTGGGGTTGGGCGAGCCATCGGCCAGCTGCGGCGACTTCTCGACGGTGAAGAGGTCGAAGTCGAGGTTCGGCTTGAGGTTGCGCACGTGGAGCTCGAGCTGGTCGTTGAGCCTGCCCCGCGTGACCTCGACCTTCGCCACCGGCGTCTTGCCGGGAGCAGCCAGGCAATTGAGGAAGGGCGTGTTCGGGAACAGGTCGAACGACGTGGACGACGGCTTGGAGCCGGCCGCTCCGGCCACGCCTCCCGCGGCCACCGCGGCAAAGGCCACAGCGGCGACGGCAAGGCGCGCGCGGGTGAACAGAGTGCTCATGGGGGTACTCCTCCTGGGGGAGCTGACGACCCGTGCCCACTGCATCGGGCCGACCGGGGGTACGCCCGGGCGCTCGTCACCGGTTCACAACGAAGGATGAGCCAGACGTCACGCGCCGGATCCCGTGATCGCGCAGAGGGCGGACACTCAGGTAACTTCCCACCGCAGTTCAGGGCCAGCACATGTGCAACGGAGCCACCAGTCCCCGCGGAGGTCGACCCCTGCAGTCGCTACACGTCCCAGCCGCCTCGGTCTGGTTCCCGGACGAGGATCGCGCCGAGATCCTCCGCATGATCGACGAGTCCCTGCGCACCGGCCGTCTCACGCTCGGCCCGATCGGCGAACGCCTCGAGCGGGAGTTCGCCGTCCGCCACGGCGCGGCCCACGCCGTCGCCGTCGCCTCCGGCACGAGCGCCCTCGAGATCGTCCTCCGGTCGCTCGGGGTCGATGGTCGCGAGGTGATCGTGCCCGCCAACACCTTCCACGCGACGGCAGCCGCCGTGCTCGCGGCCGGCGGGCGCCTGCGGTTCGCCGACTGCGACCCGGCCACGCTCGCTGTCGATCCGGCGTCCGTGGCCGCACTGATCAGCCCGAGGACGGCGGCGGTGATCGTGGTCCACATCGGTGGGCTCGTCGCCCCGGCCGTGCGCGACCTGCAGGCGCTCTGCGCGGCCTCCGGTGTGGCCCTCGTCGAGGACGCCGCCCACGCCCACGGCTCGTCGCTCGACGGTCGGTCGGCCGGCACCTTCGGGGTGGCCGGGACGTTCTCCTTCTACCCGACCAAGGTCATGGCCGGTGGCGAGGGCGGGATGATCGTCACTGACGACGCCCGGGTCGCCGACGAGGCGCGCATCTACCGCGACCAGGGCAAGGCGTCGTTCCTCACCAACCTGCACACCCGCCTCGGCAGCAACTGGCGCATGAGCGAGCCCCACGCGGCGATCGCGCTCACGCAGCTGCGCCGCCTGGATGAGTTCATCTTCCAGCGCGAGCAGGCGGCACGCCGGTACACCGCCGCCCTGCCCGACCTCGGCTTCACCACGGTCGCCGTCCCCGACGGCGCCGTCACCAACTGGTACAAGTACATCGCCTACCCGCCTCCCGGCACCGACCGCGTGGTGCTGAAGAAGCGGCTCCGAGAGGAGTGGGGCGTCGCCCTGTCGGGCGAGGTCTACGAGGTCCCGCTCCACCTCCAACCGATCTTCGAGCGCTGGGCCGATGGCCCGCTGCCCGGCACGGAGGAGCTCTGCGCCCGCCACGTCTGCCTCCCCATCTCGGCCGTGCTCACGCCCGAGCAGGGGCAGCTGGTCCTTCGGGCGCTCCAGGCGACGCTGGCATGACCGCCCGCCGGCCGGCGACCGTCACCGGTGGTTCCGGGTTCATCGGCGCCAGCGTCGTCGACGCCCTCGTGGCCGCCGGCCACGGGGTGCGCGTCATCGACCCTCGCCCTCCGGAGCGCGACGACGTCGAGTGGCTTCCCGTCGACGTGCTCGACCTCGACGCCGTCACCGCGGCACTCGACGGGAGCGGCCCCGTCTTCCATCTGGCCGCGATGGCCGACGTCAACGACGTGATCCAGCAACCCGCTCGCGCGACGGAGGTCAACGTCGTGGGAACCGTGAACGTCCTCGAGGGCGCGCGGCGCGCCGCGGCCGGCCGTGTCATCCTCGCCAGCACGGTGTGGGTCTACGGAGCGACCCGGGGCGAGCGGGTCGACGAGACCGCGACGTTCGACCCCGACACCAACCGTCACCTGTACGTCACCACCAAGATCGCGGCGGAGATGGCCTGCCGGGACTACCTGACGCTCTACCAGCGGCCGTTCACCATCCTGCGCTATGGCATCCCCTACGGCCCCCGCATGCGAGAGAACACCGTGCTGGCGTCCTTCTTCCGGCGGGCGCTGGACGGGGAGCCCCTGCGCATCGACGGCGACGGACGGCAGCTGCGGAGCTTCGTCTATGTCACGGATCTCGCTCGCGCCCACGTGCTCGCCCTGCGGCCGGACGCGGAGAACCTCATCGTCAACGTCGACGGGCCGGAGCCGGTGTCCATCCGGCGCCTCGCCGAGCTGACCCGCGAGCTCGTTCCGTCCGTCTCCGTCGAGTTCGGCCCGGTCCGTCCGGGCGACCTCGCCCCGCGCGTGGTCGTGAGCGATCGCGCCCGCGAAGCGCTCGGTTGGGCGCCGCAGGTCGGGATCGAGGAAGGCGTGCGCCGGACGTTCGCGTGGTACGTCGCCGCCCGTGCCGACGCGGCTGCCTTGCCCCACGAGGCCGTCGGTGGCTGACGAGGCTCGGCGCCTCGCCGTCGTCCCCGCCTTCAACGAGGCGTCGACGGTCGCCACGGTGCTCGCCGGCCTCTACCCGCTGGTCGACGAGCTGGTCGTCGTCGACGACGGATCGACCGACGGGACACGGGCGGCGATCTCGGCATGGCTGCCGGCCGCCGGTCACGCCCGCCTGCTGTCCTTCGACCGGAATCGCGGCATGTCCGCCGCGTACCACCTCGCGTTCACCGACCTGCGCCGGCGCCTGCTGAAGGGCGAGCTCGACGAGGACGACCTGGTCTTCACCGTCGACGCCGACGGGCAGCACGAGCTGGCCGCGTTCAACGAGCTGGAGCGCATCACGCAGGAGGAGCGGCTCGACGCGCTGCTCGTGCGGCGCGACCTGACGACGTACCCCCGCTACAAGCAGCTCGGCAACCTGGTGATGAGCCGTTGGGCCACGATGTGGGCCGGCGGCGTGCAGCTCCTCGATGTGGAGTCGGGCTACCGGGTGTTCCGGCTGGGCGCCTTGGCTGACGCGCTCGGCTACTACCGCGGCTACCGCTACAGCGAGACGGTCGAGGTGGCGATCGTGATGTGCCGCCTCGGCCACGCCGTGCGCAACGACGTCCTCGTCAGCGTTCCCGTCTTCCGGTCCCGCACGCGCCTGAAGGACGTGGTGATCGACCTCGTCGCCATCCCCCTCGCCGCACGACGGGTGGCTCGCCGGCGAGCGCGCGATCGCGAGGGGCGCGGCGTTCTGCGGCCGATCGCGGCCACGAACGCCCTCGCCTCACCCCTGCTGGCGCGCCGCCGGAGGTCGCGCCGGACGTGAGCGCTCAGCAGTGGTCGAGGTAGCCGGGGCCTCCGAGCAGGTCGTCCAGTCGCACCGCCTCGAGCCCGCGTGCCTTCAGCCCGTCGAGGATCCGAGGCAGCGCCGCGACCACGACCGAGCGGTCGGCGGTGGTCCGGCCGTCGAGCCCGTCGTGCAGGAGGATGATCGACCCGGGCCGGACGCGGTGCAGCACTCGGCTGGCCACCAGCGCGGGGTCGTCCGTGGCCCAATCGCCGGCGGAGACGTTCCACGTGACCGTGCTCATGCCCCGGTCGTGCACGGCCACGCTGACGAAGGGCGTCCGCTGCCCGTGCGGCGGCCGGTAGAAGCGAGGGCAGACGCCGAGCTGGCGGGCGAACGCGTCCTGCGTGCGTTGGAGCTCCGGGTAGCGCGGGTC
>JBKPRL010000136.1:0-68278 GCA_046734535.1 bacterium | reverse complement strand
CCACTCGTGCTCCCGCCCGGTCGAGGGGTTCACGAGACAGGAGATCCAGTAGTCGCGGGAGCGCCGACCCCAGCACAGCTGGTTGCAGGAGATGCACGGGCGGACCCGATCGGCGTGGCCCGCCCTCGCCTTGGCCACCAGGTGCGGGTCCGCGATCTGGCCGCGCACGATCGACACCAGATCGGCGTGGCCGGCGGCCAGCACCTCCTCCGCGGCCTGCGGCGTACGGATGTGACTCTCGGCCTGCACGACGGCGTGGTTCGCGACCTCCTTCAACGCCGCCGCGAACGGCTCGCCGAGACGGGGCGGGTAGAGCGACGGCGGGATGATCGTGAAGAAGTCGAAGTAGCTGCCCGTCCCGCAGGTCACGTAGTCCATCAGCGCCCGCTCGTCGTGCCAGGCCACGATGTCCTGCAGCTCCTCGAGGCGGAGCGCGGCCGCCGAGCCCGGGTCCACGGACACGGCCAGACCGACGATGAGATCGTCACCGCAGGCCTCGCGGATGCGGCGTAGCAGCGTGGCCGAGAAGCGGACGCGATCCTCGAGCGGGCCACCCCACCCGTCGTCGCGCCGGTTCGACCACGGGGTCCAGAACTGATCGATGACCGCGTGGTACGCGGCGAACAGCTCGACCCCGTCGAAGCCGGCCCGCTGCGCCCGGACGGCGGCCCGCACGAAGCCGTCCAGCAGCTCCTCGATCTCGCCCGCGGTCATGGCGTGGCTGCCATCGGCGTCGTGGTACGAGGGAAGCCCCGAGGGCGACCAGCTCGGCGCGAACGAGTTGTCGGCGTCGCCGTGCTGGCCGACGTGGTACAGCTGCTGGACCATCGTCACGTCCGCGGCCTCGTGGCAGGCATCCGTGATGCGGCGGAAGTCCGGTATGAGCGAGTCGTCGTCGACGAGGAAGTTGCCCCGGGTCAGCACACCCGTGGCGTGGGTCGGGACGGGCTCGACGACGATCATCGCCGCACCGCCGAGCGCCCGCTCGCGGTAGTAGGCGAGGTGGCGGTCGCCGGGCCGGCCCCCCTCGGCCATGTTCGTAGTGTGGGCGCCGAAGGTGATCCGGGAGGGCAGCAGCCGGTGCCGGAGCGCGAGCGGCGAGAAAACGTGAGGTAACGGCGGCGCGGCGGTCACCGGAGGCTGGCGCGGCGCCAGAGCAGGTCGGCCGCCATGAGGTCGAGGTGACCGCCGCCGCCGTTCTCGAACAGCGTGATGGCGCTGGGGTCGGTCCGCCCGTCCACCTCGCCGCGGCAGAGCTGGAAGAGGTCGCCGCGGATGTCCTGGAGCGTGATCAGGCCCGCCGCCAACGGGATCACGAGGTCGCCGTCCTCCTCGGTCGTCACCTCCCGCGTGTCGACGTAGATCTCGGCCCGCACCACCGCCTCGTCATCGACCTCGCGGTGGTCGGGGAGGTAGGCGCCGACCAGGTCGAGGTGGGCGCCCGGACGCAGCCAGTGCCCCTCCACCAGCGCATCCTTCGCCATCGTCGCCGTGCAGACGATGTCGGCCTGCTCGACCGCGGTCACGATGTCGTCGGCCACCTCGGCCCCCAGGGTCGAGGCCACCGCGGCGGCGCGGTCCCGGCTGCGGTTCCAGATCAGCACCCGCTCGATCGACGGCCGCACGGCACGGTGCGCGGCGACGAGGTGGGGCGCCAGCCCGCCCGCGCCGACCATCAGGAGCACACGGCTGTCGGCCCGGGAGAGGAAACGGGAGCCGAGGGCTGAGTCGCACGCCGTCTTCCGGTAGGTCAGCTCGGTGCCGTCCATCAGCGCCAGGGGGGCACCGTCACGACCGTCGAAGAGGACGTAGAGGGCCTGCACCGTCGGGATGGCGGTGTTGGCCGGGAACACCGTGACGAGCTTGACGCCGAGCACGTCGCCCGGGCGCCAGGCCGGCAGCCCGAGGAAGGACTGGTCGCCGCCGTCGGGGCCGAAGACGGTCCGGCGCACGATCGGCGCGGCCTGCCGATGACCCTCCTGCAGCCCGTCGACGAGGTCCAGGTAGGGCAGCAACCGGGCGACATCGGCGCCGTCGAGCACTGGCAGGCGCCGCAGGTCCGCGTGCTTGCTCACGACCGGAGCCTGGCAGATCCGGCGGCCGGCCGGTGGCCACACCACCGGTCGCAGAACTGCGCAGGATGCCAAGAAAGTATGACTAGGGTGGGTGGCGTCGCCAGCTCGGGGGCCGGCTCGGAAGGGGACGTGATGACGTTCGACGGACAGGTGCTCTTCGCCACCGGGGGCGGCTCCGGGATCGCCGCCGCCACCGCCCGGCGGTTCGTCGCCGGCGGCGGACGCGTCGCGGTGGTCGACCTCGACCTCGGCCGGGCCGAGGCGGTCGCGGCCGACCTGGACAACAGCATCGGGCTGGCCGCCGACGTCGCCGACGAGGCGTCGGTCGAGCGGGCCATCGCCGACACGGTCTCCCGACTGGGCCGGATCGATGCAGTGCTCAACGCGGCCGGTCACGCCGAGTTCGGTCCCCTGGACGAGTGGACGCTCGAACGCTGGAACCGCATGTTGAGCGTGCATGCCGGGGGCACGTTCCTGGTCTGCAAGCACGCCGTGCCGGTGCTGCGCCAGCGCGGTCCGGGAGGCTCGATCGTCAACATCGCCTCCACTGCGGCGTTGACCGCCAACAACCACAACGCGCCCTACGGCGCGGCGAAGGGAGCCATCGTCGCCTTCAGCAGGCAGCTGGCCCGCGACGTCGCGCCTGACATCCGGGTCAACGTCGTGGCGCCGGGCCGGGTGCGGACGGGGATGACCGAACCCCTCATGGAGCAGCGGGGCGGGGGCGACGTCGCCGCCGGGGCGAAGGCCTTCGGCGCCGTGAACCTGCAGCAGCGCGTGGGCGAGCCGGACGAGATCGCCGCGCCGATCTGCTTCCTGCTCTCCTCGGACGCGAGCTTCGTGACCGGGACCATGATCGTCGCCGATGGTGGCGAGACCGCGGTCTGACGGAGGACCGATGAGCACCGGCATCAGCACCAGTCACCAGGCTGCCCTCGAGCTGGCATCGCGGTGGGCGTCGGCGCCGTCTCCCACCGACGCCGTCGAGATCCAGAACCTGCTCCTGGTGTACGCGCTCTACGCCGACGCCGGCCGGGTCGAGGACCTGGCGTCACTGTTCACGGACGACGCCACGTGGGACGGCCAGGAGCTCGACTACGGCGTGGCCGAGGGTCCGATGCCCATCGCCCAGCGCGTCGCCGGCCACTTCCGCGCCGACGCACCGATGCTGCACCTTCCCGGACCCGGCCTTCTCATCTCGGATTCGGCCGACGAGGCGCAGTCGCTGTGCTGGTGCTTGGCGACGCGGTGGACCGACGGCGTCCCGATACCGCTCATCTTCTTCGCCTACCAAGACGAACTGCGTCGCGGGGCGGACGGTCGGTGGAAGTTCCAGCGCCGCTACCTGCGGCGGTCCGCGCCGAGGCCCGCACCCGCGGGCTGACCCTGGCCGGCCGACCGCTCCGCACCCGGCCGGACTGCCTCGCCTCCTGCCCTCAGGCGCTCAGCCGCCGGCGACCAGCCGGTCGATCCAGGTGTGCAGGTTCTGGTTGCCGCGCTCGTTGCGGCCGAAGCGGATGTGGTCGTCGGCCATGGCGCCCAGGCCGCGGTTGATCTTGAAGCCGGTCACGAAGTCCTCGTCGCCGGTGACCTGCGCGTAGAGCTTGCGGCGGGCCTCGGCGGTGGCGACGGCCTCGTCGCCCTCCACCGGCTGCCGGTAGTAGTGGTACTGCGCCGTCGTCGACCGGTCCGGCGTGGGGCCGGGCAGCAGACGGCTGACCATCAGCGGCCGCCCGGGCTGGCCCGAGATCGACACGTTCGGGAACAGGTAGTGGACCATGCTCATGATCTCCCACATGGGCGGCCACTCCGACTCGGGCTTGTCCCGGATCTGCGTGATCGGCTTGTTCGCGAACCCGATGCGGACGTGGGGCCCGAAGAGGTCGTACGTGTTGCGGTTCGTGATCGACTTCTCGCCGATCGTCGAGCTGTGCAGGTAGCCGAGGTGATAGCCGTCGACGTATCCATCCGCCGTGAGCTTCCAGTTCGGCGAGTCGAGCTCCGTGAGCACCGGGTACCGGTGCAGCTCGTCGAGCCGGAGCAGCTCGACGGCGTCGTCCATCCCGGCCATCCACTCCGCCGGGTCGAAGTCGAGCCCGGGGGTGAGGACGGCGAGGACGACGCCGGCGCGCTCGTGGGTGGTGAGCTCGACGAGCCCGCTGACGTCGAGCTCACCGAAGGTGTCGCGGCCGGGCACACCGACCAGACGGCCGCGGGTGTCGTAGACCCAGGAGTGGTAAGGGCACGTGAAGCGGCGGGTGTGGCCACAACCGTCTCCCACCTGCGCGCCCCGGTGCCGGCAGATGTTCAAGAACGTCCGCACCACACCGTCGTCGCCGCGCACGATCAGCAGCGGGCGCTGCGCGATCTCGACGGTGTCGAAGTCACCCGGCTCCCGCACGTCGCAGGAGAGGGCGACGGCCAGCGGCGAGCGGCGGTAGATGCGCTCCATCTCCAGCTCCCACCGGCCCGCATCCCGATAGGCGGTGGCGGGCACCTTCATCTGACCAGGGCTCTGGTCACTGGTGCCGGCGTCGACGTTGGCCAGCAGGCGCCGGGCCACGTCGGCGTGCGACATGGTGATGGTCTGGGACGTGACGGTCATCTGGGACCTCCCGTGGTGCGCACCTGGGGCGCACAGATACTTTAGTCCGACTCCACCTGCGCGAGGCCAGCGGCATGACGGCGGGGCCCAGGCCCTCGTCGGCGCCGACGGTACTGCAGTCGGCAACGGCTGTTGCCACTACGCTCGCCGCATGGCCGTCGAGCAGCTCAGCGGGCGGGTCGCCGTCGTCACCGGCGCCGCCAGCGGCATCGGTCTCGCCATGGCACGGCGGTTCGCGGCCGAGGACATGCGGGTCGTCCTGTCGGACCTCGAACCGGGGCCGCTCGAGCAGGCGACGGCCGAGCTGCGCGACGGGGGACACGATGTCCGCGGCGTCGTCGCCGACGTCTCGCGGTGGGAGGATGTCGAGGCGCTGGCCGAGGCCACGATCGACGCGTTCGACGCGGTCCATGTCGTGTGCAACAACGCCGGGGTGACGACCCGGGGCTGGGCGTGGGAGCTGACGCTCGACGACTGGCGATGGGTGCTCGGTGTCGACCTCTGGGGCGTGATCCACGGCGTCCGGGCCTTCGTGCCCCGGCTGCTGGAGCAGGGCGAGGGTGGCCACGTCGTGAACACGGCCTCGATGACGGGTGTGCTCCCGATCCGCGGCCTGGCCGGCTACTCGGTGGCCAAGACCGGCGTGGTCGCGCTGTCCGAGGTGATGGCCCTCGACCTGGAGGCCGTTGGTGCCAGCGTGGGCGTGTCGGTGCTGCTGCCCGGCTTCATCGCCACCCGGATCACCGAGAGCGACCGGAACCGGCCCGAGCACCTGGGCGAGCGCGCCGCGGGATCCGGTGGGCCCCACACGACCACCGGCGCCGAGTCCACCATGAGCGCGGACGAGGTGGCCGGGCTGGTGGTCGACGCGGTGCGGACCGGCGAGTTCTGGATCCTCACCCATCCGGACTACCGGGCGGTCATCCAGCAGCGGGCGGCGGGGATCGGTGACGGCGGCCGGCCGTTCCAGCCCCCGATCTGGTGACGATCGAATGACGCCGCCCGGGCGGCGGGCCTGTCGCGCTCAGGACGTCGGCGTCGACGTCGACCCAGGAGCTGATCCCACACCGACCAGCTCGCGGTAGTCCCGGAGCGCCTCGAGCTGGCGATCCAGGGTCGTGTAGCCCAGCTTCGGGACGCCGAGCCGCGACGCCAGGACGTCGGCGACCCGGAGCGCGAGGTGGGTGCCGCCGGCCTCGCGCCACGCCGCGGTGGCCCGCGCGCACTCCTCCGGACCGTGCGCCCAGTCGATCATCCCCGACAGGTCGAACGGGTCCGCGTCCCGACCCTCCTCGGCCAAGAACGCCCGCAGCTGGCCGACCAACCCGCGGGCCCTCTCGTCGGCTCGCGTGCAGATGAACCCGTCACCGACGCGGGCCGCCCGGCGGAGCTGACGCTCGGCGGCGCCGCCGAACCAGATGGGGATCGGTCCGGCGGGCCGGGGCAGGATGCCGGCCCGCTCGATGTCGTGGAAGTCGGTATGGGTGGTGATCACGGGCTCGGACCAGAGCCGGCGGAGGAGCTCGACCTGCTCCTCGAGGCGCTTCGCCCTCCCGCGGAAGGGCACGCCGAGCGCGTCGTACTCCACCCAGTTCCAGCCCGTGCCGACGCCGAGCCGCAACCGTCCGCCGGAGAGGATCGCAACCTCCGCCGCCTGCTTCGCCACGAGCGCGGTCTGGCGCTGCGGCAGGACGATCACCCCCGCGATGAGCTCCAGCACGCGGGTGAGCCCGGCCAGGTAGCCGAAGAGGACGAACGGCTCGTGGAACGCGGTGTGCTCGTCGTACGGGCCCGTCAGGGCGGGCTCGCGGGCGGCGTGCTCGGCGCCGAGCACGTGGTCGTAGGTGATGAGGTGGTCGTAGCCGAGCTCCTCCAGGCCCTGCGCGTAGTCCCGGATGGCGATGGGATCGTCGCCGATGTCAGAGGTCGGGAAGACCGCGCCGAACCGGAGGTGCTCTGGCATGGCGCGGACACTACCGACGTGCGAGGTCGTCGCCGCCGGGGGCGCGGGTGCGTACTGTTCGAGCGGTGGCGCGCACGGTCGATCACAACGCCCGGCGCGACGAGGTGGCCGCGCTGGCCACGGGGCTCATCGCCCGCGGCGGGATCGACGCCGCCACCGTCCGCGACATCGCCGCCGCCGGTGGCTACAGCACGAAGATCGTGAGCCGCTACTTCTCGGACAAGCGGGAGCTGCTGCTCCTCGTCTACCGCGCCGCGGCGGAGCGGGCCCGGCGGCGGCTGACGGCCGCTCGGACCGAGGCGGGCGACGATGTGCTCGCGTGCACTGACGCCCTCCTCCCGCTCGACGACGAGCGCCGGGCCGACTGGGCGATCTGGCTCGCCTTCTGGGGCATGGCCGTGTCGGACCCGAGCTTCAGCCGGGAGCAGCGACGCCGGGTCCGCTCGACCCGCAAGTTCCTCGGCGCGGTGATCGAGAACGCGGTCGCCGTGGGCGACCTGCCCGAGGACACGGACGCCGAGTGGATGGCGGCCGAGCTCCTCACCGCGGTCAACGGCGTCGCCGTCCAGGCGTTGTTCGACCCCCTCGACTGGTCCGTCGACCGCCAGCGGGCCATGGTCCGGGCCCACTTCACACGGGTCACCCGCTGAGCCCACCGGGTCGCTGGGTTCAGGCGAGGTCGCCGCCCGCCCACCACCGCTCGAACATCGGCTGGACCACCGTCGAGACCAGCTCGAGGATGTAGCCGCTCGGCGCTTGCACATAGGTCATGGCGCCGAAGCCGTCCTCGGGCGACTGCTGGGCGCCGACCATGGCCCAGCCGGCGTCGAGGAGGTTGGTCGTGTCGCCCTTGATGTCGTCGGTCCACACCCCCGTGTGGTGCAGACCGGCGCCGGCGCCGGCGTCCCAGATGGTGCCGGGCTGGCCCTGGAGGAGCTCGAGGTGGAGGGGGCCCTCGGCCGAGTACGTGAACCGCAGCGGCGTGGAGATGGCGCCGCCCTCGGGCGTCCAGAGCCGCTGATCGCGCTCCTGGACCCGGCACCAGGTGACGCCGAGGTCGGAGCCGAGGTCCGCCATCCCCTGCTCGAGGTCGGTGACCCGAATGCCGACGTGGAAGGCACCGGTGGGCGGGGAGGAGACAGCCACGGCGACCTCTTTCGTGTCAGGGCCCGCCGATCGGCGCGGCCCGTGGTGCCCGGACGGTACCAACCTGGCAACATCTGTTGCCAGGTTCGTGGGGCGCTGGGAGGTCTGGGCCGTGGAGCTGGGACGGATCGTGCAGATCGCCTACGACGTCGGCGACGACGGTGACGTGACGACCGCCGCGGCCCGCCATGCCGCCCGCTTCGGCTCGGGACCGTTCTTCGTCGACGAGCACATCCGGCTGTCCTCGGTCGAGCACCGCGGCGCGTTGGCCACCTTCGACCACTCCTCGGCCTACGGCCAGTCGGGCGGCGTCATGGTCGAGCTCGTGCGCCAGCACCGCGTCGAGCCCGAGTCGCTGCGCGAGCAGCTGAGCCAGCGGGGGACCGGAGTCCACCACGTCGCCTTCTTCACCGACGACCTCGAGCGTGAGGCTGCCCGCCTCGAGGAGCTGGGCTACCCGCAGGCGATGCTGGCGACGACGGCGAGCGGCCGCCAGTTCGCGTTCCACGACGCGGTGGCCGAGCTCGGTCACCTGCTCGAGATCTACGAGCTCGACGACAGGCTCGGCGGCTTCTACGCCATGGTGGCCGACGCCGCGGTCGGTTGGGACGGCCACGACCCAGTGCGGACGAGGTGAGCCAGCGAACGGCCCGGGCGGCCGCGAGCGGGACCGGCGTCGCCTTCGGGCGGATGTGGTAGTCAGACCGCCATGGAGCTCCTGCTCATCCGCCATGCCCTGCCCGTGCGGATCGAGGACGTCGAGGGCCCGGCTGATCCGGAGCTCTCGCAGGCCGGCCTGGACCAGGCTGGTCACCTGGCCGAGTACCTCGCCTTCGAGCGGGTGCACGCGATCTACGCGAGCCCGCTGCGGCGGGCCCACCAGACCGCCCTCGCGGTGGCCGAGCGCCAGGGCATTGAGGTGGTGCTGGCCGACGGGCTCGCCGAGTACGACCGTGATGCCTCGGAGTACATCCCCGTCGAGCAGATGAAGGCCGAGGGCCACCAAGGCTGGCAGGACATCCTCCAGGGCGGCGTGCACCAGAGCATGGGCATCGACCCGTACGAGTTCCGGGCCGGCGCCGTCACCGCGATCGAGCAGATCGTCACCGACCACCCGGGCCAGAAGGCCGCGGCCGTCTGCCACGGCGGGGTCATCAACGCCTACCTCACCCACATCCTCGGCATCGAGGACCCGAGCGGGTTCTTCTACCCGAACTACACCTCCATCCACCGCGTCGCCGCGGCGCGCTCCGGTGAGCGCAGCGTGCTCACCATCAACGAGACGGCTCACCTCCGCGGGACCGGGCTGCCGATCGGCCTGTTCGGCGGCTCGTAGCGCGCGTCGTGGGCCGCTGGTCCCGAACCGGCGTCGTGGTAGTTTCTCTGGTAGGCCTAAAGAAACGGTCCCAGCGATGACCGGGCGAACCCGGCCCGGTGTGCGCCGCTCCTGCGGGTCCGCGCACGGTGGCTGGCGCCCATGGCGACCCGCCTAGCATCGCTCCGGGGAGCGGTCGAGCGAGGAGATCACGAGATGACCCTGACCACCAGCACCGACCAGAAGATCGACCGGGACCTGTTGCTGCGGATCTTCGAGACGGCGTCCCGCATCCGCGCCTTCGACGACAAGGCGCAGGCGCTCATCGGCAGCGCGCAGGCCTTCTTCGTGCACTACCCGGTCAGGGGACATGAGCTGATCTCGGCCGCTGTGGGCACGGCCATCGAGCCGACGGACTACATGACGGCCACCTACCGTGGCATCGGTGACGAGATCGCCAAGGGCGTTCCGCTGCGGGAGCTGTGGGCCGAGATGCTCGGCAAGGCCACGGGCACGTCCAAGGGCCGGGGCGGCCCGATGCACATCGCCGACCCCGATCACGGGCTGATGCTCTGCACCGGGATCGTCGGTGGCGGCCTGCCCGTCTCGATCGGCCTCGGCCTGGCCTCTCAGCTCCAGGGCGACGGCCGGGTCACCATCTGCAACTTCGGTGACGGTGCAACGAACATCGGCGCCTTCCACGAGTCGCTCAACATGGCCTCGGTGTGGTCCCTGCCCGTCGTCTTCGTCTGTCAGAACAACCAGTACGGCGAGCACACCAAGTTCGCGGACACCCAGAAGAACGCCTCCGTGGTCGACCGCGCCGCGGCGTACGCCATGAAGGGCATCAAGGTCGACGGCATGGATGCCGTGGCGACCTACGAGGCCGCCCGCGAAGCGGTCGACCACGCCCGCCGGGGCGACGGCCCGGTGCTGCTGGAGTGCGTCACGTTCCGGACCCTCGGCCACGTGCTGAGCGACAAGAACGAGTACATGGACCCCGACGAGCTGTCGGCGCAGAAGGCCAACGACCCGCTGCCCCGCTTCCGGGCGTGGCTCATCGAGCAGGGTCAGGCCGACGAGGGGACCCTCGCCGACATCGAGGCCCGGGTCGCGGCCGAGGTCGCCGACGCCTACGAGACCGCCAATGCCGACCCGCCGGCCGACCCGGCACTGGTCATCGAGGACGTGTACGCCGCCCCGCCGACCGACCGCAGCGAGCCGGGCGAGGACGCCACCCCCTCGGAGAAGCTCACCTTCCGGGCCGCGATCACCCAGGCCCTCGACCAGGCCATGGCCAACGACCCCCGGGTGTTCGTGATGGGCGAGGACGTGGCCGACTCGGCCGGCGGTGGCGTGTTCCACCTCACCGAAGGCCTCTCGACCACGCACGGCGAGGACCGGGTCCGCAACACCCCGATCGCCGAGGAGGGGATCATCGGTGCCGCCATCGGCTCGGCCATCGCCGGGATGCGCCCGGTGCCGGAGATCATGTTCATGGACTTCATCGGCGTCTGCTTCGACCAGCTGTCGAACCACGCCGCCAAGCTCCGCTACATGTCGGGCGGCCGTACCCCTGTGCCCATGACGATGCGCGTGAACATGGTCGGCGGCACCCCCATCGGGGCCCAGCACAGCCAGTCGCTCGAGGCCATCCTCATGCACACGCCGGGCCTCAAGGTCGCGTTCCCGTCCACCCCCTACGACGCCAAGGGCCTGCTGATGGCCTGCATCGAGGACGAGGACCCGTGCGTGTTCATCGAGTCGACCTCGCTCATGATGAAGCGGGGGCCGGTGCCGACCGAGCCGTACACCATCCCGCTCGGGAAGGCGGCCATCCGCCGTCAAGGCGACGACGTCACCATCATCAGCTACGGGCGGTTGATGTACGACGTCGTCAAGGCGGCCGAGGAGCTGGCCGGGAACGGCACCTCGGTCGAGGTGATCGACCTGCGCTCGCTCAGCCCGCTCGACACCGAGACGGTGCTCACGTCCGTGGCCAAGACCCGCCGCGCGCTCGTCGTCCACGAGGCCGTCCGCACCTGCGGGGCGGCGGCCGAGATCGCCACACGGATCCACGAGGAGCTGCACGCTCAGCTGCTCGGTCCGGTGCGTCGCCTGACCTCGCCCGACTCCTCCGTCCCCGCCGCGCCCGGCCTGGTCGGGGCCTTCTACCCGAGCGCCGCCGGCGTCGTCGCCGCGGTCCAGGAGATGACCGCCTGACGGTGCCGCGTGCTCGGCGGCTCAGCCGGCCGGGCCGTGGGAGTCGTCGACCGCGCTCAGCCGGTGGTGCCGGGCCGGGCGGTTCGCCGTCAACCAGATGCACAGCTCCGGATCCGCCTCCCGGAGCTCGCCCGCCATCCAGCGGCCGTCACGGGTGAAGTGCCCGACCGCGCCGTCCTTGGTGACGCGCACCCCGCCGGACCCGTCAGGTTCGTAGAGCGCCCGGGTGAACGGGTGGCGGATGCCGCCACTCATCGGCCGGCCCCGACCCACTCGTCCAGGAGGTCCTGGCGCCAACGGACGATGGCCTCCTGGTAGCGCGAGACGGTGATACCGCCGCGGCGCAGGATCTTCAGCCCCTTCTGCACCTGCTCCATGTTGAACGTGTCCTGGTCGAGCACCATGCCGAGGCTGTCGAGCTCCGGCGCGTCGGTCCAGCGGTCCTCCGGCCCGAGCGAGCGGAGCGTGGCCGGCGCCGGCCGGTCACCGGCGAACGGCGTGACGAACATGACCTCGAAGATGGAGGTCTCGTGGTCGTCGCCGTTGGGACGGAAGCGGTAGACGATGCGGTTGAACCCGCCCCAGGGGTGGATGTTCGGGAAGACCGTGTAGTTGAAGTGGTCCACGAGCTCGGCGTCGCAGAACTCCTCGATGCGGTCGCCGAGCACCGGGCGCCAGCGGGTCCGGGCGGCGCGCGCCATCGCCTCGCGCGCGGTCTGGCCCGGCTGCAGCTCGATGGGCAGCGGCTCGCCCTCGCGCACGTCGAGCATGCCCCGCAGGATGTCCTCCTGGCTGGCCTCCCACGTGATGAGCGGGGACGGTACGCCGGACGGGCTGATCTGGCGGGCGAAGCTCCCGTAGATGTCGATCTGACTGCCCGGGTCCATCACGTAGACGGTGCCCTGCGGGTGGGTGGCCGAGACGTGGTAGCCCTCGGCGAAGGCCTCCATCGCCACCTTCCAGTTGCAGCGCACGATCTTGGCCACGTGGGCTTGGAGGTACCGGTCCTCGAGGTGCCAGCGCTCGAAGTGATCGGGGAGGTCACCGAGGAAGTCGCGGAGCGGTTCGGCGTCGGGGTCGGGGTTGATGAACACGAAGCCGGCCCACGTGTCGACGCGGATCGCCGGCAGGACGAGCTCGTCCCGGCGGTCGTCGAGGTGGGGGAAGTCCCACTCGGCCGGGATGCCCTTCAGCGTTCCGTCCAGGTGCCAGGCGAACCCGTGGAAGGGACAGCGGATCTCGCTGCAGCGGCCGTCGTAGGTCTTCAGGCGCCGGCCGCGGTGCAGGCACGCGTTCGGATAGGCCTTGAGCTCGTCGGGTGCCGTCCGGACGATCACGTAGGACTGGTCGGCGATGTCGTACACGAGGTAGTCGCCGACCTCGGGGAGCTGCTCCTCCCGGCACGCCAGCTGCCAGACCCTGCTCCAGAGCCGCTCCTTCTCGAGCTCGTGCCACGACCTCGACAGGTAGCGGTCCTTGGAGATGTCGGCGTCACCGTTGCGGTACGGGCGCTCCTCCCGGAGGAACGCAGGTACGTCGTGGGTGTCGGTGTCGAGCAGGTCCTGCCACGTCAGACCCGGTCCAGTGGCGGGTCGATCGAGGACCCGATCGTCGATGCCCGTCATGTTCGGAACCTACCAGTGGGCTCGTCGGGCGGGAACGGGGCGGGGCCTCCGTCATCCGATCGCGTCTCCGCCGCCTGGCGGACGCGGCCGCCGCGTGTCACGAGTCCACCCACGTGGTGCCGAACGGACCGTTGAGGGCCACGATGAGGAGGACGGCGCCCTGGGGGCCGGCCCACTCGGGCCCGTAGGTCAGCCCGCCCTTGACCCAGCGGACGTCACCCGGCTGGAACACGCCCTCGCCCTCGATGTGGAACTCACCGGAGCGGATGACGTACAGCGTGTCGTTCGGGTGGGAGTGGACGTCCAGGCGGCCGTTGGGCGGGAACGTGACCTCGCGGATCGAGGGCTCGGTGCTGAGCTTGCGGACCTCGACGTAGGGCTTGATGTGCGGATCCTCGTAGCGATCCGGCGGGACGTCGGCGCTGCGGAAGCGCCGCACCTCACTCGTGGCGCTGTCCATGGTCTCCTCCATCTCCTCGCATGGCTCGATGGCGGCCGGAGCGTATCGCCGCCGGCGGACGGACGGTGAAGCCGGACAACATGCGGTGTCAAGAAACCACGGTGTCCGGTCGCGTGCTAGACCCGCGCCGATGGCCGATCTCCTGCCCCTGAACCCCGACGAGCTGCTCACCACGACGAGGGCGGTGCGCAAGCGGCTGGACCTGACGCGACCGGTCGAGCGATCCGTGGTCGAGCGGTGCATCGAGATCGCGATGCAGGCGCCGTCGGGCTCGAACCGCCAGACCTGGCAGTTCGTGCTCGTGGACGACCCCGGCGTCAAGCAGCAGCTCGCCGACATCTACGGCAGCGTCTTCGACTCCTTCTCCTCGTCGACGCCCGCCGCCACCTTCGACGAGACCGACACCCGGGCGCAGCGCAAGGCGCACGTCAACGAGTCGGCCCAGCACCTGCGGGACCACCTGCACGAGGTGCCGGTGATGCTCCTCGCGTACCAGCTCGGCCGTCCGGATCAGCTCCCGGCCGGGTCGCAGCCCGGGTGGTGGGGGTCGGTCATCCCGGCGGTGTGGAGCTTCATGCTGGCGCTGCGGGCCCGCGGGCTCGGATCCGTGTGGACGACGATGGTGTGCCGCAAGGAAGGCGAGGTGGCCGACGTCCTCGGTGTGGACATGGCCGAGCACTGCCTCATCGGTCTGTTCCCGGTGGCCTACACCATCGGCACCGACTTCAAGCCGGCCCCCAGGGTGGATCCTGCCGGCGTCATTCACTGGAACCACTGGTAGGCCGGCGTGAGCGATGGCATGGATCCGCTCGAGCGGCTCCTCGCCGAGCGGGCGTGCGAGCGGCTGATCTATCGCTACGCGCAGCTCCTCGACCTCGGCGAGGCGGATCAGGTGCCGGAGCTGTTCGTCGACGACGGGGTCTGGGAGCTGCCGGGGCGGATCCGCTTCGCCGGTCGGGCCGAGCTCGACGCCGGGATCCCGAGCCGCCTCTTCGCGCCCGGGCGCACGGCCCGCCATCTGTGCATGAACGTCGTCATCGACGTGCTGGGACCGGACGAGGCGACGGGTACGAGTTACATGGTCAACTACCGCCACGACGAGCCGTCCGGCGTGGCCGCCGAGCTCGCGCCGACCGGCGATCCGGTGTACATCGGCGAGTACCGCGACCGCTTCGTGCGGACCGAGGACGGTTGGAAGTTCCAGCGACGGCGCACCGAGCTGGCGTTCGGGCAGCCGGCAACGACCCCGTCCTGAGCCCGTCGTCGAGGTCGGTGGCCCCCGTCCTCGAGCGGTGCTTTCTTGACTATTGTCCGGTCTCGGACAGCAGCCCGAACCGTCGGGCTCGGGGGACTGGAAGGTGCACCAGTGACCGACACGGCAGAGCACATCTCGCGCTTGGAAGCGTTCTTTCAACGCCGCTCGGACGATCCGGCCAGCCTCAAGGTGGTCGACTACGAGGTGATCACCGGCGGCTACAGCCGGGCGATGTCGAAGGTGTTCGTCGAGGACTCGTCGGGACGGCGCGGCTACATCATCCGCGCCGATCCCCCTCCGGGCCAGGCCATCATCGACACGGACCGGGCGACGGAGTGGTCGGTGCTGTCGACGCTCCACGCGTCCGGCCAGGTGCCGATGCCGGTGCCGCGCTGGTTCGATCCGACGGGCGAGGAGCTGGGCAGCCCGGCCATCGTGATCGACCTGGTCGACGGCGAGGCGATGATCAGCCTGACCCGAAAGCTCGGCGAGGAGGAGCACCCCCACTGGGGGAGGCGCCTGGCCGAGGTGATGGCCACGGTGCACATGACCGACATGGATGCGCTTCCGCCCGAGCTCGAGGTCCCGGTGTCGTGGGACGAGTACATCGACGCCCGCATCCAGTTCTGGGAGGACTCGGAGCGGGCCCACATCGATCGCGATCCGATCATGCGCTACGTCGCGGCGTGGCTGCGTGCCAACCGGCCGCCGCCGGTGCCCCTGGGTCTCGTGCACGGCGACCTCCAGATCGCCAACGTGCTGATCGACCGGGACGACACCTGCCTGGTCATCGACTGGGAGCTCACCCACGTCGGCGATCCCCGCGAGGACATCGGGTGGTCGCTGCTCGCCGGGGTGACCCAGCCGCCCGACCTGATCCGGTGCGACGAGGAGTCCTTCTACTCCCGCTACCGCGAGCTGACGGGCTTCAGCGAGGAGCAGGTCAACCCGGCGGTGATGGACTTCTTCCTGCTGCTCGCCTCGCCGACGGTGTACGTCAGTGTGATCGAGCAGCTGGCTGCGTTGGCCCGGGGCGAGACGACGGGCATCGCGGTCGCCTACATGTCGCCCGCGGTGATCGGCATGCACGACGTCTTCATGCGGGCCATCGCCCACCACAAGTCGATCACCGGAGGTGCGGCGTGATCTCCAAGCCGACGAACCAGCAGCTCATCGAGGCGGTGTGCGCCGAGCTGAGCGGCAAGGTCGCGCCGAACATCTCCGACGCCGGGACCAAGGTCGTCCTCGAGATGGCGCTCTCGGTCCTCTCGTGCGCCGCGGTGCGGACCGCCAAGGAGCTGGCGTGGATGAGGGAGGAGACCGACGCCATCGAGGCGGTGGCGCGGCGCTTCGCCGAGGAGATGCCGGAGGCCGAGGCCCTCTCGGCGGCCCTCGCCGCGTACGACGGGGGGCGCACCGGCAGCCTGTACCTCGACGCCGCCCAGGCCGACTACGAGCTGATCAGCGAGGTGCTCTCGTGCGCCACGGACGCGGCGTTCGCCAGTGGCGACACGGCGCGCATCGCGGCCGTCGAGGAGCTCCTCGGGCAGCGCATGGCCAACGAGAACGCCGTCACCGGGACGTTCCTCGCCGTCGGCCGCACCTGAGCTCGGGCGGCCGAGGTCGAGCACCGCGCCGTCCGCGAAGTGCGGCGCGCACGCGCCATCCATGGCGCGCTGATGACGCACTTCGCGCCGCCCGGGCTCCTGCGCGGGGGCGGCTCAGCGGCCGACGACGGCCGGGTTCCCTTCGGTCCAGAGGATCTCCAGGGTCCGGTGGACGATGCGCCAGCCCTCGGGTCGTCGCGCCAGCCGGTCCGAGTAGGTCCCGCTCATGATGAAGTGGTCGCCGCCGGGCGTCCCGTGCTTGATGTGCTGGCCGACGAGGTAGCACCGGCACGTCGCGGTGTCGCCGTCGACACGCACCTGATGGTTCGAGATCACGTGCTGCGTGGCGTCGAGCTTGCTCAGGCCCCGCTGGATGCGCTCGAGGATGGCGTCGATGCCCTCGCAGTGGACGCCGGCCAGATCACCGGTGGCGTCGGCCGCGAACACGTCGCGCAGGTCCTCGAAGCGCCGGTCGTCGAGCGCCCACGTGTAGGCGATCGTCAGGGCGACGACCGCCTTCTCGTCGTCGTTCATCGGTCTCTCCTATCAGACGAGGGTCCATCCGCCATCCACCACGAGCGTCTGCCCCGTGATGTAGGACGCCGCGGCGCTTGCCAGGAACAGCACGGCGTGGCCCACCTCGGCCGGCGCGCCCGTGCGGCCCATCGGGATGCTCGCCGTCCGGATGCGGGTGATCGGGCCCATGAGCCCGGTGGCCACCGACGGCTCGGCCCAGAGCGGCGGGAGCTCGCCGGCGCGCATCTTGCGCCGTGTCTCCACGGGGAAGTTGCCGGGGGCGACACCGTTCACCCGCACACCGAGTGGTGCCAGGTCGACGGCCAGGCTGCGGGTGAAGTGGATGACCGCCGCCTTCGCCGAGTCGTAGCCGGTGCCGAGGCAGGGCAGGATCCCGTCGACCGACGAGATGGAGACGATCGCCCCGCCGTCACCCCGAGCCACCATGTGCTCGGCCGCCGGCTTGGAGCAGAGGAACACACCCTCCAGGTTGACGGCGACGGCCCGCTTCCACGACTCGTAGCTCTGGTCGATGATGCTGCCGGCGTCGTGGTACGAACCCGCGTTGTTGACCAGCACGTCGAGGCGGCCGCCGATCGCGACGGCCTGCTCGACAGCGTCGCGGGCCGACGCCTCGTCGGTGACGTCCAGGCGGAGGGCGTGGGCTCGGTGGCCGCGCTCCCGCAGCTGGTCCGCCACCCGCTGGCCGCCGGTCTCGTCGATGTCGCCGATCACGACCTCGGCCCCGGCGGCGGCCAGGACGCCGGCGATCGCCTCGCCCAGACCGGTCGCCGCGCCGGTGATCAGCGCGACCTGACCGTCGAGCGACAAGAGCTGCCCGATGGCCTCGTCCACCGGGGCGACTGTAGGCGGGAGGGCGGAGGGACGGGCGAAGGGCGACACGTGTTGCCGGCGCACCTATCGTCGTGGCATGCCTGACCACGAGAAGCGGATCGAGATCGCCAAGCAGCTGTTCGCCGGGTGGAGCTCGGGGGACGTCGACGCGCCGGAGCCCTTCATGACCCCCGACGCCGTCCTCAACGACGTGGCCAGCGGCCGCTTCGAGGGCTGGCCGGCCATCCGGGCGTTCTTCGGCCAGGGACTGGCCAAGTGGGACGACCTGGAGCTGCTGCCCGACGAGTTCTGGGTCAACGACGACGGCCTGGCGTTGCACTACGTGATGAGCGCGACGGTGAAGGAACCGGACCGCTTTGGCCCCGAGCACGTCGGCAAGAAGTGGTCCGTGGAGGTCATGTCGCTCCTGCGCTTCGAGGGCGACCGGATCTGCTACGAGGCCGACTTCCACGCCCCGGGCGCCCGCAACCGCTCACTCGGCATCACCTGACGTCTCGGGCCTCCTACCGGGTGCGGCGGTGTTCGGGGGTGGCCTCGCCGCCGGCGATCTCGGGCGTCAGCAGCCAGCGGGCGATGCAGGCCCGGCGCGTGAACCGCCAGCCGTCGGGGGTGCGCACCACGACGTCGTGGTAGTCGCCGCCGTACCACCGTCGGGGCTCGTGGCTGGGCCGGGTGTAGGGCGCGAGGAACTTGCTGTGGACGCAGACGTCCCCGTCCTCCTCGCTGACCACGATGTTGGTCACGTGGTGGGCCGACGGGTGGTTGGCGCTCCCGAAGAACTCCACGATGGCGTCGCGTCCGTGGAGCACCTCGGGCACCCGCACCCCCGTGTAGTCGAGCACGGCGTCCTCCGTGAACAGCTCGTCGAAGCGGTGCCACTCGCCGGCGTCGACGATGTGCCCGTACTGCCCGAGGAGCTGGTGGATCTCGATGAGGTCGAGGGCCTCCACGTCGCCGCCGGTCAGCTGGGCGCCCGGGCCGGCTCGGCCGCGGCCTGGCAGCCGGCGAGGTAGCCGTAGGTGAGCGCGAGGCCGATGGTGCCACCGGCGCCCCAGTAGGCCTGTCCCGCCGGGGAGGCGATGCAGTTCCCGGCGCCGTACAGCCCGACGATCGGCACACCGGCGGGTGTCAGCACCCGGGCGTGATCGTCGACGACGGGACCGCCCTTGGTGTCGAGCGCGCCCGGCCCGAGGATCACGCAGTGATACGGGCCCACGGGCGCAAACGGGTACATCGCCGCGGTGGGTGCCCCCGAGCGCGCCGCTCCGGCCCACGCCTGCTCGATCGGCGTCTCACCACGGTGAAAGTCCGGGTCGTGGCCGTCGCGGGCCAGCGAGTCGAAGCGGGCGACGGTGGCGGCCAGGCCATCGGAGAACGACGGATCCAGGCTGAAACCTCCCGTCCAGGGCGCCAGCTTCTCCAGCCGCTGCTCGATCTCCAGCTGCAGCTCGGCGAAGGTCGGCGCGGTGACCACGAAGTCGTACCGCTCGCCTGGCGGCGGGACCGGGAACCGGAAGCGGGAGGGGTCCGTGCTCGCCGCCACGGCCTCGTCCCAGATCATGAAGAGCAGGAGGTTGGGGTACTCCCGCCGCACCGGATCCCAGTCGAAGTGCACCTGGCTGCGCTCGTTGTACGGCGTCTTCTCGTTCACCACCCGCCGCCCGCGGCGATCCACGATGACCATGCTGTCGCCGAAGGGCTCATAGACGTCCCTGATCGTCTGGGGCACGCGGACGGAGAGCTCGGCCACCACCTGGTCCCACCAGGCGTGGCTCATGTTGCCGAGCTGCGCGCCCACCTCGATGCCGATGTCGACGAAGTCCCCGGTGCTGCCCTCCGCCGCCGCGCCACCGAGCACCGGCCCCCTCAGGTACTCGAGCGCCAGGCGGCGGTTGTGGAGGAAGCCGCCCGAGGCGAACACGATGCCGTGGCGGGCACCGAACAGCTCCGTCCGGCGACCGACCTGGACCTCCAGGCCGACGACCTCGAGGTCCTCGTTGCGGACCAGGTGTACCGCGCGGTGCTCGAGCAGGACCGTCGCTCCGGCGCGCGTCGCGGCCGCCTCCAGCTGGTCGACCAGGTACTGCCCTCCGCTGGGGTCGACCCCGCGACGCCATGCCTCCGGGAGCCGGGGCTGCAGGGTCCGGCCGACGGGCGTGGCGTCCTCGGGCAGCTCGGCCGCGTAGTCGGGGTAGTCGAGTGACTCGAGGACGAGCGCGCCCGAGGCGAGGAGCTCTTCGATGGCCACGGAGCCGTTGTCGTAGAACGCCTCGAGGAGCGCGTGCTTGTCCGCGGGGAGGCCGAGCGTCTCGTGCTCGGGGTTGTAGAGGGTGGGGTAGGCGGTGCGGGCCATGTACCGCAACGCGTCCGCCCGCTCGTCGGACAGCCCTTGCTCGCGCAGCAAGGGGTTGTTGGGGATCCAGAGGACCCCGCCCGACTTGGCGGTGGTGCCCCCGGTGAAGGCGCCCCGCTCGAGGACGACCACCGACGCGCCTCTGCTGGTCGCCGCCACGGCTGCGGTCATGCCGGCGACACCGCTCCCGACGACGATGACGTCGGCGACGTGGTCCCACTCCTCGCCCCAGCCGGCGGCCTCCGCGGTCACGGGTGCTCGACCCAGGCGTCCAAGAGGTCCGGCACGCGGAGGTGCTCGGGGATGCGGTCGGGGCCGATCACCTTGTCGATCCAGGCCTGGACGTGCCAGATGCGCCGCTCCTGGTAGTTGATGGCCTGCCCACCGTGGGCGGCGAACTCCATCGACCGCTGGATCGGGGCCAGGTTCTGGTAGTCCTCCTCCATCACCGTGTCGAAGCGGCTCAGCCGGTGCTGCCAGATCTCCTGCTGCTCGGCCGGCTGCGGGCCGTCGCCCCAGTCGGCTGCGAACCAGACGATGTCGAGCCGGGTGCGGTCGATGGCCAGCGGCCAGAACACGAGGAACGGGAAGCCTCGGGCGTCGAGCGGCGTGATGAGGTTGGGGAAGACGCCGTGCGCCGGCTGGACGCCGGCGAGGAAGATCTCGGTCGCGCCCTCGAAGACGGGCAGCCGCTCGCGGTTGTCGCTCCGGGTGCCGACGTTGACCGGGGACAGCATGCTCTGGTGACCGTGGTCGTAGAGCGTGATGACCGTGCCCCGGGTGTCGAGGGACGGGCCGACGGTCTTCGGGTGGATCGTCCGGGCGTGGTACACCTCGAGGAAGGCCTCGGCCAGGAGCTTCCAGTTGCACGCGAGCTCGACGCTCTTCGAGTCGATGACCCGGAACGGCGCGGCCGCCACCTCGGGCAGCAGCCGGGGGAGCGGGTCGAGGTGGTCCAGCAGCGGGACCGCGTCGGGGTCGAGGTTGACGAAGTACCAGCCGCCCCACCGCTCGCAGCGCACGCTGGGCAGGCAGCGCTCCTCCTTCTGCAGGCCGACGAAGTCCCGCTCGTCCGGGACCCGCACGAGCTCGCCCCGCAGGTTGTAGCTCCAGGAGTGGAACTGGCACACGAGCATCCGCGCCTCCCCGCTCGTGCCCCTGACGACCGGCGCCCCGCGGTGGCGGCAGGCGTTGTAGAAGGCCCGCACCTCGCCGTCCTCGTCCCGGGCCAGCAGGATCGGCGCGCCGACGATGTCGCACAGCTTGTAGCTGCCCGGCGCCGGGAGCTCCGACTCGTGGGCGGCGTACAGCCAGACCTTCTTGAAGAGGTGCTCGTGCTCGAGCTCCTGGAACTCCGGGTCGGTGTACCGGCCGAGGGGCAGGTCCGGCAGCTTCGGGAAGCCGTCGGGCGGTTCGACCCGGTTGGCCTCGTAGGCCGAACGCTCCCTGAAGCGCTCCAAGAACTGCTGATCCATCTCTCGACCTCCTCGACCCCGGCTCGCATCATGGCCTGCGCTGACGCGTCCCCGGCTCGCCTGTTCCGTGGGGAACGGCAACAGGCGGATTGACATCACAACCGTTGTGACTAGAGTACGGGGCGACCGGTCGCCGCGCAAGGCCAACGTGACCCGCGCCAGCGCCGGACCGGAGGGTGGATGGGCCGTCGAGCCGAGCAGGGCAGGACCGAGCAGCGCAGGGCCGAGCTCATCGAGGTCACGGCCCGCGAGGTCGCCCGGGTCGGCCTGGAGCGCGTAACGCTGCGTGACATCGCGCGCGCTGGCGGTTGGACCACCGGGATCGTCAGCCACTACTTCGTCGACAAGCGGGAGCTCATGATCGCCACCTTCCGCTCACGCGCTGACCTGGCCAGGCAGCGGATCGATGCCGCGGTGTCCGCGGGCGTGGCGGCCTTGCCGGCCATCATCGAGGCCGCGCTGCCGCTGGATGCCGAGCGGGCCGCGAGCTGGAAGGTGTGGCTGGCGTTCTGGGGGGCCGCCATCGGCGACGAGGAGCTGAGCGCCATCAAGCTGGAGCGGCACCGGACCTTCGTCGCCGCCATCGAGGCAGCCTTGCGGACCGAGCAGGATGCGGGCCGCTGCGTCGGCGTGGACACCGGGCGCGAGGCGCTGCGCCTCGTCGCGGTCCTGGACGGCATCGCGCTCCAGGCCATCTTCGAGCCCGACCGCTGGCCGGCCGAGGAGCAGCTGGCCATGGTGCGCGCGCACCTCGCCCAGCTCGAGCCGGAGCCGTCGGCGGCCTGATCCTGGGCGGCCCGCCGAAGGGTCCCCGAGCGGCGGCTACGCTCCCGAAAGTCGAGCCTGTGTCAAGAAACGGGCACTGCCGCGAAAGGGGACATCGGTGAAGGCCTACCGGATGACCGCGTGGAAGACGACCCCGGAGTACCAAGAGGTCCCTCAGCCGGATCCCGGTCCGGGGCAGGTCCTGGTGAAGGTCGGTGCCGCCGGCATCTGCCACTCCGACGTGCACGTCATCCACGAGTTCGACGCCGGCGTGTTCAACGCCGAGCTCCCCTTCACCCTGGGCCACGAGAACGCGGGCTGGGTCGAGGCGCTGGGACCGGGCGCGACCGGCTTCGAGGTCGGCGAGGCGGTGGCGGTCTACGGTCCGCTCGGCTGTGGTTCGTGCGCCCGGTGCCAGACGGGCGACGAGAACATCTGCGACCACGTGGCTGACCTGCCCGGTGCCGGTTGGGGGCTGGGCGTCGACGGCGGGATGGCGCCGTACATGCTGGTGGACAGCCCGCGGCAGCTGGCGTCGCTGGGCGACCTGGACCCGGTGCGAGCCGCACCGCTGACGGACGCCGCGGTCACGCCGTACCGGGCCATCAGGCGCTCGCAGCGGGTCCTGACACCGGGCTCCGTGGTGACCGTGATCGGCGTCGGAGGGCTCGGTCACCTCGCTGTGCAGATCCTCCGGGCGGTGTCGCCGGCGACCGTCGTCGCCGTCGACTCGCGGCCCGAGGCCCGCGCACTGGCCACCTCGCTCGGCGCGCACCACGTCGTCGCGCCCGGGCCGGATGCGGCGGACACCATCCGGGAGCTGACCGAGGGCCTGGGCGTCGACTTGAGCCTGGACCTGGTCGGGTCGGAGCAGACACTCGCGCTGGCGTTCGCCACGGCCCGCGCCGGCTCGCGGATCATGCTGGTCGGCGCGGCTGGTGGTGCCATCCCGTACACGATGTGGGCGACGCGGTTCGAGGTCGAGCTGGCCACGTCGATGTGGGGAAGCATCACCGACCTCCGCGACGTGATCGCGCTGGCCCGGGCCGGCGTCCTCGAGCCGACCGTCACGACCTTCGGCTTCGACCAGATCCCGGACGCCTTCGCCGCGCTCGAGGGCGGCACGCTCGACGGGCGGGCGGTCATCCTCCCCAACGGCTGACCTGCGCACCCGGGCCGGCGCGCCGCGTCAGGGCGCCAGGGGCGACAGCTGAGTGGCCAGGGGCTCGAGGATCCGCGGGTCGTACGGCCGGGGGAGTCCTACGAACACCATGGTCGCGCCGGCGTCGGCGAAGGCTGCGACCTGGTCGAGCATCGCCGGCGGGTCCTGCGGCGTGGGACGCACGATCGCGGAGATCGTGAGGTCCTCCAGCCGCCGACCCTCGGCCTCGCACAGCTCGGCGAGCCGGCCCCGCAGCCGGCGGAGCTCAGCCGGATCCTCCCCGGAGTAGTTCCAGTGGTCGGCGAAGCGGGCGACGAGGGGGAGGAACCGGCGCTCGCCCTTTCCGCCGAGCACGAACGGCGGGTGCGGGGACTGCGTGGCCTTCGGCTCGCAGTACGCGTCGGTGAGCTGGTAGTAGCGGCCGGAGAAGGTGGTCGTCGGCTCGGTGAGCAGCGAGTGGGTGACCGCCAGGGACTCCTCGAACCGGTCGAAGCGCTCCGTGATCGAGCCGAGCTCGATGCCGTAGGCCTCGCACTCGGCCTCGAACCACCCGGCGCCGATCCCCAGCTCCAGGCGGCCGCCGGACGCGATGTCGACCGTGACGGCCATGTTGGCCAGGACGGCCGGGTGCCGGTACGGGGCCCCGCTCACGAGCACCCCGCCACGTAGGCGCCGCGTGCGGGCGAGGAGCATGGCCAGCGCGGTCCAACCCTCGAGCGTCGGCTCCTCAGGCCCCGTCCGCAGCGGGTAGAAGTGGTCGTAGGTCCAGCCGGTCCGGTAGAGGTCGATGTCGTCGGCGGCGTCCCAGACCGCGGCGAGCTCGTCCCAGGTGCAGTTGGACTGGGCTGCGGTGAAACCGAACTGCACGTGGACCTCCCGGGACCCTTTGGCACGTTTCTTAAGAGGAAGACTAGTTTTGCCGTCACTGGGCGACGAACGCCCTCGGAACGCCCGGAGGAGCCATCGTGCGCACCGCCCGTGAGCTGGCGTGGCCGGATCTGATCTGGTCGCACTTCAGCCGACCGCGCTTCGGCGACTTCGACGAGCGCCTGGCGGCCGCGTCGGCGGCCGGCTTCGACGGGATCGGCCTCTACGCGCCCGAGTACCAGCGGCTCCGCGACGAGGAGGGCCGCTCGCCCGCCGACCTCCGCGCGCAGCTGGAGGACCACAACCTGGTGGTGGCCGAGATCGAGGTCGTGAAGGGATGGTCCAGTCCGCCCGGAGAGGCGTCAGAGCAGTGCCGCGAGCTGGAGGACCTCGCCTACGAGATGGCCGACGAGTTCGGCTGCCGGTACCTCCAAGCCGTCGGTCCGTACGAGGGCACACTGGCCGACGCAGGGCCGGCCTTCGCCGCGCTCTGCGACCGCGCCGCGGCGCACGGTCTGCTGGTCGGCGTGGAGTTCCTGCCCTTCACCAACATCCGCACCGCGGCCGAGGCGAAGGAGCTCCTCGACGCCACCGACCGCCCGAACGCGGGCTGTTGTGTCGACATCTGGCACCACACCCGCGGCGCCAACGACCCGGACCAGATCCGCGCCCTCACGGGCGAGCGGGTCTTCTGCGTGCAGATGAACGATGGGACCCTCGAGCCGACCATCGACGACTACTACGTGGACTGCCTGCAATCGCGGGTGCCGCCGGGCGAGGGAGAGTTCGACTGCGTCGGCTTCGTGCAGCTGCTCGACGGGATGGGGGTGACGGCGCCGATCGCGGTCGAGGTCTGCTCGACCGAGCTCTGGGCCGCGCCGGCCGACGAGGCGGCGCGCCGCGCTGCGGACGGCATGCGGTCGGTGCTGGTCGAAGCCGGAATCGCCGGGTGAGGGTCGTTGACGAGTGCTCGCCGGAGGGGCGCTCAGGTGCCTCCCCGCCCCTGGTAGGACGGGTCGTCGCCATCCCGCCGGCCCTGGACGAAGCGCTCGGCCGGAAAGGCCGCCGTGACCGGCTCCAGGGTGCTCCACTCGTGCACGACCACGCGATCGGCGATCTTCCACTCGCCGCCGCGGCGCTCGAAGCGGTCGACGTAGCGCCCGCCGAAGGTCTCCATCCACGATCCCGCCCCGTCCTCCCGCCAGTGCCGGGCGCACACGTGGCTCTCGACGTGCGCGAGGTCGGGGCCGCCGAAGTCGATCACCGTGTTGGTGATCGAGTGCATCGTGCCCTGGTACCGCTCCCGCAGTCGGGGCACCGCGTAGGCCGCGAAGTCGAACCCCGTCCCCTTGAAGCGGCCGTGGTCATCGGTGGCGTCGGGGTGGTAGACGGACGCTACGAGAGCCTGGTCACCGCGGTCGACGCCGCGGCAGTAGTCGACCAGCAGCCGCCGGATGGCCTGTTCGTCGAGAAGGCGTTCGATGGCGTCGTCGATCGGTCGAGTCTCGCACGGGGCGGGGCGCGATGACCGCTGAGGTGCCGTCCGGCCACGTCGACATCGACGGCTGCTTCAACGTCCGCGACGCCGGCGGTTGGGGCACTACCGACGGCCGCTGGATGCGCACCGGGGCCCTGTACCGCGCCGACGATCCGGTCCGCATCACGCCCGAGGGTCGTCGGGCCATCGAGGGGCTCGGGCTGAAGGCCGTCGTCGACCTTCGCCAGCAGAGCCAGTTCGACCGCGGTCCGGGTTTCGTCGATCGCACGATCACGTTCCACATCCCGATCGTCGATCGGGTCATCAACACCGACGACCCTCCCCGCATCGAGGAGCCCCACGACATCGCCGGGCTCTACGAGGACATGGCTCACCGGGGTCGGGAGCCCCTGGTCGAAGCCATCGAGACCATCGCCCGTTTCATCGGCGACGGTCCCGTGATGGTCCACTGCGCGGCGGGGAAGGACCGCACGGGGATGGTCGTGGCCCTCGTGCAGGCGGCCATCGGCGTCGCTCTGGACGACATCGTCGCGGAGTACGCGCTCTCGGACGTGCCCTCGCAACGCCGCCGCCAGGTGATGGTCGACCAACCGATCCCCGGCGATCCGCCCGTCGCCCGGTCGCCGGCGTACCTGTGGGCCGCGCCGGCCGAGGCGATGGCGCTCTTCGCGCAGCGGGCCGTCGAGGCCCACGGGTCGTTGACGGCTTGGCCCGTGGCGCTCGGCGTCAGCCCGGATGCGGTGGACCGGCTGCGCGCCGCGCTGGTGACCGACCCGCCGTAGCGGGCGGCATCAGACCTCGGTACGGCTCGGTCCGGCGGGCGAGTCCCGGAACATCTCCTCGGCGTCGAAGCCGATCCGCGTGTCGGGCACGATCTCGATGACGACCCTTCCCTCCGTGTCGAGGTGGTGGACGAAGGCCGCCTGCTGCTCGGCGCTCTCCGGGCGCACCCGGGCGGCCAACGCCTGGTAGAACCAGCCGCTCGTCTCCGGGTCGTCGTGGACGACCGCGGTGCCCTTGTAGGTGACGGCCTGGCTGACGCCGATCTGCGTGCCCCGGCTGGTGATGGCGATGGCCACGCGGGGGCGGGCCTCGACCGCGGCGACCCGCTTGCGGCGGCGGGTGCACGTGACCCAGAACCGGTCGTCCTTCACCAGGTAGTTCATGATGACGCCCACGGGATCACCGTCCTTGGTCGTCCACATGAAGCAGCACTCCGTCTGGGCGTCCAGGAGCGCCTTCTCCCGGTCGGCGGCGAGCGAGAACTTCGACACGTCCTCGTAGCTGTCGGTGTAGTCGGGCACGGTGGCCTCCTCGGCTCTCAGTCGCGGCGGGGTTCGTACTGGTAGCTGCGTTGGGTGCGGCCGCCGGCGACCAGAAGGTTCTGACCGGTCACCCAGGACGCGGCGGGAGACGCCAGGTAGACCACGGCGGCGGCGATGTCGTCGGGCGTCCCGAGACGTCCGAGGGGGATCGTGCGCTCGAGCTCCCCGAGGCGGTCGCCGATGCCGAGCACCTCGAGGAACGCCTCCGTGATCACTGGTCCCGGCGACACCGCGTTGACCCGGATGCCCCGCGGCCCCAGCTCCAGGGCCAGCGTCTCGGTCATGTTGAGCATCCCGGCCTTGGCCGCGGCGTACGGGCCGGTCCGGGGCGAGCCTCGGGTCCCGGCGCCCGACGCGATGTTGATGATGACGCCACCGGGTCCCATGTGGCCCGCGGCCGCCTTGGCGCCCTGGAACGCGGTGGTGAGGTTGAGCTCGAGCTGCGAGCGGAAGACGTCGTCCGGGGTGTCGCTCAGCTCCCGGACGGTCTTCTCGTCGGAGCCGCCGACGTTGCTGACCCAGACGTCGAGGCGCCCGAGCTCGGCCACGGTCCGCTCCGCCAGCTCCTCCGAATGGTCACGGATGTCAGCGGCGTCGACCAGCGCGCGTCGCCCGCGGTCGGTCACGCCCTTGGCGGTCTCGTCCAGGTCGGCCTGCCGGCGAGCGTTGATCGCGATGTCGCACCCGGCGTCCGCCAGACCCCACGCGATCGCCCGCCCGATGCCCTGTCCGGAACCGGTCACGACGGCCACGCGGTCGTCCATCCGGAACTCGTCCATCAGGGTCATACTTGACAGAGACTACAGCGAGCGCCCAGCGCGCTGCTCCGGGCGGACCGGCTACGTTCCGCTGGTGCTGCCGGCGCTCCGGACCGGCCTGCCTGTTGGGGGGATGCATGGAGGATCGGTGGTTCACGGACCGTCGCGTCGGGGCGCGCTTCCCGTACTACACCCGCGGCAACGCCGCCGACGTCCTCGCCGACCCGGTGAGCCCGCTCGGGTGGACGTTCCTGTGGGAGGGTGCGATCTCGCCCGGCGCCCGTGACGGCTTCATCGTGTTCGGGCTCGTCGACTGGGACGAGTTCGAGACCCCGGAGGATCCGGAGTGCTTCGGACTGTTCGGCGGCTACGTCTACAACCCCCTGTCGATCGTGCGCTTGATGGGGGCGCGGCTGCCGGGCGCGTCGCCAGAGGACATCGACCGCGCCTACTTCGACCCGAACCCCGAGATCCCGCCGTACGTCGCCGAGCCGTGGCACGAGAGCGCGAAGCACGCCGCCAAGCTGGCCGAGAGCCTGGGTTGGGTGATGTCCACCGACGCGCTCCGGGAGGTCGACGAGGAGAAGGTTCTCGCCGACCGGCTGCGGGAGGAGCGGCCCGACCTGTCGACCCTGAACCTCGGCGCGCTGCTGGCCCGGGCCCGGGCCCTCCGCCCCTACCTGCAGCAGATGTTCGAGACGTCGATCTGGGCGTCGCTCGGGGCGTCGGTGGGCCCAGGGGCGCTGGGTGCGATCACGGCCGGCCTGGGTGATCCCTCGCTGACCATCCGCCTCCTCGGCGGCATCGAGGTCGACTCGGCCAAGCCGTCGTTCGCGATGTGGGAGCTGTCGCGGCTTGCCCGCCGGTCGGACGACGTCACCCGGGAGCTGGCGGCCGGCATCGACGGCCTGCCCGACCGGCTCGCCGCGCTGACCTCCGATGGGGCGCGGGCGTTCCAGGAGGCGTTCGCGCGCTTCGTGCACGACTTCGGCTCCCGCGGCCCCAACGAGTGGGACCTGCGGGCGCGGACGTGGGAGACCGATCCGCAGATGGCGCTGGCCGCCATCGAGCGCATGACCGCGGCGGACGACTCCGCCTCCCCGACCGACCGGCACGACGAGGCGGTGGCCGACCGCGGCCGGGCGACCGCCGAGGTGCGGGAGCGGCTGGCCGGCGACGCGGAGGCGCTCGCCACCTTCGACGCGGCGATGCGCTCCTCCGACGTCTTCCTGCCGGCGCGCGAGCGCTACAAGACCAACTGCATCAAGGTGATCGGCGAGATCCGGGCCTGCATGCTCGAGGTCGGTCGCCGGATGGTGGAGCGGAGCGCGCTCGACCGGCCCGACCAGGTGTTCTTCCTCGTGGAGGACGAGCTCGACCACTTCCGTCACGAGCCCGAGGCCTTCACCGAGGTGCTGCGGCAGCGGGAGCAGGACTTCCTCTCCCTCTATGAGCTCGAGCCGCCCTTCATGGTCATCGACGCGGCCCGCCCGCTCGACGCGTGGACCCGGCGGGGCGCCTCCACCGTGCAGGCGGCGGGCGAGGGGACGGTGCTGTCGGGGACCGCCGGCTCAGGAGGGGTGGCCCGCGGTCGGGCTCGCATCATCCTGGACCCGTCGGATCCCTTCGCCCTCGAGCCCGGCGACATCCTCGTCACGGCCAACACCGATCCGGCCTGGACGCCGCTGTTCGTCCCCGCCGGCGGGGTCGTGACCGAGATCGGAGCCCTCGGGAGCCACGCCATGATCATCAGCCGCGAGCTCGGGATCCCCTGCGTCGTGTCCGTCCGTGACGCCACCCGGCTGATCGCGGACGGTGTCGAGGTCGTGGTCGACGGCACGAAGGGAACGGTCACCGTCGGCGGCGCGTGAGCGCGCCGGTCAGTCCTGCACGCGCACCTTCCAGCGGACCGGCAGGCGGGTCAGGCCGTGTAGCACGAAGGACTCGTTGCGGCGGGGCTCGCCGGCCAGCTCGATGTCCTCCAGGCGGGCGAGGAGCCGCTCGAAGGTGATCCTCGTCTCCTGGCGGGCCAGCGGCGCGCCGATGCAGAAGTGGATGCCCCACCCGAACGCGACGTGGCGGCGCAGCTCGTTCGGCTCCCGATCGAGCCGGAACTCGTCCGGTTTCTCGAAGCGCTCCGGGTCCCGGTTGGCCGAACCGTAGAGCAGCTGGAGCTTGCTGCCCGCGGCGATGGTCTCCCCCCTGATCGGGCAGTCGGCCGCGTTGGTGCGGAACAGGCCGGAGACCGGGGAGTCGAAGCGCAGGCCCTCCTCGACGGCGGTCGGGATGAGGCTGGGGTCGGCTCGCAGCTGGGCCATCAGCTCGGGATGCTCCAGCAGCCGGTAGAGCAAGAGACCGATGAGGCTGGTCGTCGTCTCGTGGCCCGCCACGAGCAGCTGATAGCCGAGGTGGCGGGTCTCGGCCCGCTCCAGCAGCCCGTCGCGCTCGGCGAGCAGCAGGATGCTGCTGACGTCGGCTGGGATGACGGTGCCCAGCGGATCTTGGCCTTCGGCGAGGTCGGCGGCGTCGAGGGCTTCCCCGCGGGCGACGACCTGCGCCTCGATGCAGTCCTCGATGGACCGCTTGGCGGCCTCGTAGGCCGCGACGTCACCGCCCGTCAGCGCGCTGACTGCCGTGAGGCTCCAGCGCTGGAAGTCGTCCTGGTCCTCGGGACGTACCCCCAGCAGCTCGCCGATGACCCTGGCCGGGAACGGCGCGGCGAACAGCTCGACGAAGTCGCCCTCACCGAGGGGGAGGATCTCGTCGAAGAGCTGGTCGGCCACCGCCGCGACCTTGGGCTCCAGGCGGGCGATGGCGGTGGGGAGGAAGGCCGGTTGGAGCACCCGCCGGTGGCGGGCGTGGTCCGGGTTGTCGGTCGACCCGAGGACCCCGGCCTCCTGGTAGAAGACGCCGGGCCCATGGCGGTTCTCCCACAGCGTGGGCTGCTTGAGGACGCTGACGACGTCCTCGAACCGGCTGAGGACATAGAACGGCGGCTGGTGGCCCGTCTCGTGGTAGAGCGGGCACTCCTCCCTGAGGTGCTCGTAGGCCGTGGTGGGCTCGAAGTCCGTGGCCCCGGTCAGGTAGGCGAAGGTGTCGGCCATCGGTCCTCATCTCCTACGATCGGCTGGAGGAGCAGACAGACTCAAGTAACTCTGGACGAGACTAGATGAGATGAGCGACGATGACGATTCCGTGAAGCCGCGCAAGACGGACTACCGCGACGTGAGGGACGTCGGCGTCGACGACGGCAAGCGGGAGCGGCTCTACGACGCGCAGACGGAGTGCTGCGTGATCTGGACGAACCGGGACGGCTGGCCGATCGGCGTGCTGCACCGCTTCGTGTGGCGGGACGGCCGGTTCTGGGTGACGTGCACCGAGGAGCGCCTGCGGGTCGCGGCCCTGCGGGCGCGGCCCCAGAGCTGCGTGGTCGTCTCCAGCGAGGGCACCTGGCTGGGCGGAGACATCACGACGACGGCGGCCACGTTGGCCACCGTGCACGACGGTGCCGAGACCAAGGCGTGGTTCTTCCCGGCGCTGGCCGAGCGCCAACGCCGCGGCGACGACGCCGCCGCCCGCGCCGAGTTCCTGCGCCGGCTCGACACGCCGGGCCGGGTGGTCATCGAGCTGGCCCCCGTCCGATGGATCACCTACGACGGGAACCGGCTGGAGGCGGCGCTGCGCGGGGTCGACTACCACGAGGGCCTGATGAAGCGCTCCCGCAACCTGACGATCCCACCGGCCGGCCTCGAGATGACGACGTGCTGATGCGGCGGGGCGAGGCGCGGGCCGGCAGGGGAGCGCACGAGGGATGACAGACTCCTCCGGCGCAGGACGATCTGGGGGTGCGATGCGAGCCTTGGTGCTCGGCGGTTCGGTGTTCGTGGGCAAGCGGCTGGTCGGTGCCCTCTTGGCGCAGGACGCGGACGTCGCGGTGCTGAATCGCGGCAAGACGCCCGCATCGCTGCCCGACGGCGTCGAGCACCTCGTCGCGGACCGGACCGACACAGCCTCGATGCGGGCGGCGCTCGGCGAGCGTAGCTGGGATGCCGTCTTCGACGTCTCGGGCTTCGTGATGGCGGCCGGCGACAGCAACATCGCCGAGCTCTTGGAGCTGTTCGACGGCCGGGTCGGGGACTACGTCTACGTCAGCTCGATCATGGCGTACGACCAATCGCTCAACGGGGTCTTCCCGTGGACCGAGGACCTGCCCTCCAACCCGGAGGGCCCCGGCACGTACGGCGGGTTCAAGGCGATGGCGGAGCAGGCGATGCTCGACCGTCACGCCGCCACGGGCTTCCCCGTCTCGGTCGTGCGCCCGGCGGCCATCTACGGGCCCGACAACAACATCTTCGACATGGAGACGCCGATGTTCCTGCGCCTCCTCCACCACCGGCCGATCCTGCTCCCCCACGGGGGGTTGGTGGCCACGTCCTACGGTCATGTCGACGACCTGTGTGAGCTCATGGTGGCGATGGTCGGGCAGCCCGGGGCGCGAGGTGAGGTCTTCAACGTCACCGCCGAGGGCCTCACGTCGCTGCGCTACGTGCAGGAGCTGGCCGCCATCGTGGGAGCCGATCCGGACATCGTGTTCCTGCCCGATGACCTCCTGCCCTCCCTGACGCGACCGGTGTTCGGCCACCTCTTCGGCGTCCGGCACCACGCCATCGCCAGCATCGAGAAGGCGACGTCGCTGCTCGGGTTCCAGCCCCGCTACGACTTCGTCGACGGCCACGTCGAGACCTACGCGTGGTTCCGCGAGCAGGGCTGGGGCGATCTCGGCGCCGCCCTCAGCGACCCGGTCTGGGGTGCCAGCTGGGACTTCGAGGCCGAGGCCGAGGTGGCGGGGACGCTGAGGTGACCGAGCCGAGCCCGGTCGGGGAGATCGGGCGCCCCAGCGCCGCCGCGATGTGGACCTCGATGGTGACGACCCTGCGCGACGTCGTCCTGCCCGGCCTCGACGACCCCCATCGACGACAGGTCGCCATCCACCTGATGGGCGTCGCGGCGTACGCCCGCGACCGCGGCGTCGATCCGAACCCGGCCCGGGCGGCCGAGCTCGCCTCCGCCCTCGACGGTCTCCTGCAGGAGGGGAACGAGCTCGTGCGAGCGCAGTGGCGCGACGGCGCGGCGACTGATCCGCCGGAGGTGCTGGCGGCCACCTCCGCGGTGCTCGTCGCGGCCCTGGACGCCCGTGCGGACGCCGGCTCGGGCGGCGACGCCGGCCGCGCCCAGTCCGTCCTGCGGCCGATCCTGGTGCGGCACCTGGCCGACGACCTGGCGGCCGAGGACGTGATGTTGCGAGCCTTCCGTGGCGTGGTCCCCGAGGAGGCGGCGGATGCCGATGGGTGACGCTCGTGGATGACGCGGCCCAGGGCGCGCTGGCCCGCTACCTGTCGGACCAGCGGGGCCGGCCGACCGCGGTGGACGACGTGCGGCGCCTGAGCGTCGGCCACTCGCGGGCCATGTACCGGGTGGACACCGACGCCGGCCGGTTCGTGGTGCGCGTGGAGCAGGGCGGGGTCTTCGGCACCAGCTCGGCCGAGGAGTTCGCGTTCATGGGCGCCCTGGGCCGGGCGGGGTTTCCCGTCGCCGAGGTGCGGTGGTTCGAGCCGAGCGGGTCGGTGCTCGGCCAGCCGTTCTTCGTCATGGACTTCGTCGACGGCGCCGATCTCGCCGACGAGCGGCAGATGGACGAGGGCACGGCTGCGGACTTCGTCCGCCTGCTGGCCTCGCTGCACGCCCTGGACTGGGAAGCGGCGGAGCTGAGCCCCGCGCTCGTCCCGCCGTCTCCGTCCGACGCCACCCACGTGCAGATCGAGCGCTGGGCGGCGATCTACCGGGAGGCGGCACGGGCACCCATCCCGCTGCTCGACGAGGCCGAGGCATGGCTGCACGGCCGCGCTCCGCCGCTCGACCGCCTGGCCGTGGTGCACGGCGACGCGGGGCCGGGCAACGTCGTGCAGGCCGAGGGCCGCGTGCTCGCCGTCACGGACTGGGAGTTCGCCCACCTCGGCGATCCGGCCGAGGACTGGTCGTTCTGCCTCTCCATGCGGGGGAGCAGGACGCTGCCCCGCGAGACGTGGCTCGACCTCTTCGAGGAGGTCGGCGGGTTCCGGATGGACGAGGATGGCTGGACCTACTGGGAGGCGTTCAACTTGTTCAAGGGTGCCTGCGCCAACTGCACCTGCCTCGGTCTGTTCGAGCGGGGGGTCAACCCCGCGCCGAACATGGCCATCATCGGCACGGTGCTCCATCGCTCCTTCCTCCGCCGGCTGGTGGACGTGGTGCACGCGTGACGACCGACCGCGAGCAGATCGCTGACCTCGTCCACCGCTACTCCGACGCGGTGGTCCACCGGGCTCGCGACCAGTGGGAGTCCTGTTGGGCCGAGGACTCGCTCTGGGACCTCGGCCGGGATCGCGTGTTCATCGGGCGCACCGCCATCGCCGACCACTGGCAGGAGTCGATGGAACCGATCGAGTGTGTCGTGCAGCTGCTGGCCAACGGCACGGCGACGACGAACGACCAGACCGGCGAGGGCCGTTGGTACTTCAGCGAGCACGTGCGCCGCCGCAATGGCGAGCTCGGCCTGTTGCTCGCCTACTACGACGACAGCTACGTGCGGCACCAGGACCGGTGGCTGTTCGCCAGCCGCCGGCTGCGGTCCATCTACCACGGGACCCCGGACCTCTCCGCCCCCTTCCTGCCCCCGCCGCCGCCCGCCTGAAGCGCCAGTCGGCCGGGCAGCTTCGTGACAGCCTCCGAGGATGTCCGGGATCTGCCCGGAGACCGGGCCGAAGCGTGACAGGTTCGGGGTTCAGGGATCGACGAGGCCCGATCAGGCCCGCCTGATGCCGGCGCCGGGACGCCGGGTCAGAGGACCTTGTCGCCGAGGTAGGAGGCCTCGAGGAGGTCGCGGCGCTGGGCCAGCTCCTTGCCCTCCCCCTCGAGTACCACCTCACCGTGGTTCATCACGTAGGCCCGATCGGCCACCGAGAGCGCCATGTGGATGTGCTGCTCGACCAGGAGCACGCCCGCACCGGTCTCGTCGGCGATCTCGCGGACGAGCGGCAACATGCGCTCGACGATGATGGGGGCCAGGCCCAGGCTCATCTCGTCGATCATCAGGACCTTGGGCTCGGCGACGAGCGCCCGGGCTACGGCCAGCATCTGTTGCTCGCCGCCCGACAGCAGGCCGGCCCGGCGGTCACGGAGTGGCCGCAACGCCGGGAACATGGTCAAGGCCCGCTCGTAGGCGCCGCGCTGTGAACCGCGTGCGCCGCGCAGACCGAGGCGGACGTTCTCGTCCACCGTCAGCTGGAAGAAGAGGGACCTGTCCTCGGCCACGTGCCCGAGGCCGCGGCGGGCCATGCGGTGAGGCGAGCCGTAGTGCACCGGCTCACCCAGGATCGAGACCGAGCCGGTCAGCACCTTCACGATGCCGGAGCAGCTCAAGAGCGTCGTCGTCTTCCCGGCGCCGTTCGGTCCGAGCAGGGCCACCACCTCGCCCGGATCGACGTGCAGGTTCAGCCCCCTGACCACCGGGATGCCCGCGTAGCCGGCCGACATGTCCTCGATCTGGATGAGCGGGGCGGTCATCGTCGCGCTCACTGGTGCACCATCCATCGGTTCAAGCACGTCCGGGTCCGCCCCGGATCGGGGGCACCAGTGAGCGGTTCGCCGCTGCGCAGCGAACAACCGACTGTGACATGGACCTCGCTTCGCCCGGTCATTGCTGCGCCTCGTGGCGGAGGTGCTCAGCCACCTCGTGCACCTCGGAGGCCGACTCGCCGAGGTAGGCGTCGATCACGAGCGGGTTGTCCCGCACCTCGCTCGGTGTGCCTTCGGCGATGATGCGACCGAAGTCGAGCACGTAGATGTAGTCGCAGACGCTGAGCACGAGGCCCATGTCGTGCTCGATCATGAACACCGACAGTCCGGTCTCCAGCAGCGACCGCATCCGGCGGCCGAAGACCAACGACTCCTCGCTGTCCAACCCGGCGGCGGGCTCGTCGAGCAGCACCAGCTTGGGCTGCATCACGAGGGCTCTCGCGACGCCCACGAGCTTCCGTTGGCCGTGCGACAGGTTGGTCGGCGTGGTGCGGCGCACGTCCTGCAGCTCGACGAGGTCCAGCGCCCGCTCGACGTTGGCGCGGATCTCCGGCGTCACCCGCGAGATGTGGAACACGTCGAAGATCCAGTCACTCCAGCGAGGCGGCTGCGCGGCGACCAGCAGGTTGTCCTCGACCGTCAGGTCCTCGAACAGCTCGAGCGACTGGAACGTCCGCACCAGGCCCCGCCGGGTGCGGTCGTGCGGCTTCAGCGGGCGGAGGTCCTCACCGTCGAGGGTGATGGCGCCGGTCGAGGAGACGTAGCCGGTGATGGCGTCGATGAAGGTCGTCTTCCCGGCGCCGTTCGGCCCGATCAGGCCGACGAAGGTCTGCGGCGCGACCGTGATGTTGACCTCGTTGTTGGCGTGCAGGCCGCCGAAGGTCACGGTCAGGTCCGTGGTCTGCAGCAGGGTCACGGTGACACCCCTGCCGCCGCGGTGGGTTCGGAGGGCTCGGGCGCGGGAGGCACCTCGGTTGGCGCGCGTCCTCTGGCCTTGGCCCACAGCGCCTTGACGGTGAGCGCCGTGCCCGTGGCGATCCCCTCCGGGTTGAGGATGGCGGTCAGGATCAGGCCGATGGCGCCGATGATCGCGAGGTAGGCGTTGAAGTCCTCACCGGAGAAGTGGCCGATCGTCTGGGAGACCAGACCGCCCCCGATCATCAAGCCGCCGATGATGGCACCCCAGACGGACGTGATGCCGCCCAGGTAGGCGAAGGCCAGGATGGCGAGGCCTGCGAAGAGGCTGTAGGTCTCGACCTGCACGGCGCCGAGACGGTATGCCTGCATGATGCCCCCGATGCCGGCCAGTGCGGAGGCGATGGCGAAGCCGAGCATCTTCGTCCGGGCGACATCGATGCCGGCGGCCGCGGCCGCCCGCTCGTTGGCCCGCACGGCGAGGAAGCGCCGCCCGGTGGCGCCTCGGCGGAGGTTGACGACGGCCAGGCCCAGCAGGGCGAACACGACCACCGCGAAGGCCGTGAAGTGCCAGTAGTCCGTGGTGTTGGTCTGCGGATCGGTGGCCGACACGTAGACCCCGAACCAGTGCGGCTTGGGCACCGGCATCGTGGCCTGGGCCGCAGTGGAGTAGAGGCTCTCGTTCTGCAGGAGCAGGTTGCCGATCGGACCGACGGCGGCGATGGTGACGATGGCGAGCTGGACGCCCCGGATGCGTAGAGCGGGAAGGCCCACCAGCAACCCGACGACCACCGCCGCGGCGACGCCGAACACGAAGGCGATGGGTGCCGGCCAGCCGGGACCGTCGACCGCCACGAGGTCGAACGGGCCGAGCTTGCCGTTCGACGCGAAGCGGATGGCGGTGTACGCGGCGACGCCGGCCAGCGCGGTCTGGGCCAGTGAGATCTGACCCAGGAAGCCGACCAGGACGACCGACGACAGCATGATCATCCCCGCCACGAGCGAAGTCGTCAGCGACACCTCCCACGCCCCGGTGAAGATGTTCGAGAGGAGGAAGACGAGGACCAGGCCGACGCCGAGCCCCACCCAGGCGTGGTCGGTGGCCAGCGCGAGGGGTTGGCGGCGCTGGATGATGCTGCCGCGGATCGGCAGGCGGGAGCCGCGCAGGAACAGCACGAGCACGATGGCCAGGAGCGGGACCAGCTCCCGCATGCCGTTCGCAGGCAGCCAGGCCGGCCACCAGGACTGGTCCGCCACCTCGACCATGCCCGACTGGAACATGCCGATGAGGAACCCGCCGACGACGGCCAGTGGGATCGAGGTCAGGTTCCCCACGAGGGCGGCGCCGAGCGCCGGGATGACGTACAGCGTGAACCGGTCGACCTGGAGCGAGCTGAGGCCGATCACGACCAGGCCGGTGACGCCGGCCAGGAAAGCGGACAGCACCCAGTTGAGCCCGGCCAGGAGCTGGGGTGAGTAGCCGAGGAGGCTGGCGCCCTTCTCGTTCTCGTCGGCGGCTCGGGTGGCGAGGCCGAAGCGGGTGTAGGTCAGCAGGGCCCAGACCGCTGCGCCCATCACGATCGCGCAGCCCGCCATCCAGACGATCAGGTGGGGCAGGTTGCCCAGCCCGAGGAAGTTGGTGAAGAAGGCCTTGTCGCCGGAGGTGCTCGGGAGGAAGCCGGGGTTCTGGCGGGCCTCCGCCCCGAAGTTCAGGCTGGCCACGGCCTGCAGGTAGAGCATGATGCCGACGGCGCCGATGACCTTCCCCAGGGCCGGGGCGTTGCGCAGGGGCCGGAAGACGAGCAGGTGGGCGAGCAGTCCGAGGAAGCAGGCCATCAGCAGTGCCACGGTCGTGGCGGCCGCGCTGCCGAGGGAGTCGGCGAGGTGGATGCGGACCGGGATGTTCGGCGAGTGGCCCGGGATGATGTCCACCCACGGCATGACGAGCGTGCCCGACTTCGTCAGCTCGTCGTACACGTAGACCGTGTACATCGCGAACGCGCCGTGCGCGAAGTTGATCACCCCCGAGCCCTTGAACGCCGTGACCAGGCCGGTGGCGAGCATGGCGTACAGGCCCCCGATGCCGATGCCGAGGATGACGGCGAAGACGATCTGATCCACTCTGCCCCCAGCTGTCACGGCGAGGACCCGACGGATCGGGCCCTGGACGATCGGATCCTATGGTGGGCGGCCACCCGCCCCGGCCGGGGCGGGTGGCCTGTGTCGAGAGTTCCCGGTCAGCCCGTCTTGCGCGGGTTGCTCTTGGCCACGGTGTTCATCAGCTCCGTGACGTCGATGTACTTGTTGTTCAGGTCGGGATCCGCGGTGTACTTCGTCCCGTCCCAGACGAGGTAGGTGGCGCTGCGATAGCAGATGGACTGGTACTCCTCGGGCGCCCCCGCGCAATCGACCGGCGGACGGCCGACGACGTGGTAGCTGCCGAGGTTGGCCAGCGCGTCGCCCAGGGCCTTGGTGTCGAAGGGATCCTTCCCGTCCGCGATCAGCTGGTTGGCGATCTGCCAGCCCCAGAGCACCACCGAGAACGAGTCGTTCATGAAGTTCGACTTGGCCGCCTTCGGCCCGTAGGCGTCGATCGCCTTGTCGCGGACGTCGAGCTCCCACTTGGCGAAGTCGGTCAGCGAGGCCGGATCAGCCACGTTGTAGCCCTGCAGCTCTACGTTCATCCCCTTGCTCTCCGGGAGGGCGAGGACCGTGTCGTCCACGCAGGCCGTCGAGACGACGACATCGGCGTTCACGCCGGCCGCCTTGAGGCCCTTCAGGAACTCGACGCAGTCGGAGGCCTGGACCCCGAAGAAGATGCCGGGGTTCTTGGCGTCCTTCAGGAAGTCGGCCACGTTCTGGATCAGCGCCGCGTTGTCCGAAGGGTCACCGGGCTCGTCCGGGAACCCCTTGAAGTCCCAGACGCCCTTGTCCTTGTAGTACTGGTAGAAGCGCTCCTGGGTGTCCGTCCAGCACTGGTTGCCCGGCGCGTTGTTGGCGTAGGGGATGGCCAGCTTGTCGAACTTCTTGGTTTCGGCCATGAACTGCGCCGCGCTGATGAAGGCGGTCGGACAGCCGCCGATCGCCGAGTACACGCCCGGCTGGTCGAAGTCGGCCACGAAGATCGGCAGGGTCTGCAGGGTCGGGATGCCCTGAAACACCGGGTAGAAGAGCGGCGTGAAGAAGTCGATGCCGATCTGGATGAGGTTCGGCTTCCCGGCCACGACCTCGTTGGCGCACTTCTGCGCCGCCTCCTGGGTGAGCCCGTGTGAGCAGACCTTCAGCTGGATCGGGCGCCCGGGGGTGCCCTTCTCGTAGTCGGCCCCGATCCCGCCCAGCTGGTCGTTGATCAGCTTGACCGCGGCCTCCGCGCCCTCACGGACGTCGGGGAACGTGCCGCCGGCGTCACCCTCGAGGTTGGGCATGGCGACGACGAAGGGCTCGCCGGTCGCCTTGAGGGGCTTGTCCTTGGTCGAGTTGACGGCAGTCTCGAAGGCCGTCGCCCCTTGGCCATCGCGGGAGTCGTCCGCCAGCTGACCCGTGGCCCCGCCGCCGCTGGCGGCTGCGGTCGTCTCGCCGCCGGCCGCGGTCGTCCCGCCGCCGGCGGCTGCGGTCGTCTCAGCTCCGCCGGCCGTCGTCGCGCTCGCCCCGGCGGTGGTGTCGGACGAGCTCCCCTTGTCGCTGCCGCACGCGGCGGCGACGAGCACGAGCCCGAGCAGCACGGCGGCGCGCCTGCCCTTTCGTGGTGCGTGGTACACGGTCCTCACAGCCCCCTTCGATCCTCGCCCGCTCCCCCCTGGATCGAGCGGCACTGCTCGTGCTGGGTCCGTCGGGCGGCACGCCGGCACGCGCCGCGCCATTTGAGCACGGTACTGAATGGCCATCAAGTATCTTCCGCCGAGGAAGGGGAGGCCGATGCTCCTGCCGATGGACGAGTACCCGTACCATCAGATCACCGACTCCTTCGCCGCGGTGGCCGGGAGTGATCCGCAGTGGAACGACGGCCACTACGTGTGCTGCTGCGACGACCGCGGGCAGGTCTGCCTCACCTCCAACGTCCGGCTCTACCAGAACAACGACGTGCTCGACGGCTTCATCTGCCTGCGCTACGAGGGTCGCCAGCACAACGTCCGCGTGTCGCGGCGCCTGCGGCCGGCGATGGACCACCTCGGCGTGGGCCCGCTCCGGCTGGAGCTCGTCGAGCCGATGCGGACCGTGCGCCTCGTCCTCGAGCCGAACGACCACGGCATCGCGCTCGACCTGATCTGCCGCAGCACGACCCTGCCGTACATGGACCCGGTCGAGATCACGCGGCTCGACGGCCGGCTCCTCAGCGAGCGCGCGACGTACGAGGTGACCGGGACCTGCGAGGGCTGGGTCAGCGTGGACGATCACCGCATCGAGCTGTCACCCGGGTCGTCCGCCTTCTTCCGCAACCACTCGTGGGGGTACCAGCCGGGGAGGGGTGGCCCGCGGCCCTACGGCGCGCCGCTCGGCACGCCGCGGCGCGTCCCGGGCGTCCGCCACTGGGTGCTGTTCCACATGCCCGACCACGGCGGCTTCTTCTTCGAAGATCCGAAGCGCCGAGCGGCCTCGGGCCACGGGATGGTGATGTACGCCGACCGGGCGGTGCCGGTGCAGCGTGTGGGGCACGACCTGTCGTTCTACGAGGGCGGGCGCCGTCTCCGTGGAGGCACGTTCGAGCTGGAGGATGCCGAGGGGACCGTGCGCAGCTACGAGATCGAGGACATGGGCTGGGTGTACTGCCAGGGCGGCGGGTACTTCGGCGGGTTCGACGACGGGCTGGGGCAGGGCGTGTACCGCGGGGACTACCACGAGGAGGGCGAGGTCTGGGACGTCACGCACCCGACCCGGATCGTGCGGTCCGACGGGACGTCGTTCGAGTTCGACCACGCGTGGGCCGAGAGCTTCACCCGGCTGCGCTCGGCTGACCAGCGGGGCCTGGCCCACTACGAGTGCGTCGTCATCCGAGCGCCGGAGGCCTCATGACCACCGACAGCGTCCAGCTGCTCACCGCGAAGATCTACGGCTACGCGGAGCTGTTCGACACCGGCCAGTTCGACGCCTTCGCCGCGCAGTTCGAGCACGGCGTCTGGCACAAGGCCGAGCCAGGCGCGGAAGGGGTGCGTCGCTACCTCGACGAGCACGTCATCACCCACGACGGTTCGCCGCGGACGAAGCACGTGACGACGAACCTCGTCATCGACGTCGACGAGGCCGCCGGCGTCGCGACCGCCTCGTCGTACGTCACCGTGCTGCAGGCCGCGCCCGACCTCCCGCTCCAGCCGATCTTCGCCGGCCGATACCGCGACCGGTTCGAGCGGGTCGAGGGCGACTGGCGCTGGTGCGAACGGCGGGTGATCGGCGACCTCTATGGCGACGTCTCCCACCACGTCCGCTGACCGCGATCCGAACCGCGTGGTTGACGTACTTCTTGTAGACCGGCTCTACTATCGCCTGGTCGTTCGACCGGAGGTTCCAGGGGGTCGTCATGGGTGAGCTCGACGGACGGGTGGCGTGTATCACGGGTGGGACGCGAGGCATCGGCCGAGCGATCGCCGAGGCCTTTGTCGCCGAGGGCGCCAACGTGGTGATCACCGGGCGGAGCGTCGACAAGGGCAAGCAGGCGCTCGACGAGATGCAGGCCGGCGACGCGGCCCACTTCGTCCAGGGCGACGTCAAGGACAAGGCCGCCTGCGAGGAGGCGATCGACGCGACCGTGGAGCGCTACGGCCGCATCGACATCCTCGTGCCGAACGCGGGTGGCTCGGCCGACCAGGCCCCCGTCGTCGACATGACCGACGAGGCGATGCAGGACGCACTGCTGTGGAACTTCTGGCACGCCTTCTGGACCATGCGCAAGGCGCTCTCTTACATGATCCCCCAGCAGTTCGGCCGGATCATGCTGATGTCCTCGCTCGAGGGGAAGGTCGGCAAGCCGGCCATCTCGAACTACGTCGTGGCCAAGCACGCCATGAACGGCTTGGCCAAGTCCGCCGCCCACGAGGTCGGGACGATGGGCATCACCGTGAACGCGCTCTGCCCCGGAGGGATCGAGACCGACACGATGAAGGAGTTCGGGCCCGACGCGGCCAAGTCCATGGGCCTCACCTACCAGGGCCTGCTGGACGTCTTCGCGCAGGAGTCCGCGGTCAAGCGGCTGAACGAGGTGCAGGACGTCGCGCTCGTCGCGGTCCTGCTCGCGTCGGACGCCGGCGCGGGGATCACCGGCTCGCTGATCTCGATCGACGGCGGCACGTCGCCGTACTGAGCGGAAAGAGGGACCATGGGCAAGCTCGACGGGAAGGTCGTCTGCGTCACCGGGGGGACCCGCAGCATCGGTCGGGCCATCGCCGACGCGATGCTGGCCGAAGGGGCGAAGGTGGTCGTCAACGGCCGTGACGAGGTCAAGGGCCAGAAGTGCCTGGACGAGATGGGCGGCGGCGACAATGCGGCGTTCTTCGCGGGCGATGCGTCCAAGCAGGCGACGGTCGAGGGCCTCGTCGACTTCACCATCGACCACTTCGGTCAGCTCGACGTCTGCTGCCTGAACTCGGGCGGCGTCCAGATGACCGCGCCGGTCGCGCAGATGACCGACGAGGAGTGGGCGCTCGAGGTCGACTGGAACCTCAACCACGTCTTCTGGGGCATGCGGCGGGCGCTGCAGCACATGATCCCCCGGGAGTCGGGCCGGATCATCGTGACATCGTCCGTCGAGGGCAAGATGGGCAAGCCGGGCATCCCCGGCTACACGACGTGCAAGCACGCGGTCAACGGGCTCGTGAAGGCGGCGGCGCTCGAGGTCGGCACGCTCGGCATTACGGTCAACGCGCTCCTGCCCGGGATCATCGAGACCGACATCGTCCGGGAGACCGGTCCGGACTCCGCGGTCGCCATGGGGCTCGAGAGCTACGACGCCATGATCGCCGAGTACACGAAGGAGTCGGCCATCAAGGGGCCGAACAAGGTCGAGCAGGTCGCGGCGGTCGCGGTGATGCTGGCTCGGGACGAGGCCCGCAACATCACCGGCTGCATGTTCCCCATCGACGGCGGGACGATGCCGTACTGACGGGCGATCCGACCGTCGCCGGTGCGGAGATGATCCGATGACCGCTCGCTTCGACGGGAAGGTCGCCATCGTGACCGGTGCTTCCGGCGGGATGGGGCAGGCCATCGCGCTGGCGTTCGGCGCGGCCGGCGCGGATGTGGTGGCCGCCGACCTCACCGAAGAAGGTGGTCGCAAGACGGTCGAGCAGATCACCGGGGCCGGGGGCCGGGCCGTCTTCGTCCCGACCGACGTGTCGGAAGCCGCAGCCGTGGAGGCCCTCGTCGCCCGGGCGACCGGCGACTTCGGCCGCCTCGACTGCGCGGTGAACGCGGCCGCCATCGAAGGGGAGCGCGGCCCCCTCCACGAGGTCGATGACGAGATGTTCGACCGGATCATCGCCGTCAACCTGCGGTCGATCTTCCTCTGCATGAAGCACGAGATCCGGGCCATGATGGCCGGCGGACGGGGCGGAGCCATCGTCAACATCGCCTCGACCAACTCGTTCCGCCCACAACCGGAGCAGTCCGCGTACACGGCCAGCAAGCACGGCGTGCTGGGGATGACCCGCAACGCCGCGGTCGACTACGGCAAGGAGGGCATCCGGATCAACGCGGTGTGCCCGGGCGCCATTGACACACCGATGCTGCGCGCCGCCATGGAGCGGCGGGGCCGCCAGCCCGAGGAGGTGGCGGGCCGACTGAGCCTCTTCGGGCGCTTCGGAGAGCCCGACGAGATCGCCCAGGCCTGCCTGTGGCTGTGCTCCGACGAGTCGTCCTTCACGACCGGCCACGCGCTGGCCGTCGATGGCGGCTACCTCGCCCGCTGAGGATCGCGCCGCTCATTCGTTTCGGTGGCAAGAGTGCACCGCAGGCTCCGGAACCCGGAGCTGCCGGTGCATGGTTGCGGGTTCAACCGCTCGGATCACGTGTCGGGGCTAGCCCGCCAACGCCCGGTCCAGCTCGTCGAGCGCCTCGAGCGGATCGGTGACGTGGATGGCGGTCCAGCCCGCCTCCCGCGCCCCGGCCACGTTCGGACCGAAGTCGTCCAGGAAGATGATCCGTGACGGCTCGACGCCGAGGCGGCTGGCGGTCAGGTCGTAGATGGCCCGCTCCGGCTTCCGGTGCCCCACCTCGGAGGAGTCGACCACCGCGTCGAACCGGCTCATGTCCACCAGCTCCTCGAGGGTGACCCGGAAGGACTGGAAGCTGTTGGTGAGCAGACCCGTCCGGTAGCCGTCGGCGCGGAGCGACTGCAGGCGATCGATGACCGGGCGGATGACCGTGAAGTCGATCTCGAACAGGAAGGCGATCTCGTCGCCGTGAAGCTCGACGCCGCGGGCGTCTGCATAGGGACCGACCCGGGTCTGGAGGTCGTCGATGCCGATCTCGCCCCGCTCGGCGCGGTGCCACGGGTGGTGCTCGGTCGATTCCCCGAGCGGACCCATGAGGATCTCGACGAGCTCCTCGACCTCGACGCCGGCCCGATCGGCCAGGACGCCGATCTTGCTGGTGATCGGCCGGATGAGCACACCGCCGAAGTCGAACACGACCGCGTCGAACGGGCGCTCGGGGGAGGGCAGAGCGTTCACCTCAGGCGGTGAAGAAGTCGGCCCGGTACCGACCGTCCGGGTCCTTCACCGGCTCGTTGAGGTCCGAGCGGTACTTCGCCACCGACCCACCGGACCGGCCCGCACCCCGCAGGACCTGCCCCATCTCGATGAAGTTGCGGTGCTCGAAGTGGGCGGCGAGGGACGCCTCGTCCTCCCACAGCTCGAACACCTGCACGCGGGTGGCGCAGCCGGAGTCCGGGGCGAAGGAGTAGCCGAGGCAGCCGGCCTCGTCCGCCCGGGTGGACTCCTGATAGGGGACGGCCTTCGCGACCGCGGCGTCCCGAGCCTCCTCCGACTCGAAATCGATGGTGCCGGCGATGATGATCATGAGCTCTTTGCCTCCTCGACGAGGCCCGCGGTCGCATGGGCGAAGCGAGCCGATCCTCCGTTGGTGGTCCGGCCGGCGTCGACGACCAGCAGGTGACCGGTCACCATGCGGGCCTCGTCGCTGGCGAGGTAGAGCGCGGCGTTGGCGATGTCCATCGGGTCGGCGGCCACGCCGAGCGGGTTCGACGCCTTGGCGTGCTCGGCCGCCACGTCGATCTGCGTGTGGTCGCCCGTGATGGCGGCGGCCGTCATGGCGCTGGGGATGGTGCCCGGCGCGATCGCGTTGGCCCGGATGCCGTGGGGCGCCAGCTCGCAGGCGGCGGTGCGCATCAGCGCCACGATCCCCGTCTTGGCCACCGTGTAGGCGGGCGGGCCCAGACCGGCGACGACGCCGGCCGTGCTGCTCGTGGACAGGATCACGCCCGACCGGGCCGGGATCATCGCCCGCGCCGCGTGCTTCGTCCCGTAGAACGCGGAGGTCAACAGCACGTCCATGGTGCGGCGCCAGTCGTCGGCCGTCGTGTCGGCCAACGGCCCGACCGCACCGATGATCCCGGCGTTGTTGAACATGCAATCCAGCCGGCCCCACGTCTCGCCGGCCAGCGCGATCGCCGCCGCGACCTGCTGCTCGTCCGTGACGTCGGTGGCGATGAAGCGGGCGGCGTCACCGAGCTGTTCCGCGGTGGCCTGCCCGGCCCCGACCTGGATGTCGGCGACCACGACCCGGGCGCCCTCCTCGACGAAGCGCTCCGCGGTGGCTCGCCCGATGCCGCTCGCCGCGCCGGTGATGACCGCGACCCGTCCGTCCAGACGACCTGCCATGCCCTGTCTCCTGTCCTGGTTGGGCCGGACCAGCGAGCAGCCGAGCGTAGTTTCTTTAGATCGGCTGCACCTGCAGAGAGCGTAGCCCGACGGCTGCGGCCGGCGGCCAGCCCGCTCCGGCGGCGCCGATGTGAAACGCCGCCCGCCGCGGCCACTAGTTTCTTTACACACACTGTGTGTACCCTTCCGGCGAGGAGGTGCCATGGCCATCGCACAGGAGCCCGGCGTCGCCCGGTCACCGGGGTTGAGCTACCAGCAGCTGCTCGACACCGACACCCACGAGGTGCCGAAGGTGCTGCGGGAGGAGTCCCCTCGCTTCCTCGGCGACGAGGACGTCTCGATCGACCACTACATCTCGCGCGCCTGGTTCGAGCGGGAGAAGGAACGGCTGTGGGCGCGGGTCTGGCAGTTCGCCTGCCGTGAGGAGCACCTGCCCAACCCCGGCGACTACGTCCTCTACGAGATCGTCGGCAAGTCCTTCCTCATCGTCCGGGTCGACGAGGACACGATCAAGGCCTACCCCAACGCCTGCCTGCACCGTGGCCGCCAGCTCAAGCAGTACGACGGCCACTGCACCGAGATCCGCTGCCCGTTCCACGGCTTCGCGTGGCGGACCGACGGATCCCTCCAGGACGTGCCGGCCCACTGGGACCTGCCCCACGTCACGCCCGAGAAGTTCGCCCTGCCGGAGATCAAGGTGGGCACATGGGCCGGGTTCGTGTTCCTCAACCCCGATCCCGACGCCGGGCCGCTCGAGGACTTCATCGGTGGCCTGGCCTCCCACTTCGAGCGCTGGGACCTGGCCAACCGCTACGTCCAGGCCCATGTGGCCAAGGAGATCCGGGCCAACTGGAAGATCGCCCAGGAGGCGTTCTGTGAGGCGTTCCACGTCAACGCCACCCACCCCCAGATCCTCCCCTACATCGGCGACACCAACAGCCAGGTCGACGTCTGGGACACCTTCAGCCGGGTCATCACCCCGGCGGCGACGCCCAGTCCCCTCCTCGACTGGTCGCCCGACGACGAGACGATCCTCCGCTACGCCCTCGACGTCAGGGTCGACGAGGAGCTGTTCATCACCATCAAGGAGGGTCAGACCGCGCGCTCGGCCATGGCCGACGCCACCCGCGACCGCTGGCGGCCGATCGTCGGTGCGGTGGTGGACGAGTGGTCCGACGCCGAGATGGTCGACAACATCGACTACACGCTCTTCCCCAACTTCCATCCCTGGGGCGCGTTCAACCGGATCGTGTACCGGTTCCGCCCCAACGGCGACGACCACCGCTCGAGCATCATGGAGGTGATGTTCCTGGCACCCTTCAAGGGCGAGCGGCCAACGCCGTCGCCCATCCACGTGCTCGGGCCGGACGAGCCGTGGACGGACGCGCCGGAGCTCGGTGTGCTCGGCAAGGTCTTCGAGCAGGACACCTTCAACATGGGAAGGGTGCAGCTCGGCCTCGAGAGCACTCGCAAGCCCGGCATCACGCTCGCCAACTACCAGGAGAGCAAGGTCCGCTGGTCGCACCAGCTCCTCGACGAGTGGATGAACGGAGGGTGAGTGCATGAACGGCGTCATCCATCCCTTCTCGAAGGCCCTCTACGAGCAGGACGGCGAGGGGAACGTCCGCGTGGAGCAGACGGACGGCCGGTCCGGCCGGTACCGGCGGGACGGCTCGTGGATCGACGGCCAGGTCTTCGACGTCGACCCGCAGCTGTGCAACTGGGTCGGGGGGCCCAAGGCCCAGCACCGCCTGCAGAGCGAGCCCAAGGTCAGCTGAGCGGCCGTCGTCGGCCAGACTGAGCCGCGTCCTCCAGCTCGCCCCGAGCGGACCCGCCCCCTTCCACCAGCGCAAGGAGCACCATGTCAACGCGACCGTTCCGGTTCGGCGCCAAGGCCGTCAAGGCCACGTCGGCCAAGCAGTGGACCGACCTGGTCCGCCAGGCCGAGGACCTCGGCTACGCCAGCTTCCAGATGGATGACCACTTCGGCAACCAGCTGGCCATCGTGCCCGCGCTCATGTCGGCGGCCGACGCCACCTCGAAGATCCAGATCGGGCCCCACGTGGCCGGCGTCGACTTCCGCAACCCGGTGGTCTTCGCCAAGGAATGCGCCACCATCGACCTGCTGAGCGAGGGCCGCTTCACGCTCGGCATCGGCGCCGGCTGGTCGAACAAGGACTACGCCATCGCCGGCATCCGCCAGGACGACGCCTCCACCCGCATCGAGCGGCTCGGTGAGGCGGTGACGGTGATGAAGGGTCTGTGGGCCGAAGGCCCGTTCTCGTTCTCGGGCAAGCACTACGAGGTGGCCGAGGTCGACGCCGCGCCCAAGCCCTACTCGCCCATACCGGTGATGATCGGCGGCGGCGGCCCGAAGATCCTGGCGCTGGCCGCCCAGCAGGCCGACATCGTCGGCGTCAACCCGAAGATCGTGGGCCGCTCGATCAACCCCCGCTCCATGGCCACGACCGCGGCCGACACGATGGACGAGAAGGTGGCATGGGTCAAGGAGGCGGCCGGCGACCGCTTCGACGACCTCGAGCTCCAGCTCCAGGTGTTCGTCACGGTGGTGACCGACGATCCGCAGGCCGCGGCCGAGAAGATCGCCCCCGCCTTCGGCCTGCCGCCCGAGGTGATCCTCGCCGCGCCCTTCTACCAGATCGGCTCCGTGGAGCAGATCACCGAGGACATCCAGGGCATCCGGGAGCGCTGGGGCATCAGCAACATCCTGTTCCAGAACGACGGCATCGTCCCGCTCGCGCCCGTGGTGGCCAAGCTCAGCGGCTCCTGAGCGGGAGCCGGGCCGCGGCGCGGAGCGCTTGAGCGCTCAGCCCAGGATGGCTCGCGTGGCGGCGAGCACGGCCTCGGCGCGCTCAGTGGGATCGGGGTAGCGCTCCATCAGCGGACGGGAGCGCAGCTCCACCGAGATCGGCACGCTCGGGATCGCCGCCAGCGTCGCGGCCAGCGGCAGGGCGCCCTCACCCGGCAGCAGACGGCCGTGGAGCGCCTCCTCGCGGAGGTTGGCCGGCGACGGATCGTCGGGGCGGGCCGTGGCGTCCGCCAGCTGCACGTAGGGGAACAGCGACCGCGGCACGGTGGCGATGTCCTCCACGCTGCCGCCGGAACGGGCGAGGTGCAGGGTGTCGACCAGCACGCCGCCGTTCGGACGGTTGGCCTCCTGCACCACGGCGACGGCGTCGTGCAGCGTCGCGATCGTGAAGATCGGGAGGAACTCGAGCACGACGGTGACCCCCGCCGGGGCGGCGCGGTCGCAGAGCTCGCCGAACCGGTCGACCACGGCGGCGTGGGAGGCCGGACCTCCGGCCACGAGGACGTGACGCACGCCGAGCTTGCCGGCCGTGTCCACCAGCGCGTCGCCCGGGTCGACGTCGCGTCCGAGGATCACGGGCTCCATGTCGAGCGGGGTCAAGCCGGTGTCGTCGAGCCGCGCCGCCACCTCGCGGGTGGTCACGTCGGTCCAGCTCTCAGGGTCGAACCACAGCCCGACGCCGTCGAAGCCGGCCCGGGCGGCGACGGCCACCGTCTCGGCCGGGCCGATGTCGAGCACTGTTCCGGCGGCCAGCGAGAGGAGCCGGCGACGACCGCCGTCCTCCGACAGGTCAGCCGCCGACATGTCAGCCGCCGATGGTGCGGGCCGAGTCCCAGAACGGCGCGCGGAGGGCCCGCTTGTTGACCTTGCCCATCGTCGTGCGCCCGACCGTGTCCACGATGTCGACCGAGCGGGGGCACTTGTACGAGGCCAGGCGCTCCCGGCAGTAGGCGATGAGGTCAGCCGGGTCCGGCGGGTGGTCCGGATCGGCCGGCACGACGAGGGCCTTCACCTCCTCGCCCATGTCGCGGTTGGGCACGCCGATCACAGCGACGTCGGCCACGCCGGGGTGCTCGATGAGGACCTGCTCGGCCTCGGCCGGGTAGATGTTGACCCCACCCGAGACGATCATGTCGCTGAAGCGGTCGGTGATGAACACGTAGCCGTCCTCGTCGACGTAGCCGATCTCGCCCAGCGTGAAGACGCCGGGGCGCAGGTGGGCATCGGCTGTCTTCTGCGGGTCACTCGGGTAGACGATGCCCCGACCGGTCGCGTCCTCGAAGAAGATCCGACCTTCCGTCCCGCGGGCCAGCTCGTTCCCCTCGTCGTCGACCACGATGGCCGTGAAGGGGGGGATGGCGCGGCCGACCGAGCCGGGGTGGGCCAGCCACTCCTCGCTCGTGATCGTGCAGGTGGTCCCTACCTCGGTGGCGCCGTAGGCGTCGCTGAACACCGGCCCCCACCATTCGATCATCTGGCGCTTGACGTCCACCGGGCAGGATGAGCCGGTGTGGACGACCAGCTTGACCGAGCTGACGTCGTAGCGGGTCCGCACCTCCTCCGGGAGCGCCAGGAGACGGGCGAAGTGCGTCGGCACCATGACGCTGCTCTCGGCCTGGTAGCGCTCGATGGCCTGGAGCACCGCCTCGGCGTCGAACCGTCCGAGCACCACGACGGGGATGCCCACGGCCAGCAACCGGACGCCCGAGAGCGGACCGGTGTGGTACATCGGCCCGATCACGAGGTGGGTGCCGAAGCGGGCGAAGGCGTTGCCCGCCAGCGCAATGAGGTGCTCCTCGATGTTCGAGCCGCCGGCGAACATGGTGGGCGGCAGCTCGACGCCCTTGGGCCGCCCCGTCGTGCCGGACGTGTACATGAGGTTCGGGCGGGGAGCCACGTCGGTCGGCGGCTCCGCCGCGTCGGCTCCGGCCAACCAGCTGTCCCACGGGGTCAGGCCCTCGAGCTCGGGGCAGCGCCAACCGACGACGAGGGGCACGGCGGCCTCGCGTGCCGCGGCCAAGCCGGTGGCGGCGGTCTCCGGCCCCACGAAGAGCACGCGGGTGCCGGAGTCCTGGAGGATGTACGCCACCTCCTCGGCGTTGAGGTGGAAGTTGGTCGGCACGGTGGACGCGCCGGCCAGCAGGCCGCCGAGGTGGGCCAGCACGGTCTCCGCGCTGTTCTCGGCCAAAACCGCGACCCGCCGCTGTGGCCCCAGGTCGAGCGCCCAGAGGCCGTTGGCGACGCGGTTGAGCGCCTCGTTGACCTCGGCCCACCCCAGGGCCACGCGGTCGTCGCGGAGAGCGACCTCGGCGGGTCGCTCGTCGGCCAGGCGCGAGGCGACCGGCGCCACCGTCAGGTCTCGATCTCGCCGATCGGATCGCCGACGTCGTAGGTCTCGCCCTCGACCCCCGTGATGCGGACGATCCCTGCGACCGGCGACTCGACGTCGTTCTCGACCTTGTCGGTCTCGATCCGGTAGAGCACCTGGCCCTCGGTGACCTGGTCGCCGTCCTGCACCAGCCACTCGACCAGTGTGCCCTCCGACATCGAGACACCCAGCTTCGGGATGTTGATCGGAACCCCCACGGATCCTCCTTCCGTCAGGCTCGGCTGGTGGGCCGGCTCGACGAGCGTAGTTTATGGACAGCTGCTCCACTAACGGTCACTGGCCGGTCCCGGTCGGCCGCGCGAGAGGGACGCCGCTCGGTCACAGCTCACCCAGGTGAGGGGCGAGCAGCTCGTAGCTGGTGTCGGTGAACGGGCTGATCTGGATGCGGTCCAGGCCGACGTCGGCCAGGGCCCGCAACGAGGCCACGACCTTGTCGACCGGCCCGAAGAACCCGCCCATGAGCGAGTCGCCCAGCTGCCCCTCGAGCGCCCGTGTGCGGTCGTCCGCCCCGACGCTGCACAGGACGAGCACGCCGAGCGGGACGGCCGGGTTCACGGCCCTGACCTTGGCCACGAGGTCGGCGACGTGCGAGCGGGGGATCTGGGCCAGCTTGACGAAGTCCAGCGAACCGTCCCGGGTTGCTGGCGCGTTCAGCTTCAGCTCGACCCGGTCGACGAGCGGGGCGATCTCCCGGATCGTCCGGTCGCCACCCAGCGAGGCCACGAGGGGCGGAGGGTCGCGATCAGACGGTCCGAGCTTGGGCACCTCGATGTCGTAGTAGCGCCCGTGGAAGCTGCAGGCGCCCGTGGCGAACAGCTGGCGGACGATCTGCACGGCTTCGGCGTAGCGTCCGGCCCGGTCGCCGGCGCCGGGGTAGACGAGTCCGGCCGCCTCGGTCTCCTCACGGTCCCAGCCCGCACCGAGGCCAGCCTCGAAGCGTCCGCCCGAGACCTTGTGCAGCTGCAATGACGCCTGCGCGAACTCGACCGGCGTGCGGAACAGGTTGTTGGCGAACGACGACGTGAGCATGACGCGCGAGGTCGCCGCAGCGAAGGTGGCCAGGGTCACCCACAGGTGGGGGTAGCCCCGGTTCGGGCTGTAGAAGTGGTCGGCACAGCCGAGCGCGTGCCAGCCCTCGTCCTCCCGGGTCCGCGCCCATGCCGCCGGGTCGAGGTCGCCGCTCATGAAGTTGGCGATGAGCTCCATCGTCAGCCGCGGTCCCCCATCGAGCGGGCCAGGTCGAACACGGTCGGATCGCCGGTCACCCACGTCACGTCGAGCTGGCAGCGCCGGATGCGCCACCCCTCGGCCGTCCGGACGACCGAGTTGGTGTAGAAGCCGCCGAGCGTGCACCAGCGAGGCTCGTCGGCCGGCTGCCCCAGCTCGGTGAGGCGCGCGGCGCTGAACCAGTGCTGGGCCTGCATGTAGCTCACGCACGTCGCGCGGTCGGTGCCGTCGAAGGCCACGACGTGGTTGGTCGAGATGTGCTGCGTGGTGTCGAAGTTGCCGTTGGTGGCCCGCACCTTGGCCGCCCACTCGGCCGGGGACAGGACCACCGCGGGCTGCCCCCGCCAGCCCGAGAAGTCGAGCTCGCACGGGTCGGTGAAGCACGCCGCGTAGAGCGCCCAGTCCCGCCGGTCGATGCCGGTCGCGTACTGGACGACGACGTCGACGACAGCCTGACGGTCGATCAGCCGGGCCAGCGCGTCCTGCGAGCTGGTCACCCGTCGCTCACGTGCCCGTGAGCCGGGCCACGACCGGCGCGAACTCCTCGGCGTTGCGCTGGGCGATCGTCAGGTAGCTGATGCCGAGCTCGTCCCGCCGGGCCTGCAGCGTCTCGCAGATCCCGTCGACCGTGCCGAGCAGGGCGTGGGGATGGCTGGCCAGCTCCTCGGGCGCGATGCCGAACCGCGACGCCATGGCCGCGGTGGCCTCGACGGGGTCGTCGGTGACCGTCACGAAGTAGGCCCCCGCCTCCAGCTCCAGCTCGGGGAAGCGGTCGCCCGCGCCCTCCCGGACCCACTGGATCTTCTCCTTCGTGCGCTCGACGGTGGCGCTGGCCACGCTGGCCGACCCCAGGGTCCCGGTCGAGTTGTTGAAGTTGAAGCTGACGATGTCCGCCAGCTTCCCTGCGGTCCGCAGGACCCGGGGGGCTCCGCCTCCGATCATGATCGGAGGGTGCGGCGACTGGACGGGCAGTGGCCGGCCCTCGAACCCGTGCACGTGCACGTAGGTCCCGTCGACGTCGATGGGCTCGCCGGTCCAGTGGGCCCGCACGAGCCCGACGTACTCGGACAGCCGGTCGATGCGGACGGCGGGGCGGTCCATCGGGATGCCCATGCCCTCGTACTCCGCCGCGACCCAGCCCGCCCCGAGCCCCACCTCCAGCCTTCCGTCCGTGAGCAGGTCGATCGTGGCGAGCTCCTTGGCGAGCACGACGGGGTGGTGGTAGTCGACGCAGAACACCCGGCACCCGACCTTCAGGTGGTTCGTGACCCCCGCCGCGGCCATCATCGCCGAGATGGGGGCGACGTCGACCGGACGGTGACCGGACGAGCTGGCGATCTCTCCGGGACCGAAGTAGTGATCGGTGGTGAAGAGCGTGGCGTAGCCGAGGTCCTCGGCCTGGCGGGCGGTGTCCGCCCACTCCTTGCTCGAGCCGGTGCTGAAAGCCTGGAGGGCGAACCGGAAAGGTCGTGGACTCGTGGACATCTGGGCCTCCAGCGGATCGCAAGCCGCCAGCGAGTCTGGCACACCGGCGGACTTCCTTCACACGCTGTCGAGTAACTCGGCTCGGGAGAGGTAGCCTGCGACGGTGCACCGCGGGGAGCGCGCGCGATGGGGAGGCGGCTGCGTCGCCGACGACCCGGTACCCGACGGCGACGTGCTACGCCGGCACCGCTCCGCTGGCCTGGCCATCGGGCCGCACGACGCGCTCGGCCAAGTCGGCGGCGTCCGACAGGAAGCGATGGCGACCGAGGCCGCGGAAGACCGCGTCCTGCGTCAGCCAGCAGGCTGCCGCGGTCTCGAGGACGGCCACCAGTCCGACGGCCATCACGCCCACGTCCGCGGCCGCCAGCGGCTGCGGCGCGGACGCCCGGATCGCTCGCATGAAGACGTTGACCTGCTCGATGCGAGTCTCCCGGCGCAACGCTTCGATCGTCATGTCCAGGCCCGAGGACCGCGCGAAGTAGACCGTCGCCGCGAGCCGGTGCACCTCGAGCCACTCCAGGACCTCGAAGACGATGGTCCGGATCCACGTCCCGTCCACGGTCTCCCGGCTGAGCCGTCGGATCTCGACCAGGTAGTCGCGCGCGAACGACTGCAGCCCTTCGAGGAGCACGCGCTCCTTCGACGGAAAGTGGTAGTACACGGCCGCCGCCGTCATGTTGGCGGCCGCGGCGATGTCGGCGACGGTGATGGCCTCGGCCGGATATGTCGCGAAGAGTCCGATGGCGGCGTCGATCACGGACGCACGACGGGACGGACGGTGCGCGGGTCGGCGTGGAGAGTTGGTCATGATGCCCCTGTGCCTCCAGACTACCGGTCCAGGTAGGGGACGGGCGGGAGGACCCATGAGTGCCAACCCAATCCACAAGCCGGCGGCGCACCGGCCCTCGAGGCGCAACGTCATCGTCGCGGCCGCGGTCACGGTGTTCGCCCGGCAGGGCTTCTCGGACACCAGCATCCAGGAGGTGGCCACCGAGGCCGGTGTGGCGCCGACCGCGGTCTACTACCACTTCTCCGGCAAGGAGGAGCTGTTCGAGGCTGCGCTGCGCAACGTGCTCGATGCCATCAACGAGGTGGTCGCCAACGCACGCGCGGACGACGAGCCCGGTGATCCCGAGCTGCTGGCCCACGTGATCTCCGCCGTCTGGACCTGGCTGGAGGACCACCCCGACGCCGCGCGGCTCGTCAACCACCACCTGCCCGGGGCGACCTCGAAGACCCGCATCCTCCAGGACGAGTACGAGGCGCTGCACATCACGCGGGCCTTCGACTACATCGCGTCACCCGGCGCTCTGCGCACGAAGCGAACAGCAGCGGCCCGTCACGCCAGCGAGACGCTCGCAGCCCGGACCTTCATCGCGCTGACCCTCCTCATCCACCCGATGCGGGCGCAGCACGGCCCCCTCACCAGGTATTCCGGAAGGTCGCTGAAGGCGGGGCTCATCGACACCTCGGCCCGCATCCTCGACGTCGCTTGACGGGCGGCCGCCGTCTCGCGGCCGCTCAACTGATGGCTGACTACAGTAAGTGGCCGTGACCGGGACACGTTCGTGAGCGACCCGTGAGGGTCGGCCTGAGCCTGCCTCAGCTCGGCGGCGCGGTCAGCCGTCAGGTCGTGCAGGGCTTCTGCGAGCGGTCCGAGGAGCTGGGCTTCACCGGGTTGTGGGTGCAGCAGCACCTCTTCTACCCCCACCATCCCGCGTCCGGTTACGCCGCTCGGCCGGGCCTGGCCATCCCGGAGCGCTACCGGAGCATCATCAGCCCGCTCGAGACGCTGGCCGCGGCCGCGGCCTGGACCTCCGTGGCGACGATCGGCACCAGCGTGCTCGTGGCGGGCTACCACCGGCCGGTCGACCTGGCCCAGCGGCTCTCCACGCTCGACCTGCTGTCCGAGGGACGGCTGATCGTGGGCTTCAGCGTCGGTTGGTCGGACGAAGAGCACCGGCAGATGGACGTCGACCCCCGCACCCGCGGTGCCCGCTGCGACGAGCTCATCGAGGCGCTGGAGTCCTGCTGGGGACCGGACCCGGTCTCGTTCTCCGGGCGGTTCTTCTCGATCCCGGAGGCGGACGTGCGGCCCAAGCCGGTGCAGCAGCCGCGACCGCCGCTGATGTCGGGCATGCGCTCTGCGGCCGGGCTCCGGCGCACGGCCGAGCGCTTCGACATCTGGAATCCCGCGTCCGGCCCGCTGGAGCAGCTCCTCGAGATCCGCGAACGGCTCCAGGCGATGAGGCCGGCCGGCCGAGCGCCCTTGCAGGTCTACTGGAACCTGTTCGTGCAGCCGCCGGTCCAGGTCGCCAACCTCCGGCCGCTCACCGTGGACGAGCTGGCCGAGATGGTCGCCGCGGCCCGGGCCGCCCGGCTGGACGGCGTGATGGTCGACGCCAACTTCTGGTCCGAGATCGAGCGGCCCGAGGACTGGGCCCGCGTCCCCGACCTCCTCGCGCCGCTCGTGAGCGCGGCCGCGTCGTGACGGGAGCGGTCGGGGGCGGCGATCGCGGGCCCATGGCCGGCGAGCGCCTCGTCGCGCTGGACGTCGACGGCACCCTGCTCACCTCGGCCGAGGAGCTCTCACCCCGGGTGCGCGCCGCGCTCGGGGGCGCGGCCGCGGCCGGGTGGCACCTGGTGCTCGTGACCGGCCGCCCGCTCCCCATCGCCCTGCCCGTCGTGCACGACCTCGGGTTGGGCGAGTACCTGGTCGCGGCCAACGGCGCGACCGTCGCCACGGTGGCCGAGGGGTCGGTGTTGCACCAGGCCAGCCTCCCGGGGGACGCCGTCGTCGCCGTGATCACCGCGGCCCGGTCCGAGGTGCCCGGGCTGGGCCTGGCGGTGACGACGCCGCGCGGGTTCTTCCGGGAGCCCGGCTTCGCCCGGATCGCGCCGCTGTCGGAGACGGAGGGCACGGAGGTGGCCGACGCCATGCCCGAGGCCGACGACCTCGTGCACAGCGCGGTGCTCTTCGTCGAGGGCATGGACGCCCGCGAGCTCCAGCGGCGCCTCGTGCCGCTCCTGCCGACCCAGGTCGCCGTGACCCCGTCCGGCCTGCCGGGCAGCGTCGAGCTGACCGCGCCCGGTGTCCACAAGGGAAGCGGGCTGGCCTGGCTCTGCGGCCGGATCGGCGTCGACCCTGCAGGCGTCGTGGCCTTCGGCGACGGGCTCAACGACCACGAGATGCTGTCGTGGTCCGGATGGGGCGTGGCCATGGGAAACGCCGAGCCGCTGACCCAGGAGCTGGCCGACGAGGTGACGGCCAGCAACGACGACGACGGCGTGGCGCTCGTGCTCGAGCGGCTGCTGGCGGATGGGACCGCAACAGCCGCGCGGCGCGACGATCAGAAGTGAGCAGGGAGGAAGGGCATGACAGCTCCGAGCGGCCGCATCGACGCCTACCTCGTGTGTGGGGGCAGCTGGCACGACTTCGACTTCGCCCGCCTCGAGCTGCTGAAGCTCCTGGCCGAGGACGAGCGGGTCCGGGTCAAGGTGGCCGAGCACTACGAGGACCTCGACGCGATGACGGCCGCCGACTTCCTCGTGAGCTACACCTGCGACGTCCGTCCGAGCGAAGCCGCGCAGCACGCACTGCGGTCGTGGGTCGAGGCCGGCGGCCGGTGGTTCGCGCTCCACGGGACGAACACCGCCATCGACCCGCCCACCGCCAGGGGAGCAGGGCCCTTCACGACGCCGCGGGCGTTCCCGGTCTTCGTCGACACGCTCGGCAGCCAGTTCCTCTCCCACCCGACGATCGAGCCCTACGAGGTCTCGATCTCGCCCGGCGCCGAGAACGATCCCCTCGTCGAGGACATCGAGACCTTCGACGCCACCGACGAGCTGTACCTCAGCGAGTACCACGGCACGATCGAGCCGTTGCTGCAGACCCGCTGGACGGGCACCACCCCGTCCTTCGGCGACTCCTCGTGGCCCGATGACGACCCGCGACTGGTCATGTACCGCCGTCCGCTCGGTCGTGGCTGCGTGCTCTACCTCACGCTCGGCCACTGCCGGGGCCACTACGACATGGTGGCACCACCCGACGACGGCAGCTACTGGCCCAAGGTCGAACGAGGATCGTGGGAGGTCTCCGAGTTCTACGAGCTGCTGCGCAGGGGCCTGTCCTGGGCCGCCGCGCCAGCTCGGGCCGCCGTCCCGCCCGGTCGCCCGGGTGGCGCGCCCCTTGAGCCTCTCGAGCAGGGCCCCTAGGCGTCGCGCCGGCGAGAGGTGATGACGCCGGTGTCGAAGCCGGCCAGGTGCAGTCCGCCGTGGAAGCGGGCGTGCTCGATCTTGAGGCAGCGGTTGGCCACCATGTTCAGGCCGGCGTCGTGGGCCCGCTGGGCCGCGGCGTCGTGGCTCAGCCCGAGCTGGAACCACAGCGTCCGGGCGCCGACGGCGATCGCGTCCTCGGTGACCGAGGGCAGCTCGTTGGTCCTCCGGAACACGTCGACGAGGTCCGGCACCTCAGGGAGGTCGGCCAGGCTCGGCACCACCTTCAGGCCGAGGATCTCGGTGGCGCCGGGGTTGACCGGGAACAGCCGGAAGTCCGAGTCCGCCAGCAGGTAGGTCATCACGAAGTAGCTGGCGCGCGCCGGGTTCGGGGAGGCGCCGACGATGGCGACGGTGCGGGTCTCGGCGATGATGCGCTGCCGCTCCTTTGCCCCGGGGTTGACCCAGACCGTCACGCGATCGCCGCCCGCAGCGCCTGGTCGAGGTCGCGGCAGATGTCCTCCGGGTCCTCGATGCCCACCGAGAGGCGGATGAGCTCGGGCGACACGCCGGCCCCGGCGAGCGCGTCGTCCCGCAGCTGGGCGTGGGTCGTGCTCGCTGGGTGGATGACGAGCGTCTTGGCGTCGCCCACGTTGGCGAGGTGGCTGGCCAGCTGCACCCGCTCGATGAAGCGCTCACCACCCGTGCGGCCGCCGGCCACGCCGAAGGAGAAGACCGCGCCCGGCCCGCGAGGCAGGTAGCGCTCGGCCAGCTCGTGCCACGGCGAGGAGGGGAGACCGGCGTACGCCACCCAGGGCACGGCCGGGTGCTCCTCGAGGAAGCGGGCCACGACCGCCGCGTTCTCCACGTGGGCGGCCATGCGCAGCGGCAGGGTCTCGAGGCCCAGCAGGAACAGGAAGGCGTTGAACGGGGTCATCGTGGCGCCCACGTCGCGCAGCTGCTCGGCCCGCAGCCGTGTGAGGAAGCCGTACTCGGCGAAGTTGCCCCACCACGACAGGTCCTTGTAGGTGGCGACGGGCTCCGTCATCAGCGGGAAGCTGCCGTTGGCCCAGTCGAACCGGCCGGACTCGACGACGACGCCGCCGATGGACGTCCCGTGGCCGCCGAGGAACTTCGTCGTCGAGTGCACCACGATGTCGGCCCCGAACTCCATGGGCCGGCAGAGGAACGGCGTGGCCAGGGTGGCGTCCACCACGAACGGGATCTCGTGGCCGTGGGCGACACCGGCCAGGCCCTCGAGGTCGGCGATCGCGCCCGACGGGTTGCCGATGACCTCCGCGTAGACGGCCCGCGTCCGCGGCGTCAGCGCGGCCTTGTAGTCGGAGAGGTCGTCGCCGTCCACGAAGGTCGTCTCGATGCCGAGCCGCCGCAAGGTGACATCGAGCAGCGTGCGGGTCCCGCCGTAGAGCCGGGAGGAGGCGACGATGTGGTCGCCCGCGCCGGCCAGCGCGATCATGACCAGGAGCTCTGCAGCCTGGCCGCTCGAGGCGGCGACGGCACCCAGCCCGCCCTCGAGGCTGGCCATGCGTTCCTCGAACGCGGCCACCGTCGGGTTGGCGATGCGGCTGTAGATGTTCCCGAACTTCTGCAGCGCGAAGAGCGAGGAGGCGTCCAGCGCGTCCTCGAACACGAAGCTCGTCGTCTGGTAGATGGGTACGGCGCGGGCGCCTGTCGTCGGATCCGGGCGGCTGCCGGCATGCACGGCGCGCGTCCGGAAGCCGTAGCGCTCGTCGCCCGGGCCGGCGGTGGTGCTCACGACCAGCAACGTACTGGCCGGCAGCGGACGATCATGCCAGCGTGTGCCGGAAGGCACGGGCCGTCGCCGCGACGCGGTCGAGCGCGCCCATCGGATCCCCGCCCACGTAGGCGACGCCGACGCTCGTGGCGGCGTGCCGCCGAGCGAGCGCAGCCAGTCGCCGCCCGAGCTGGCACGGGTCGGTCCCGTGGACCAGGAGGTGGTCCAACCGGCGATCGTCGATCAGGGTGCGCGCCGGTCCGTCGTCCCCGGCGGCCATCGCCGCGACGGCCTCCTGCACCTCCTCGCGGGTGACCGCGACCGCGATCCGGGTCTCGGCCGGGCCGTCGTGGAGGGCGTAGATGAGCTGCGGCCTGATGGCGTCGACCTCCTCGGGCGAGAGGGCGACGTTGGGGTAGATCGCGGCGTCGATGGGGCGAACGGCGCGAGCCCACGCGAGCGTCGTGTCCATCATCGGCAGCGGCACACCGCCGATGAACACCCCGTCCGCCTCGGCGGAGGCCAGCCGGTTGAGCCGCTCGCTGCGGGCACCGATCACGATGCGCACGTCGGGCGCTGAGGTCGAGTGGGGCGGTGGCTCGTAGCCATCGGTCGGCTCACCGCGCAGCACCGCCCGGGCGATGCGAAGGGCGTCGCTCACCCGTCGGAGCGGTTGCTCCCGCACCGCGCCGGTCGGACCGAGGGCGAGGTCGCCGCCCGAGCCCATCCCGAGCACCACCCGGCCGGGGCCGGCGAGCTCGGCCAGGGTGGCGAAGGCCGACGCCGTCGCCGCGGGGTGGCGCAAGTAGGGGTTGGTGACAGCGACGCCCATGGCGATGGTGGTCGTCCGGACCGCCGCCGCAGCGAGGGTGACGAGCGGGTCGCGAGCCGGGCCCTCGTCTCCCAGCCACACCTCGTCGAGGCCGAGCGCCTCGGCGGCGACGATCACGTCGACCAGCACGCCGGCTGGCCGATCAGGGAAGAGCCAGAGTCCGAACCGGGGGGTGCCGACGGCCATGGCGGGCGAGCCTACGGTGGGCGAGCCATGGATCGACCCTGCCGCCGATGAGGATCGGCCTCTCGCCCTTCGCCACGACCCGCGCCGAGGTCGAGGCGCTGGCCGCGACCGCGGTCGCCGGTGGTCTCGATCCCTTGTGGCTGGGCGACGGCCTCCTCCGCAACCCGGACTTCCCGACGTGGTCAGGAGCGATGGAGCCCTTCACGGAGCTGGCGTGGCTGGCCGGGCGCTTCCCGACCGCGGCGGTCGCCCTCGGCGCCGCGGTGCTCCCCCTTCGGGACACGACCTGGCTGGCCAAGCAGGCCATGACGCTCGACCACGTGAGCGGCGGCCGGTTCACGCTGGCGGTCGCCCCCGGCTTCTGGCCGGCGGAATCGACGGCGCGTGGCCTCGACCATGCGCGACGAGGTGCGCACTTCGCCGACGCTGTCACGGGGTTGCAGGCCGCGTTCCGCGGGGAGGCCTACGACGGTCCCTTCGTCCGGGTGCCGGCCGTGCTGGCTCCCGGACCGCTCACGGCGGGCGGACCGCCGCTCTGGCTGGCCGGCGCCGAGGCGACCATGCGTCGCGCGCTGGCGTTGGGGCTGCCGTTCCAGGCGTCGCGGATGTCCCCGGACGCGCTCGAGCCCTGGGCGCGGACCTGGCACGGGGGTGGCGGCGGGCTGCTGGCCGTGCGCGTTCGGGTCGGCGTCGAACCCGTCGCCTCGCGGCCGGATGGTGTGGACTGGCAGGCGATGACGGGTCCGGCCAGCTACCTCGTCGACGAGATGGCGCGCTACGCGGCGCTCGGTGTCGACGACCTGTCGCTCCTCCCGGGCCAGGACGACCGGTCATCGCGCGAGACCGTGGAGGCCCTGGTCAGCGAGGTCCTGCCGGCGTTGCGGGCGGAGGGCCTCGTCGCGTGAGGGTCAGGTCCGGGCGTCGGCCGGAAGCGCGTGACGGGCGTCGTGAGGCGAGAGTGGCGTTGTCAATCCGAGGCCGTTGGCGACACGGTTGATGTAGTTGTAGTAGGCAACGACGTTGTTCAGATCAAGGAGCTCGAGGTCGCCGAGACCGCAAGCTCGCAACGCATCCAGATCGGGAGCCGTGACCGCAGAGGGCTGGGTGGTGAGTCGCGCCGCGTGCGCCGCGATCGCGTCGAGGCGCGGGTCCGAGGTGCGCACGTTGGCCGGGTCCGCGGCGACCGCCTCGAGCGCGGCCACCGTCCAGCCCTCGTCGAGCAGCCGGTGTCGCAGACCGGAGGCGCAGTGGGTCGTGCCGTTGAGCAGCGAGGTCACGAACGCCGCCAGCAGCCGCTCCTCGGAGGTCAGCGCGCTGGGACAGCCGTCGACGGCGCGGTACAGGCGCAGGCGCTCCTCGACGATGGGCGGGTACAGGCTGCCCAGCATCGTGAACTCGGCTGGGGCGCCGAGGCGGGTGGCCTGCCAGTCGTACGCGGCCCGCAGGTCGCCTTCGCTGTCCTCCCACGAGATGGTCCGGATCCACACCACGCGACCCATCCTGGCACGCCGGACCGGGAGGTCCCCGTGGTCGGCGTGATCGGCCACCTGGCCAACCCCGACGTGAACGACGCGGCGCGGCTCGCCCGGGCCAGCGAGGAGGCGGGAGCGGGCTGGCTGGGCCTGGCCGACGCGTTCTGGTGGCGTGACGTGTGGCTCCTCCTGGCCGGCGCAGCCGACGCGACGACGACGCTGGGTCTCGGCCCGGCCATGACGAACCCCTACCTCCGCCACCCGTTCCAGACCGTCGCCGCGCTGGCCACCCTGCAGGAGCTGGCCGGCGAGCGCGTCTTCCTGGGCCTGGCTGCCGGTGGGAGCGAGGCCAGTGTGGCCGCGGACGTCGACCGCCGCGACGCCGCCAGGCGCACGGCGGCACTGGTCGAGCTGGTCCGCAACGTCGTGGCCGGCGCGCCACTCGACGACAGGAGCGGCCGCAAGCTGGAGGTCCCGCTGCGGCGCACGACCATCCTCGTCGCCGGCGGCCGGAACCAGATGCTCCAGGTGGCCGGGTCCCACGCCGACCAGGCCCTCGTCTGGGCGACCGCGATCAGCGACCTGGAGCGGGTCACCGGAACGATCCGCCACGGCGCGGCGGCCCGCGAGGACGGCGGCCCCGAGGTCGTCTGGGCGCCTCTCGTCGAGCTGCCAGGCGAGCCCGACGGCGAGCCGGGGAACGACCTGGCCACCGTGGCGGTCTACGCCGTGCTGAACGCCGGTCCCGCGACGTTGGGCCGATGGGGGCTGAGCGCCGAGCAGGTCGACGTCATCCGCGAGGCCATGGTGGGCGGCGACGGCGACGGCGCCCGGCGCCACGTGCCCGATGCCGTCCTCGAGGACCTCGTGCTGAGCGGCCCGGAGGCCCAGCCGTCCGCGGTCGCGGCTCGGGCCCGGGCCATCGGTGCCCATGCGATCGCGGTGCCCGCCTTCGCCGTCGACACCGTCGGCGTCCGCATCCAGTGGGCCAGGGAGGTGGAGGCGGCACTCGGCTCGCCCTGACCACGACGCTACGGTGCAGGTGATGCCCGACGCGCCCGACACCGTCACGGAGGCGGTCGCTCTCCTCGAGGCGGAGGGCTATCGCGATCCTGTGGAGCTGAGGGCCGAGGGCCTGGTCTGCTCCGTCTGCGGCGCGGTCACCCCCGCGACGGAGCTCCACCACGTCCAGATCGACCGCACCTTTCGCTTCGAGGGCGAGTCCGATCCTGACGACGAGATGATCGTGCTGGGGATCACCTGTTCCGTCTGCCACGCCCGCGGGGTGATCGTCTCGGCCTACGGCGTCGACGTCGAACCCGACACGGCGGAGGCACTGCGCCACCTCGCCACCGGACGCTGACCCCATGCGCATCGGCGTCGTCGTGCCGAACCAGCGCGCGACGATCGACTCGGTCCGGGCCCAGCTGGTCCGGCTCGAGCAGCTCGGACTGGACAGCGCCTGGATGCCCGGGATCCCCAACGGCCCCGACATCCTCACCCTCCTGGCCGTCGCCGGGCAGGCGACGGAGCACCTGGAGCTGGGCACGGCGATCATCCCGACGCACCCCCGCCACCCGGTCGCGCTCGCCGCGCAGGCGCTCACCGTCGACGACGCCCTCGGCGGACGGCTGACCCTCGGCATCGGCGTGTCCCACGAGAAGGTCATCGACGGCCAGCTCGGGCTGGACTTCGCACGGCCCGTCCGCCACGCGCGCGAGTACCTGAGCGTCCTGCGGCCCCTGCTGGCCGAGCAGCGGGTCGACTTCCAGGGCGAGACGATGCGGGCGCGGATCCGCCTGGACGCCTCCTTCAGTGGCCAGCCGCCACCGCCGGTCCTGCTGGCCGCCCTCGGCGAGCAGATGCTGCGGGTGGCCGGCTCGCTGGCCGACGGGTTCGTCAGCTGGATGACCGGCTTGCGGACCCTCGAGGACCACAGCATCCCGGTCATCACGGCCGCGGCGCGCAGGGCGGAGCGGCCCGCGCCGCGAGTCGTCGTCGGTCTGCCGATCCTGCTGACCGACGACACCTCCGCCGGCCGCGCCCGGGCCGACGAGGAGTTCGCCGTCTACGGCCGGCTGCCCGCCTACCGGGCGATGCTGGTCGCGGAGGGCGCGCGCAGCCCGGGCGACATCGCGGTCGTCGGCGACGAGGCGGCCATCGCCGGCACGCTCAAGCGGGTCGAGGAGATGGGCGCCACCGACTTCCAGGCCACCCCCTTCGGCAGCGAGGAGGAGATCGCCCGCACGGTCGAGCTCCTCGCGTCACGTCCGGTCTGAGCGTTCGATGCTGACCACCGGTGCGCCCCTCCAGCACGCGCGACGCACGGCGGCCGGTCGCACCGCCGTCATCTGCGGCGAGGAGCGCTTCGACTACGCGACCCTCCACGAGCGCTGTGCCCGCCTGGCCAGCGGCCTCGCCGGGCTCGGGTTGCGGCACGGGGACCGCGTGGCCGTCCTGGCCGCCGGTTGCCATCGCTATGTGGAGGCGCACCTCGCCGTGCCGGCCGCCGGCTTCGTGATCGTCCCCCTCAACACCCGTCATGCCGAGCCCGAGCTGCTCGATGCGCTGCGGCGATCGGGCGCCCGCGTCCTCCTCACCGACCGGGACCCCGGGCCCTTGGGCAAGGCGGTGGAGGCGACAGTCCGCTTCGGCGCCGAGTACGAGGCGCTGCTGGCCGGCGCGCCGCTGCCGGCCGAAGCCAGTTCGCCGTTCGGACCGACCGCCGGCGCTGCGGAAGCGACGACCGAGGACCATCCCGCGGCCATCTTCTTCACAGGCGGTACGACCGGCCGGTCCAAGGGCGTGGTGCTGACCCATCGCAACCTCGTGGCCAACGCGTTCCACAAGACGCTGGCCTGCAGCCTCGAGGGTGCCGACGAGCTGCTGGCCGTCGCCCCGCTCTTCCACGTCGCCGGGACCGCACCGCTGCTCGGGCTCGTCTGGCTCGGGGGGACCATCGTCGTGCTGCCGTCGTTCGACCCTGCGGTCAGCCTCGACCTCATCGAGCGCCACGGCGTGACCGTGCTGGTGCCCGTGCCGACCATGGTCGCCGCGATGGTCGACGAGCAGGGCCGGCGCCCGAGGGACGTCCGCACGCTGCGCCTCATCGGTCACGCCGCGTCGCCCATCCCGGCCGAGATCGTGCGCCGGGCCCACGCCACCTTTCCCGGCGCCGAGCTGGCGCACTTCTACGGCGCCACGGAGACGTCGTCCGTCGTGACCGTCCTGCGCCACGAGGAACGAGTGCTGGACGGTCCGCGGCTGGCGTCGTGTGGCCAGCCCGTCCCGGGCGTCGAGGTCGAGGTGGTCGGCCCCGACGAGCGGCGCGTCGGGCACGGGGAGGTCGGCGAGGTGCTCGTGCGCGGGCCGAACGTGATGGCCGGCTACTGGGAGGACCCGGAGGCCACCGCCAACGCGCTGCACCACGGCTGGTACCGGACAGGCGACCTGGGCTACCTCGACGAGCAGGGCTACCTCTTCCTCGTCGACCGGGCCAAGGACATGATCGTGAGCGGCGGCGAGAACGTCTACTCGGTGGAGGTGGAGAACGCGCTCTACGAGCACCCGGCCGTCCTGGAGGCCGCGGTCTTCGGCCTGCCGGACGAGCGGTGGGGGGAGGCCGTGCACGCCGTCGTCGTCGTCCGAGAGGGGACGGCGCCGACCCCCGAGCTGGCCGAGGAGCTGCGGGACCACTGCCGCGCGCTGATCGCGGGGTACAAGGTGCCGAAGGTCGTCAGCCTGCGCACCGAGCCCCTCCCGCAGTCCGGTCCCGGCAAGATCCTGAAGCGCCAGCTGCGCGACGAGCACGCGGCCGCCCGCGCCGTGCCGGCCGGCTGACGCCCACGCGACCTGAGGAGGTCCGATGCCCGCCCTCGCAGACTTCGACGCCCTGAGCTTCGACTGCTACGGCACGCTGATCGACTGGGAGACCGGGATCGCGGCCGCCTTGGCGCCGTGGGCCCAGGCCCACGACCTGGTCGTCGGGCCGGACGACCTCGTCGCCGCGTTCTCCGCCAACGAGACCCACGTGCAACAGGAGCATCCGACCAGCCGCTATCCCGACGTCCTGGCCGAGACCATGCGTCGCGTCGGCGACCGCCTGGGCGCGGCGGTCAGCGACGACGAGGCTGCGACCTTCGGCGCGTCGGTGGGACAGTGGCCGGCCTTCCCGGACTCGGCCGACGCGCTGCACCGGCTGCACACCCGGTATCGCCTGATCATCCTCTCGAACGTCGATCGAGCGTCGTTCGCCCGGAGTGCAGCGCGGCTCGGTGTCGACTTCGACCTCGTGATCACGGCCGAGGACGTGGGCGCGTACAAGCCCAGCCCGCGCAGCTTCGAGGCCCTGCTGGCCGGCGTCGACGGCCTGGGCATCCCTCGCGAGCGGCTCCTCCACGTCGCCGAGAGCCTGTACCACGACCACGTCCCGGCGCAGGCCAACGGCCTGCACTCGGTGTGGATCGACCGCCGGCGGGACGACGCCAGCACTGCCTCGCCCCCGCCGGACCGGCTCGTGCGCCCGGACTGGACCTTCACCAGCATGGGCGACTTCGCGGCGGCCGCGGTGCCCGGCGACGATCCGAGCTAACGACCTCGGAACCTGCTGGCAGACTCGCGGGCGTGGAGGAGCCCGAGGCCGACCAGAAGCGGTCTGTGAAGGAGCGAGGGGCCGAAGCGGTCGCCAGGGCCCGCGCTCGAGCCGAGGAGCTGCGGCTCAGAGCTGAGGCCAACCGGCCCCGCTCCCGCCTTGTCGACATCGCCTTCGGGTCGTACGAGCAGGACACGGAGGTGGGGGGTGGGATCCTGGCCGGCGCGGTGGCCTTCCGGGTGTTCCTGTTCATCGTCCCGTTCATCTTCTTCATCGTCGTGGCCTTCGGTCTTGCCGCGGACGCCACGGGGATCACCCCGGCGTCCGCGGCCGACAAGGCCGGCATCGCCGGGCTGCTGGCCGCGACCATCAAGAACGTCGGTGACCAGTCCGTGTGGAGCCGGCTGACGATCCTGGCCATCAGCGGCTTCGCGCTCGTCCTCGGTGCCCGGAACCTGATCAAGGTGATGACGGTCATCCACGTGCTGATCTGGCGAGTCCCACGAGTGCGGGTGCGACGGCAGGTCCGCGCCATCGCCCTCCTGCTCGTCGCTGTGTTGGGCGCCCTCGTCCTCGTCCAGCTGACCAGCAAGCTGCAGGACCGCTCCTTCCCGGCGTGGGTCTTCGCCACCTCGGTCTTCATGCTGATCCCCGCCGGCCTGTGGCTCCTCGCCTCGCTCAAGGTCTTCCCGCACCCGCTCGACGTGTCGTGGCGAGACATGGTCCCCGGCGCGCTGCTGGTCGGCGTGGGCATCGAGGCGCTCCACGTCTTCACGGTCGTGTACATCTCCCACTCCTTCGAGCGGAAGTCGGAGACCTACGGCGCGATCGGCGGCTCCCTGTCGCTGCTGCTCTGGGCCTACGTGGTCGGACGGATCCTGGCCGCGTCCCCGGTCATCAACGCGGTCGTGTGGCGGCGCACCCACGCCCACCAGCTGCCGCCGCCGGTCGTGTCGAACCTGCCGCCCCCCGTCGTACCGGCGCGGTCGCTGGCGCCTGCGCCCGCGGGGCCCCGGCTGGTCGCGCCCGCTCGGCCCAACGCGTCCGCGCCCGAGCCCGCGGTCCTGCCGCCACCGTCGGCTGCCCCGAGC